>NC_004113.1:1334285-1667857 GCF_000011345.1 Thermosynechococcus vestitus BP-1
CGTAATGCGATTGAGAAGGAGCGTGCGCTTCACCTGCTGCTGTAAAAACAGTTGTGCCCGCTGCCGTTCAGTAACATCACTTTGAATGCCAATGTAGTGGGTAATTTCACCAAACTCGTTGTAAATTGGTGAGATGGCAAGTTCATTCCAGAAGAGCTGGCCGTTTTTGCGATAGTTCCGCAAAACCACACGACAGGATTGACCTTTTTTAATGGCATTACGAATTGCTGTAGCTCCCGGTTGATGGCGATCGCTCCCCTGCAAAAAGCGGCAATTTTTGCCAATGACCTCCGTTGCCCGGTACCCCGTCATCCGCTCAAAGGCGGGGTTCACATAGATAACTGGATTATCGGGTTGGCGGTAGTCAGTAATCACAATGCCGTTGGTGCTAGCAATAATGGCTCGCTCCCGCAGTCGCAGCGCCGCCTCAATTTGTTTCTTATCAGTAATATCAACGGCTGACTCCAAAAAGCCAATCAGTTGCCCTTGGCGATCATGCATCGGGGTGACTGATAGGGACACAGGGAAGCAAGAACCATCGCGCCGTACAAACGTCCACTCCTGCTCATCCGCCAAGCCACGCCGTGCCCGGGCCACAAGAGTCTCAAACCCCGCAGGAATCGGTTCTCCCAGTTGCGCACTGAGAATCTGAGCATAGCGTTCCATCTCTTGAGGATCATGGAAGCGTTCGGGAGTGGCTTTCCCCACCAGTTCTGAGGCGGGATATCCCAGCCACTGCTGGGCGGCTCGATTCATTAAGGTGATGATGCCATCGGTACGAGTGGCAATAATGGCGTGATTACTACTATTGAAAACCGCCTCTTGGAGGCTGCTCATCTGCTGGATGTAGGCCAGTTGTTGCTGGGTGACCTCTAAGTGATGGCGGATTTCCAGTTCATTAATCACTTGGCGCGCAAGGGTGCGTAGGGTTTGCTGCTGAACAGGGTTGAGCTGCCGCGGCTGGTAGTCCACTACACAGAGGGTACCAATCCCATACCCCTGCGGCGTCACCAAGGGCATCCCGGCATAGAAACGGATGTAGGGCGGGCCTGTAACAAAGGGATTATCGGCAAAGCGCGGATCAAGGCGAGCATCCGGCACAATCACGAGCTGATCTTGCAGAATGACATGGGCACAGAAAGCCACATTCCTTGGGGTTTCACAGGCATCGATGCCCACCTTGGACTTAAACCACTGCCGCTGGCGGTCAACCAGACTAATGAGGGCAATGGGAGTTTCGCAAATCGCTGCCGCTAGATTGGTAATCTCGTCAAAGATCGGTTCCGGAGGCGTATCTAAGACTTGATACTGCTCAAGGGCACGTTGCCGTTCCGGTTCATTGGCTGGTAATGGAGCAGCAGGCATAGCCCAAGTGTACCGCCTTTTCCTAGGATCAAGTCTTTCATCATTATAGGAATTGCACTGTTTCCCTAGGGGATACAGAAGCTAACCTCTACCGGTGCAGGACTGATAGAGCAGTGACAGGACAAAAAAAGGATGTAGAACCGCCGCCTACACCCTTCATCAAGCGTTACGTTATTTTCAGACTCTAGCAATCTTAGCCTGCCCAACCCTTGGCTGCTTGATCGAGCACATAGGCTGCCACGTCTTGAATCTGTTCATCGGTGAGACGACCAGCAAAAGCGGGCATCGCATTTTTGCCGTGCTGCACTTGGTAGATAATGGCATCCTCAGAGTACATGCCAAATTGCTCAAGGGCTTCTTTTTTCAGGGTTTTGTTGGCCATTACCACATTGCCACCCCCCATGTGACAGGCTGCGCAGTTACCGCTAAAGACTTTGGCGCCGTTGGCGAGATCTGCTGCTAAGGCCGCAGGGGTGAGGCTGACCAATAGCGCGATCGCGATCGCGCAAACACTAATGAATCGCTTTTTCAACGGAGTTCTCCTTTCATGGAACGCGTCAGGATATGGATCAAGTCCGAAAAATTAAGGGGTGCAAGATTCACCAAAGGTCAGTGTAGCAAAGTTCCCAACCTAGGGGGCACTGTCCGGAAAGCTTTCTACGCCCCAACCGGGGGCTACGGCTGCCGCTCGCAAAATAAAGGCAGCTAAGGTCTCAAGCTGTTCCGTCGTCAACCAGTCCTCACTCACGCGGCGGCAGGAATAACTCTCTTCGCTGCCATCGTAGGACTTCGGCGATCGCTGGAAAGCCACAAGGCTGGCGATCGTATCCCGTGGTGGCGTTGCCCCCTTGAGATCCTTCAGAGAGAGTGACACCAAAGGATTCGGTAACGTACTGCCACCAACATGGCAGTTTTTGCAGTTTTCCTCAAAGAGCCGCTTGCCACGGGTTAAGTCCACGGCTGTAAAGGTTTTGGTTTCACCGCGATCATTGACGGGCAATTCTACGGTGTCCGTTACCTTGAGGTATTGGATCACATAGTTATCAACCCCGGCAGCTGCCAGGGCCGTTGCCGGCGCGATCGTCCAGCCCAGCAGCAGAATCAAAAGACCACCGCAAAGCCAGCCGATAGACCGTTGCCAAAAGTGAGGTTGGTACATGGGTGTTGGGAAAATCCTTGTTACGAGTCATTAGTAATACACTTTGCCACCGCCCCATTTATCACCCAAGATTTTGGGCTCGACGAGAATATGGCCGGCGATCGCCACCAAATCCTTCTCCGTCAAGTTCCGCATTTTCGGAAAAATGTCGGCACTGCGCAGACTGGGGTGCACCTCAGCAATTTCTTGCTCACCATCGTAGGTGGTGGGGTTCTTCATGTAGTCCACCAAGCCTTCAATGTTATCCCGGGGCGGCGTGGCTAGGGCAAGGGTTTCCGTACGCAAATCCAAGCTGGGGTTCGTTTTCGTGATCCCCCCCACGTGGCAGGAGGCACAGGCATACTGGAAGAGGCGCTTACCCTCTAGGTATTGTTTTTCCGTCAGCGTAATCGTTTTGCCCTCGCTGTTGAGGGGGACAGTCAAGACTTCAGGGGTCAGTTCGGCGGCCAGTGCTGTGCCCATGGTGAATTGCCAGAGGCAGAGGCAGAGAGCGACCGCAAGCCAAACGCATTTTTTTAACATAGTTCTCCCAATAAGCAGGTCTTACGATTGCGGTGTGTCTGGTTGATCGTTGACGGGCGCAGGGGTTGTCAAGGCCAAAATAATTGCTTTGGCATCTTCAAGGGGCAAGCGTGTTTGGGGGCTGGTATAGCGAATACCCAAGCGATCGCACCACGCACAGACTGTTTCGACCGATACGCCGTAGTCCGCCGCCAGATCCGCGATCGCGATGTCCACAAATCCCATGCTGCCACTCCCCGCTTGGGATCAACGACCAAGTATCATTATCATGCCATTGCGTAGCTTCTTTACCAAAAGGCGCCCCTTGGCAAAGATGAAGTGCCACCACAGCGTACACTGTTCATGTGGCCGTTCAGATGGAGTTTTCAATGAAACGAGTCCTGGCGATTATCCTTGGGGGCGGTGCCGGAACACGTCTGTATCCCTTGACCAAGCGTCGCGCTAAGCCTGCGGTTCCCCTTGCTGGAAAATATCGCCTCATTGATATTCCGGTGAGCAATTGCATCAACTCCGAAATCCATAACATTTACGTCCTTACCCAATTCAACTCGGCCTCCCTCAATCGTCACATTGCCCGTACCTACACCTTTCCCGGCCTGACGGGCGGCTTTGTCGAAGTTTTGGCCGCCCAACAAACCCCCGAAAATCCCAACTGGTTTCAGGGCACGGCTGATGCGGTACGTCAATACCTGTGGCTGTTGGCGGACTGGGATGTGGATGAATACCTGATTCTTTCAGGAGATCACCTCTACCGCATGGACTATCGCCTGTTTGTCCAACGCCACCGCGACACCGGCGCCGATGTTACCCTTTCCGTTCTGCCGGTGGAGGAAAAGGCCGCCTCTGGTTTTGGCCTCCTTAAGGTGGATGGTACGGGGCGAGTAACTGACTTTCGCGAGAAGCCCACCGGGGATGCCCTCCGGGATATGCGAGTGGACACAACCCGCTATGGCCTAACCATCGAGGAAGCCCATCGCAAACCCTACATTGCCTCGATGGGGATTTATGTCTTCAAGCGGCAAGTCCTCATTGACCTTTTGCAGCAGATGGCCGATGCCACGGACTTTGGCAAAGAAATCATCCCCGCTGCAGCCCGTTCCCACCTTGTCCAAACCTATCTTTTCAATGGCTATTGGGAAGATATTGGCACCATTGGCTCCTTCTACGAAGCCAACCTTGCCCTCACCCAACAGCCGCAGCCGCCCTTTAGCTTCTACGATGAAAACGCCCCCATCTATACCCGTCCCCGCTATTTGCCCCCCAGTAAGATTCTCAGTTCCACCATCACGGAGTCCATCATTAGTGAGGGCTGTATCCTCAAGGAATGCCAAGTTCACCGCTCGGTCTTGGGCGTGCGATCGCGGGTGGAATCCGGCTGTGTCATTGATCACTCCCTGCTGATGGGGGCAGACTACTACCAAGACTCAGCTCAGCGCAGCCAGCTACGGCTGCAACATAAAATCCCCATCGGCATTGGGGCCAACAGTGTCATTCGCCGGGCAATTGTGGATAAAAATGCCTGCATTGGCCGCGATGTCAAAATCATCAACAAAGATAACGTTGAAGAATCCAATCGAGAGGATCAGGGATTCTATATTCGCAGCGGTGTGGTTGTCATCATCAAAAATGCCGTGATTCCCGACGGCACCATTATCTAAGCCATAAGCAAATTTGAATTGGCAAGCGCTGAAAACCTGTGTAGCATATCAACAGTAAGCCTCCAACCCTCTAGCGGAACTGCCATCTATGCCCAAGATAGAGACTCGCACTGAACCCATGGTCATCAACATGGGGCCGCACCATCCCTCAATGCACGGGGTGTTGCGATTAATGGTGACCCTTGATGGCGAAGATGTGATTGACTGCGAGCCGGTGATTGGCTACCTCCATCGCGGTATGGAGAAAATTGCCGAAAACCGCACTAACATCATGTTCATTCCCTACGTCAGTCGTTGGGACTATGCCGCAGGAATGTTTAACGAAGCGGTCACCGTTAATGCGCCAGAAAAATTGGCGGGGATTCCTGTGCCCAAACGCGCCAGCTATATCCGCGTGATCATGCTGGAGTTGAACCGCATTGCCAATCACCTCCTGTGGTTAGGCCCCTTCTTGGCGGACGTGGGTGCCCAGACGCCCTTTTTCTATATCTTTCGCGAGCGGGAGTACATCTACGATCTCTTTGAAGCCGCCACAGGGATGCGCTTCATCAACAACAACTACTTCCGCATCGGGGGAGTGGCCGCCGACCTCACCTATGGCTGGGTAACGAAATGCCGTGACTTTTGCGACTACTTCCTACCCAAAGTTGATGAGTACGAGCGCCTGATCACCAACAACCCCATCTTTGTGCGTCGTCTACAAGGGGTGGGCAAAATTAGCCGTGAGGAGGCCATTAACTGGGGGCTATCGGGGCCGATGCTGCGGGCATCTGGTGTGAAGTGGGATCTGCGCAAGGTGGACCACTACGAGTGCTATGACGATTTTGACTGGGATGTCCCTGTGGCCACTGAAGGCGATTGCCTTGCTCGCTACATTGTCCGTATTCAGGAAATGCGCGAATCGGTGAAGATCATTCGCCAGGCCTTGGATGGCCTGCCCGGTGGCCCCTACGAAAACCTAGAAGCTAAACGGATGCTTGAGGGTGCCAAATCAGAGTGGAACGGCTTTGACTATCAGTACATTGGCAAGAAGCTGTCTCCCACCTTCAAAATTCCTAAGGGGGAGCACTATGTGCGGGTTGAATCGGGCAAAGGGGAGCTGGGCATTTATCTCATTGGAGATGACAACGTCTTCCCTTGGCGCTGGAAGATTCGTCCACCGGATTTCAATAACCTGCAAGTGCTGCCCCAATTGCTGAAGGGGATGAAAGTGGCCGATATTGTTGCTATCCTTGGCAGTATCGATGTGATTATGGGATCCGTCGATCGCTAGGCACCTGTCAAGCCACCGGCGAGGAAGCTATGGCTGTTCAATTACCGTTCCTGACCTCCACCAACTTCAGTGGCCTCTTTAATGAGCGGTTTTGGCAAAATGCCTGGCCACTGCCCCCCCAAAATGAACTGAAGCGGGGGGCGCTGGTTCCAGACGTGGCGCTACCTGGTGTCGGGCTAAGTGACCGCGTTCGCCTTTCAAATGAGTGGAAAAAGCAGCCACTCCTGTTGGTGTTTACCCGTATCTTCACAGCGCATCAATACTGCCCGCTGTGCTACCCCTATCTCAAGACCTTGAATGAAAACCATGAAACCTTTCAAGGCAAGGGCGTGGCTGTTCTCGTGGTCACCAGTACCGATGCCCAGCAAAGTGAGAAGGTCAAGGCGGATATGGCCCTAAAGATGCCCCTGCTCTATGACCCCAGTTGCCAAGTCTTTCGCAAATACCGCACGGGTCAAGCCTTGGGGGCACCGTTGCCGGCCCAGTTTCTCATTGACCAGGAAGGCAAGCTCCACTACAAGCATCTCTTCTCGTTTTTAGAACCCAATGCTCCCCTAGAGCGCCTGTTTCAGGAAATTGACGCTTTAGCTCAGGGGGCAACAGTAACGACAGCAGCCTAGGGGCGATCGAAACTCGCTAGGATAGAAGGTATCCCTTTGGGGCTGTAGCTCAGTCGGATAGAGCGAGCGCCTCCTAAGCGCTAGGCCGTGCGTTCAAATCGCACCAGTCCCGTCCTCGGCCTTAGAATAAAAGGCAAATATCTGTAACGTCTTTGTAATGTCAGTATTGCGTCTGTGATAGAGCGATCGCCCGCGCATTCTCTCCTGACGGAGCTTCAAGGGACCATTGATGACCTTGAGGACTACCAAAGCGCCCTTAGCTATGAAGCAGCCAAGACTGCTCTGGAAAAATTGCTGTGGGAGTGCAAAGCCACGGGCACCGGAAAAGCCTCCCTCCGGCGGGCGATCGCCGACCTCGAAGCCATGCTCGACAAGCTCCACCATGGGGTGGTGCAAATTGCTGTCTTTGGCATGGTGGGGCGGGGAAAGTCCTCCCTGCTCAATGCGCTGCTCGGGGAACCCTACTTTGCCACTGGACCCATTCATGGCGTTACCCAAGAGGAAGCCAGTGCCCTTTGGCAAATCTCTGAGGCCCAGCGGGGCAATCCCATTCGCCTGATTGATACACCGGGGTTAGATGAAGTCAATGGTGCCGCCCGCGAGCAACTGGCACGGCAGGTGGCTGCCCAAGCGGATTTGATCCTCTTTGTCATTGCCGGGGACTTGACCCGTCTTGAATACCAAGCCCTTAGCGAGTTGCGGCAAGCCGGCAAGCCAATGATTCTGGTCTTTAACAAGGTGGATCAGTATCCAGAGGCCGATCGCGCGGCCATCTATGCCAAAATCCGCGATGAGCGCGTCAAGGAACTCCTCTCCCCCGAAGAAATTGTCATGGTGGCGGCAGCACCCCTTGTGCCCCAGGTGCAGCGGGATAGCCAAGGACGGGTACAGGTGAAAATGACGGTCGGTCCTCCCCAAGTGGAATCCCTCAAACGGAAAATCTTGGAGGTCCTAGGGCGGGAAGGGAAAGCTCTGATTGCTCTCAATTCAATGCTCTTTGCCAATCGAGTGAGTGAAGAATTGGCCCGCTACAAGCTGGAACTGCGGGATCAGGAGGCCAACCAACTGATTTGGAAAGGGGCTGTTGCTAAGGCGCTGGCGATCGCCCTCAACCCAGTCACCGTTCTCGATATGGTCAGCAGTGCGGTCATTGACTTGACGACGATTCAACTGCTCTCGCGCCTCTACGACATTGAACTCACAGAAGCAGGGGCCAAAGAACTGCTCCAAACGATTGCCCTTGCCATGGGCAGCATTAGTTTAGGGGAATTTGCCGTTAATTTGGGACTGAGTTCCCTCAAGGGACTTTTAGGATTGGCGACGCCAATGAGCGGTGGCATTGCCCTTGGCCCTTATTTATCGGTGGCGATGACCCAGGCGGGGATAGCGGGCTTTTCCTCCTACACGATGGGACAAGTGGCCAAAACCTATTTTGCCAACGGTGCAGGCTGGGGGACTGCAGGGCCAAAAACGGTT
The DNA here is from genome assembly GCF_000011345.1 of Thermosynechococcus vestitus BP-1. Lineage (NCBI taxonomy): Bacteria > Bacillati > Cyanobacteriota > Cyanophyceae > Acaryochloridales > Thermosynechococcaceae > Thermosynechococcus > Thermosynechococcus vestitus. The sequence goes on from NC_004113.1 coordinate 1,342,359, forward strand.
GTTCAGCAAATCCTCAGTCAACTGGATCAGCGCCATATCCTCAATCGGCTGAAGTTGGAAATTCAGGAGCAGTTGTACCCCCGTTGAGTTGGGCCAGACGCGCTGTTCCATAGGCGGCCTCAGTGTGGGGTGAAATGGCCACCGGAACCCCTAGGTATTGCTGGCGCAGCGCTAACCATGCTGGATTACGGGCACCCCCGCCCGCTGTCCAGACCTGTTTCAGCGGTGAGGCCCCCAAACGCTGCAATTGGGCATAGCCTTGGGCTTCAATGCGACTGAGACTTTCAAGGAGTCCCTGCAAAAAGAGGCGAGGGTCGTTGGGCCGGGGTTCTAGGCGCGGCTCTAGGTGAGGATCATTGATGGGAAAGCGCTCACCCCGCTTGAGGAGGGGATAGTAGTCTAAACCCGTGGGTTGACTGACATCTATTTGGACACTGAGGCGTTCGAGTTCCTCTGGGGTAAAAAACTGGGCTAAAATTGCCGCACCGCAGTTGGACGCGCCCCCCACTAGCCAGCGATCGCCCAAGCGATGACTATAGATGCCTGCTGTCAAATCCTCTACCCTAGAGGTACTCAAAAGCTTCAGCACAAGGGTTGAGCCCAAGGAGGTCACCGCTTCACCCACCTCAGAGGCACCACTAGCCAAGAAGGCGGCAATGCTATCGGTCGTCCCCGCACACACCTGACACTCTGGAGACAAGCCTAAATCAGTGGCTGTCACCTCTCCCACAACCGTCCCCGGGGGAACGACCTGGGGCAGCAGGGGCTGCAAGGGTGCAAGTATGGGGTGGCTGAACCAGTCGGGGTAGGCTTCCTTTGCTGGGTCATAGCCCAACTTCAGGGCATTGTGCCAGTCGGAAATCCCCAGTTGACCGTGAAGTAAGAAGGCTAGCCAGTCAGCTTGGTGTAGGAAAACGACATTGGCAGTGGCATAGTGGGTCTGGAGCCACAACAACTTGACCAGACTACTGGTGGCACTAAGGACAAGGTGATCTGCGGCTACAATCTGCCGCAACCGTTGAAGATGATCTTGGGCGCGATCGTCGTTGTACAAAAGGACGGGTGAGGAGGGCTGCCCCTGAGCATCACAGAGGAAAACGGTGCTCGAGGTCCCATCAATTGCAATCCGCCGAATTTGCCGACGGATAGCGCTTGGCATTTCTAAAATCAACGCCCGCAATGTGGCTGCCCATTCTTGGGGTCGATCCGGCTGGTGCAGCGGCCGACGGGCAGTGGCCAGAACATTGCCCTCAGGATCGATGGCGATCGCCCGCGCCCCCGAGGTTCCAAAATCAATGCCTAGGGCGGTGACTGCTTGCCCCATCACTTATTGAAGGAGCGTAAAGAGCTCGCTATCGAGCTCATAGCCAAACATCGCCGCCATGCCTTTAATTTTTTCAACAGCAGGATAGCCCTGTCTCTGTAGCCATTGCCAAAGGGTAAACACCTTGGCCATCACAAAAATATCAAGGGCTTGGGGGTTGAAGATAATCCCCTGCTGCGGATGAAATTCGTGGGGCACCAGCATCGCCCCATAACGCACCAGTTCACCGGCTGACCAATCCAGTAAGTAGGGTAGCCAGGGATAGCACACATCGGCACGAATAAACCAAAGGCGCACCGGTGCTAATTCCGAAAGTTCTAAATCAGGCTCATCCACTGGCCGCGGATAATTAATCGTAAAACGCAGCGCTTGATGATGAGCGAGAAGCTGCTGCTGTGCAATCAGCGGGGCAAGCACGTGTTCTAGGGGAGATAAGTCCAGACGATCAATTTGATCTGGGGTTAACTGGATTGCGATCGCCACTCCCTCTCTCTCCCCAGCAGCCGGTAACTTAGAGAACCTGCTGGACTTCAGCAATCTCTGGAATGGATTCCTTTAACTTGCGCTCAATGCCCATGCGCAGCGTCATGGTTGAGCTGGGGCAAGCACCACAAGCCCCCTGTAAACGCAGCCGTACCACCGGCCCTTCAATTTCCACGAGTTCGACATTGCCGCCATCGGCCATCAAATAGGGGCGGAGTTCATCAAGGACTTTTTCGACGTTTTCTTGACTCAATTCCAGGGTTGCAGCCATTGTTACTGTCCTTGGCCTATCATTCACGTTGATTTTCAGTGTAGCATTTACAGGAGCGATCGCCCTTTGGGAATTCCCAGGGGTGCCAATGGATCCCCCTCTAGGGAAATCTGCTCAACAGTGTTAGGAGCGGCAGCGCTCAAGGATACAATAATAGCTTGGTGAACTGCACGGTAGGACATGATTTCCAGTAATGATTTTCGCCCCGGTGTAAGTATTGAGCTGGATGGTGCCGTCTGGCGAGTCGTCGAGTTTTTGCACGTCAAACCCGGTAAGGGTTCCGCCTTTGTACGGACAAAGTTAAAGAATGTGCAAACAGGCAACGTGATTGAGCGCACCTTCCGCGCCGGCGAGACCGTTCCCCAAGCCACCCTTGAAAAACGCACCATGCAGCATACCTACAAAGATGGCGAAGACTATGTCTTTATGGACATGGAAAGCTATGAGGAAGCTCGCCTCACGCCCGCACAAGTGGGCGATCGCGCCAAGTATCTTAAGGAAGGCATGGAGGTCAATATCGTCAAATGGGGTGAGCAAGTCCTTGAGGTGGAGCTACCCAACTCCGTTGTTTTAGAAGTGGTGCAAACCGATCCAGGAGTTAAAGGAGATACCGCCACCGGTGGCTCAAAACCCGCCATTGTCGAAACGGGTGCCCAAGTCATGGTACCGTTGTTTATCTCCGTCGGCGAGCGGATTCGCATTGACACTCGCTCAGATACGTATCTTGGCCGCGAATAGGAGTAATGGGTGTGGAGCTTGACCTCAACCAAGTACGCGAACTGCTATTAATGTTTGACCAAACCAGCGTCACCGAACTCAACCTCAAAAGTGGCGAACTGGAACTTCAACTCCGCAAGCGTGAGCAGATCAGTGGCAGCGCCCCTGTGGTTGTGGCTCCAGCTCCGGCATCCACGGTCACGCCCACCCCTGCGCCCCCTCCAGCCCTTAGCCCCGATCCGGAACCAACGCCACCCCCTGCCAATCGCAAAACCGTAGATATTGTGGCGCCAATGGTCGGAACCTTTTATCGTGCCCCCGCTCCCGATGAACCCCCCTTTGTTGAAGTGGGTGACACAGTCAAAAAAGGCCAAGTGGTTTGCATCATTGAAGCCATGAAGCTGATGAACGAAATTGAAGCCGAAGTCAATGGCCAAGTGGTGGAAATTCTGGTGCAAAATGCTGAACCAATTGAGTATGGCCAAACTTTAATGCGCATTTTGCCTAACTAAATCAACCTCGTTCCTGCAGCAAAGCAAGGCAGCTACTAATTGCAAAGATATGTTAAGCATTGAGGAGTTTAAGGCCAAGAATTCAATGCTTTCAAGCCTTTGCGCTCTTGCCGAGACCCTAATTGAAAAATTAGAATTTAGAAATATCTACCACCACTGCCTGACGAGGTTGGCCTGTGCAAGCAACTGGAGCATACATTCTGATTGATACCCTATGCCGTCACGGTGTTAAGCATATTTTTGGATATCCTGGTGGGGCCATTTTACCGATTTATGATGAACTTTACCGTGCTGAGTCCAAGGGCATCATTCAGCACATTCTGGTGCGCCACGAACAGGGGGCAGCCCATGCTGCTGACGGCTACGCCCGTGCCACAGGTCAGGTGGGGGTGTGTTTTGCGACTTCCGGACCAGGGGCAACAAACTTAGTTACAGGCATTGCCACAGCCCACATGGATTCAATTCCACTGCTGGTGATCACGGGTCAGGTACCTCGCTCTGCCATTGGCACCGATGCCTTTCAAGAAACCGATATTTTTGGCATTACGCTGCCCATTGTTAAACACTCCTACGTGGTGCGTGCAGCTAAGGACATGGCACGGATCATTGCTGAGGCGATCTACATTGCCACCACTGGTCGACCGGGACCCGTGCTTGTGGATATTCCCAAGGATGTGGGGTTAGAGGTCTGTGAGTATGAGCCGGTCGAGCCGGGGCAGGTGAAGCTGCGGGGCTATCGCCCCACGATTCGCGGCAATGCCCGTCAAATTGCCCAAGCGGTCCAATTGATTCGTGAGGCCAAGCGACCGTTGCTTTATGTGGGGGGCGGGGCAATTACAGCGGGTGCTCACGAGGAGGTCCTCAAGTTAGCCGAGCTCTTCCAGATTCCAGTGACCACAACACTCATGGGGAAGGGGGCTTTTCCTGAATCCCATCCCCTCTCTGTGGGTATGTTGGGGATGCATGGCACCGCCTATGCCAACTTTGCCGTCAGTGAATGCGATCTCCTGATTGCGGTGGGGGCGCGCTTTGACGATCGCGTCACCGGTAAGCTGGACGAGTTTGCCTCCCGCGCTAAGGTCATTCACATTGACATTGATCCTGCTGAGGTGGGCAAAAACCGTGTCCCTGATGTGCCGATTGTGGGCAGCGTTAAACCAGTGCTGCAGCAGCTCCTCAAGCACATTGAAGACAGTGGTCAAGCGGTTGAACCTCAGACCCAAGCCTGGTTAGAGCGGATTACTATCTGGAAGCAGGATTATCCCCTCATTGTGCCCCAACCCAGTGGTGAACTCTCACCGCAGGAGGTGATTGTCGCTTTTGGCCGTCACGCCCCCGATGCCTATTACACCACTGATGTGGGTCAGCACCAGATGTGGGCAGCACAATTCCTGAAAAATGGCCCTCGGCGTTGGATCTCCAGTGCGGGCTTGGGCACAATGGGCTTTGGTATGCCTGCGGCCATGGGGGTCAAAGTAGCTTTGCCGGATCAACAGGTGATTTGTATTAGTGGCGATGCCAGTTTCCAGATGAATTCCCAAGAGCTGGCTACACTGGCTCAGTACGGTATTGCTGTCAAGACTGTCATTATTAACAACTTCTGGCAGGGAATGGTGCGGCAGTGGCAGCAGGCCTTTTATGAGGAGCGGTATTCCCATTCCAATATGGCCGAGGGAATGCCCGATTTTGTGAAATTGGCGGAGGCCTATGGGGTTAAGGGGCTACGGGTGAGCGATCGCCAGGATTTGGATGCCATTGTCCAAGAGGTTTTGGCCTACGATGGGCCAGTACTGCTGGATGCCCATGTCACCCGCGATGAAAACTGCTACCCAATGGTTGCCCCCGGCAAGCCTAACTCTCAAATGCTCGGTCTGCCGGAAGCCAAGGTTCTTGAAAAGGCTGCTGAACTGGTCTACTGTGCCAATTGTGGAGCCAAGACGATTTCAACCCATCGCTTTTGTCCAGAGTGTGGCAGCAAGCTCTAGATTCTTGGACAAGCTTGGCTAAAGAGCCGCCGTGGCAGTGGCTGGCGAAAATGAAAGAGGATTGTATTCTGGCGGCGATCGCGGGGCTCCGGTCCCCGTTGCCACAGGGTTTCAAGGGAGAAAAAGGACACTCCTAACCCAGCTTGCAGGGCAGCCGCCACCTTGGCATCCACCAGTTCAATGGGTACAGGGTTGGTACGCAGCCCCGTGAGGACACCAACGGCAGTGGGAACTTTCGCTTGGGCCTGGAGGATCTCCGGCTGCATCAACTGCTGCACAAAGCTGGAGAGATTGTAGCGATAGACTTGCACAATTACTTCATCAACGAGTCCAAGGGCAACCCACTGCGGCCAGTCTTGGAGAAATGTTTGGTAGGCGGTTGGCAATGTGGTCGGTGAGAGGGAAAAAATGGCCTTGGGAAATGCCTGCTTTACCCGCTGCCGCAGCGTTTGCACAAAGGCAGTGAGTTTGTCAGCACGCCAGCGCATCCAGTCCGGGTCACGGGGATTGTCGGGAACGGGCTTTTGGGTTTCCTGCTCATAGAGGGCACGGGTGTAGTCGTCGTAGCCAAACTCCACGGGCAGACTGAGATGATCATCAAACTGCACACCATCCACCGGATATTGCCGCAGGACCTCAAGGACAATATTGGTGAGAAATTCTTGTACTTGTGGATGAAAGGGATTCATCCAAGCCACTTCCCCAGCCGCCGTTAAGCGAGTGGTCTGACCATCGATAGCCTGGGTGAGCCACTCCGGATGAGCAAGGGCAAGTTCTGAGGTCTCTGGCACCATAAAGCCAAATTCAAACCAGGGAATGACTAAGAGATGACGGCAGTGGGCCTGCTGGGTGAGTTCGGCAAGAATATCGTAGTCTTGGATTCCCCGCAGCACAAAGGGCTGAATTCCCAGATTCTTGGCGGTAGTACTGGGGAAACTGACATAGCCGGAGTTCCAGACAACGGGGTAAAGGGTGTTGAAGTTCAGTCGCTGTAGATCATTGAGGACTGCCACCAGCCGCGGGCGATCGCGCAGGATTGGGAAATCATTCTTGGTCAGCCAAACCCCACGAATGCACCTTGGGTTTTGTGCTTGTACAGGCCAAATTGTCCAGCACAAACTCCAACAGAAGAGAATGAACAACAACCAAAGGCGACGACGCAGCATAGGCTACAGCCCTAGGGGACACAGATGTCCTGACTCAAGGAGAAAAATCTGCGTACAGACGGCGCGTAAAAACGCAAGGTCATGGCTGACCACTAGACCGGGAGTGGCATTGGTTTGGAGAAACTCCATCAAGGTGCGGCAACTCCGTTGGTCTAAAAAGGCAGTGGGTTCATCGTAGAGGATGAGCTTGGGCTGCATGGCCAAAATGCCCGCGATCGCCACCATGCGTTGTTCTCCCCCCGACAGTTGATGGGGCAGGCGATTGGCCAAATGCAAAGTTCCAGTCATCGCCAAGGCTTGATGCACTCGCTGCTGCACTTCTAGGGCTGAACAACCTAAGTTCTCAGGGCCAAAGGCAACATCCTCAGCCACAGTCGTCCCAATTAACTGATCCGCTGGATGCTGCAGCACGACGCCCACTGCCGGTTGAAACTGTCCCGCCACCACTGACTGCCCCAAGCAGGTAATCGTTCCCCGCTGTGGCTTGAGAACAGCCGCACAGAGAAGGAGGAGTGTGGTTTTGCCAGAACCATTGTCACCAATGATGCCAAGGCGATCGCCCCCCGTCACCCTCAGATTAATCCCTCGCAGAAGTGAGGGGGTTCTCCCATAGCCAAAATGAAGATCTCTGATTTCCAGCAGGGCAGTCACTGTTTAGAGCGTCAGGGCTTGAGGATTGGTTTCAATCAGTTTCGCCAAATCCTGAAGGAAAGCGGCTGCATCCGCACCATAGATCACCCGGTGATCACAGGTGATATTCACTTTCATCTGCCGTTTTACCCCGAGCAGGCCATCCTCCGTAGCAACCACCGTCGGCCGCGATGCCCCCACCGCCATAATGGCCCCTTGGCCGGGCGTGAGAATGGCATCAAAGAAGTCAACTCCAAACATGCCGAGGTTCGAGAGGCTAAAGGTGCCTGTGCTGTACTCATCGGGTTGCAGTTGCTTAGCGCGCGCCCGTTCCACCAAGTCTTTCCAAGTACGGGAGAGGCTGTAGAGGTCAATTTGATCGGCGTTCTTCAGCACCGGTGTAATCAGACCCCCCCCCGGCATCGCCACAGCAACAGCGATGTTAATATCACGACGGTATTGAATCCCCTGCTCTGTGTAGTAGGCATTCATAATTGGGTGTTTTTGCAATGTCAGGGCGATCGCCTTGGCAAGGAGCGCCGTCATGGTCACCCCTTTGGACTTAATTTGCTGATACAGCCGATCCAAGGCATCGGTTGTAATCGTGTAGGCAACATGGAAATCGGGAATGCCAAGGCTGGCCACCATATTGCGCACAACCGCATTTTGCAGCGTTGTCAGGGGCACCAAATCCTCCTTAGCGACCACCGCCGCAGTAGCAGGGGGTGCCGTGGGGATAGGCGCAGGGGACGTTGCCACGGGTGGCACAGGGGTTGCAGGTGCCCCAATCAAAGCTTCCACATCGGCGGCTGTAATCCGACCATTGGGGCCAGTTCCCTTGAGGGTCTTCAAATCAATTTTGTGTTCCTTGGCCAACTTGCGGGCACGGGGGGAGGCCATCACTCGCCCAGCCGGTACAGCAGCACTGGCGGCAGGAGCCGCTGCTACAGGAGCCGTTCCTGAGCCATTACTGGTGGCCACAGTCGAAGTTGAGGCCGGAGCTGGCCCAGAACTGGTAGCCGTCCCAAGGGACTTGGCCTTTGCCTCCGCCTCCGCAATTTCTGCTTCTGTTTCTGCCACAAGGCCAATGGTGGAGCCGACGGGTGCCACTTCGCCAGCAGGTACGGTAATCACCGCCAAATAGCCGTCGTAGAAGGACTCCACATCCATATCGGCCTTGTCGGATTCCACAATCAGCACCGTTTCCCCTTTGGTCACCTTATCCCCGGGAGATTTCAGCCAAGAGACAATTTTGCCTTCGGTCATGGTGGAGCTGAGGGCGGGCATGAACAGTTCACGAATCATAGAGGCTGCTATCCTTAGTTGGCAATCGAAAGGGAGTTAAATCTCAAGTTCACAAACAATAAAGCGTAAAACCTAGAGCGTGCCGCGAATTTCTTCGATGACGCCATTGCGCAGGAGAATTTCCACCTGCATCTTTTGAATCAGGTTGTCCCCTTTGGTGACATAGAAGAAATTATCTACCTGACCTTGATCCACTTCCTGACCCATTTGCAGGCGTTGCACCTGATCCAATTGCTGAAGAATGAGATTTTTTTGCTGTAGGAGTTGTGCCTTTTGGTTGTTGGCTTGCCCTTGAACGTCTTGAATACGGGCATTGACCACATCCGCTGCTTCATTACTTTTGCGCAGTTCGTCAATCACTTGCTGCACTTGCAGATCCAACTGCTGAATTTGGGCATCCACTTGATTGAGTTGTGCCTGAAGCTGCCTTTGGGCATCGTCTTTCCACTCGGGAGTGACGATGGCTTTCACCATAATTTGGCGCCGCAGGAGCAGTTTAGTATCCATAGGGTCTGTCATGAAGATTACTCAAACATGGCGTTAATCATATCGCGGTAGCGATCGCTCACGACATGACGGCGAATTTTTAGGGTTTGGGTCAAAAGACCATTCTCTATCGTAAAGGGTTCGAGGACAAAGCGAAACGTGGCAATGCGATCATCCGGGCGATAGCCGGGGCGATTTTGCACTTCCCGCAGCAGTTCTTGGCGATAGAGATCAATAATGACTTTGCTCTCCAGGGTCACCACCTCACCGCTGCCCGCTTGTGCCGGTCGGTTTGGCAACTCCAGTCGGTACCCCTTGGCAACTACCCACGCCTCCAGTGCCTCTAAATTGGGCACAATGAGGGCACCAAGAGCCTTTTGGTCTTGACCCACCAGCATAATTTGGTCAATATAGGGGCTGCGGACACAGGCATCCTCGATGGGTTGCGGTTCAATATTTTCACCGTTGCTGAGAACAATGGTGTCCTTTTGCCGTCCCGTCAGCACTAGATCTCCATTGGGGGTGAGGTAGCCCAAATCGCCAGTGTCAAACCACCCCTCAGCATCGAGCACCTTAGCCGTGGCCTCTGGTTGGTTGTAGTAGCCGCGCATCACCTGCGGCCCCTTGGCCATCACCAGTCCTTTTTGGCCAAACTCAAGGGGGGCTTTAGTTTCTGGATCGACAATTTTAATGGCGGTATCGGGAATTGGACGGCCAGCGGATCCCCGTAAATTCGCCCAAGAGCGGCGAGCGGTTAGCACTACGGCCGTTTCAGTGAGACCGTAGCCCACCAAAACTTCTAGGTTAATGACTTCATAGAAGGTGTCCAAATGGGGAGCAAGAGCACCGCCACCACTAATTACCTGTTTAATCTCACCGCCGGTGGCTTCACGAATTTTGCTATAAAGCCGCTTCTCCCCCAGTTCGTAGAGGGGCTTGAGGAGGAGGGTTTGCACTCGAGCCAGCCATTTCTGCCAGCCCCTGGGATGGGGGTTGGTCAGGCTCAGGCCCGTCAGCAGTCGCCGTTGCAGTATATATTGCTGGCCAACACTGAGGAAAAACTGAGCAAGACGCCGCTTTGTAGCCGGACTATCCCGCAGTTGCTTTTGCACCCCTTCGTAAAAGCTTTCCCAGATACGGGGGACGGCAATCATGTAGTGGGGCTTACAGCGTTTCAGGTCATTCTTGAAGTGGCGGAGGTTGGTATAGGTTTGGCTACAGCCACAGGCAAAGAGAAAGTACTCGGCCACCCGTTCGTAGGCGTGCCAAATAGGCAAAATACTGAGGACGCGATCGCCCACCTGCGGTTGCACAATTGCCCAGAGATTGACAATTTGACTCAGTAGCCCTCCGTGGGTAACCATCACGCCCTTGGGTTGACCCGTGGTACCGGAGGTGTACATTAGGGTTGCCAAGTTATCGGGGGTAATGGCCACCGCCCGCACTGTGCCATATTGTCCTTCCGTAAACACTTGACCAAAGTTCAAAAGCCGCAGGGGAAAACCTGCCAATTCAGGGGATTCTCCACTCAGGAGCACCACTGTTTTGACTCCTGTATCCACCAGAGGCTCTTGCAGTTTGCCAAGGGTAGCTAGGTTTTCGATGAGCAGCAGGGTGGCTCCACTGTCGCGCAAAATGTAGAGCAGTTCTTGAGCATCGGCGGTACCACTGCGCACTACATTAATGGCACCCGCCATCATACTGCCTTGATCGGCAATGAGCCAGCGGGGGCTATTGTCAGGAAACAGGGCCACGCGATCGCCGGCAGCGACACCCAGCGCTTGTAGGCCAGCGGCAAAGCGTTGAATGCGTTGATAGAGTTCACTGTAGGTGATGCGGGTCGGAGGGTCTTCGTAGGGCGCATCAAGAGCCACCACATCCCCATGGCGTTGCGCCAATAGGGGCCACATTTCCGGCAGCGACTGGAGTCTTTTGTAGGCCAAAAAGTGATCGGGTAACGATGCATCCTGGGGTAGGCCGCCGGGGGGAGTGTAGGTGTAGGCCGCACTCATCATTTATCTGACTCCAGACGCAACACCTAAGATAATAAACCCTCAATCGGACACCTCATGCAGGTTTAATAGTTTCAATATGAGATCATAAAGACTGGTTACCTCAAACACAGCGCTATGGTGCCCTTTGTTCTTGCCTCTGCCTCCCCGGCACGCCGCCAATTGCTGCAACAAATTGGCATTGATCCAATTATTCAGCCCAGTCACTTTGATGAGTCGGTTATTCAAGCAGCAACGCCAACAGAACTGGTGCGGTTACTGGCACGGTGTAAAGCAGAAACGGTAGCTCAGAGTTATTCAGCCCCCGCCTTAATTTTGGGCTGTGATTCTGTGCTGGTGCTTGGCGGAGAAATTTACGGTAAACCGGCCTCGCCAGAGATGGCGATCGCCCGCTGGCAACAAATGCGCGGTCAAACGGCAGACCTGCTGACAGGCCATGCTTTGATTGATTTGGCCCAGGGGCGCACCTGTGTTGAGGTGGAGTCCACCCAAGTGGTTTTTGCGCAGGTGAGTGATGCTGAAATTGCCGCCTATGTGGCCTCTGGCGAACCCCTTGCCTGTGCTGGCTGCTTTGCCCTCGATGGCCAAGGGGGTGCCTTTGTCGAGAAAATTGTCGGCACCCCTAGTAATGTGATTGGCTTAAGCTTGCCCCTACTGCGGCGGCTGCTGCTGAGCTTGGGATACACCCTCGCTGATGTGCAAAACAAGAAATAAATGGCCTAGACAAGGCTAAATGCTTAAGGTATGCTAAGAGATTGCGAGTTAAGGAACTGTCATGAACGCCCAAGACATTATTCGCTCGATCGAAGCGGAGCAAATGAAGACTGACTTGCCCGTGATTTATGTGGGCGATCGCGTTCGGGTTGGCGTCAAAATTAAAGAAGGCGATAAAGAGCGCGTCCAGCCCTATGAAGGGGATGTAATCGCTATGCGCAACACGGGCATTAACCGCACCATTACCGTGCGTCGTGTCTTCCAAGGGGTGGGCGTTGAGCGAGTCTTTTTGCTGCATTCGCCACGAATTGATAGTATAAAAGTAATTCAGCGGGGTAAAGTCCGTCGGGCCAAGCTCTACTACCTGCGCGATCGTATGGGTAAAGCTTCGCGGATCAAGCCACGGTTTGATCGCCCCCTGTAAACAGGCTTGCGTCCTTAGTTCAGTTGGTAGAACGTCGGTCTCCAAAACCGGATGTCGGGGGTTCGAGTCCTCCAGGGCGCGTTAGGACAGGCAGCTACAGTCAAGGCTACACCTTTTCTCTATCTCGATTGTTGGCTGCTCAAACAAACTAGCGGATTGGTAAAGTAACTGCTATTGCGCCATCGGTCCCTCAAATTGCAGGGCTGTTTTTGCCAGTTCCAATAATTGCAGTTCTGGGGGATAGTGCCTTTCTTGTTTGAGGCGTTGAATATCCTGTTTCCCCAATTGCCAGTGCAACCGTTTGGCCAAAGCCACTAGAATATCACCGCGATCAATCACTCCCGCTACGGCATCTGCAGGGGTTAAAACAGTAATAAAGCGTTGTTGTTGTTCCTCTAGGGTGCAAATCGTCTTGGCGAGGGAGTCTGATTCTTTGACGGTGGCGATCGCCCGCAAGGGTACGGCTAATTCTGCAACTGGCGTTACTTCCCAACGGCTGCGCTCCACATGGTTCAGGGCTTGGGAATCTAAATAGCCGCAATAGCGGCCATCGGTGGCGACAAAATAGCCTGTGGGCTGGCGATCGCTCAGTAGGAGATAGCGATCGGCAAACTCCCGCAGCGACACAGTTCCCTCAATCACTCGAAAATCCCGTGTCATGGCCTCCGCCGCCGTCAGGGTCACCAATGCTTCTTGGAGTTGGCTGAGGCGATTGTAGAGGGTGGCATTTTGCAGGGCAAACCACCCCAACAGACCCAACCACAGGCCATTGCCACTGCCAAGGAGTGTTACAAATAGCCCAAAACTAATGGCCAACCAGCCCAACAATTGTCCCGATCGCGCTGCCCAGCGCATCCCCTGAAAGCGATTGCCTGTGAATTTCCAAACGGCTGCTTTGAGCACTTGGCCACCATCGAGGGGAAGTCCAGGTAAAAGGTTAAAAACCCCTAAGACAAAGTTGATATTCGCTAGATAGAGCAACAGTTCATGGAGGGGATAATCCCCCGGCAGTAGGACGGCTACCCCCTGCAACAGGACAAAAAGGGCAAAACTCACCAAAGGCCCCGCGATCGCCACCTGAAAGGCTTGACCAGGGGTATTGGATTCCCGTTCAATGGCTGCCACACCACCAAAGAGAAAGAGGGTAATTGAGCGTACTGTAATTCCTTGGGAGCGCGCCACTAGACTATGCCCCAATTCATGGAGTAATACTGAGGCAAACAACAGCAGGGAAACCCCAAATCCCATTGGCCATACCAGTGCTCTCCACTGCGGGTAGGTGTCCTGCCAGTCACTGCCATTGAGAAAGGTAAACAGCAGAATCACCAGAAACCACGACCGATCAATATACAGGGGAATGCCAAAGACACGCCCCACTTGCCAACCTTGTCCCATGCCCACCTCAGTGCCTCGCGCTCTATTTCTATTATCGCCCCAGATTCTAAACCCACATAATTTACAAAAATTGATGTCTCAAAATGTTACGTTCTCATCCCTGGCCTAAAATAAAACCAATGCTGCTAGAGGATCGTGCAATGTCTCAAGCCCCTGTACGGTTGTCTGCCAATGGATATGTGCTAGACGTGCCCTTTGATTCCTTTTGGCAAGGGATGTACGAGTTCGCCTCCTATCTGCTGTGGTCACTGTGCCTCTCGCTGTTCCTGAGCCTTCTCCTCAGTCTGTTCAGCTACTGGTTCAGTGTGACCTTTGGCGTACCGGTAGTCCCCTTTTTCTTGATTGTTCTCTAGATTGTTATCTCTAGATCAATATATATCAATATATAAATGCAAATTATTAGGAGCTGCCTATGTGGGGGTTACTCATTACTTGGATTGTGACCAGTATTAGCTTATTTATTGTGTCTCGCCTCTCATTTTTGGGGGTAGAAATTGACAAGTTCTCAACAGCTCTGTGGTCGGCGATTGTCTTTGGTCTGCTCAATGCCACCCTTGGCGCAGTGCTCAAGTTTGTAACGTTCCCCTTTATTTTTCTTACGTTTGGCTTAGTTGCCCTGATGATTAATGCAGCCATTTTTGCCCTTGCCGCTGCCTTTGTGGATGGATTTACCCTCCGCAATGGTTTTTGGAGTGCCTTTTTTGGCTCGATCGCGCTCAGTATCGTCAACTGGGCTTGTTTTAATTTCCTCGGTCAGGTAGGCTTGCTTTAGGGTTCCTTGCCCAGATAGCCACGGGGGGTAATCAGCCAATCCTGAAAGCGGCGGGTGCTAGCGTTGCCAATCAACACTAAGCTGAACATATCCACTGTTGCGGGTTCAAATGCCCCAAGGGTGGTGAGGGTGATATGCTCCTCAGGGCGATAGGCGGCCCGAACAATTGCCACTGGTGTCTGCGGTGAACGATATTCTAAGAAAATAGCTTTGGCGTCCACTAATTGTTGCTGGCGATCGCGGGAACGGGGATTGTAAAGGGCGGTAACAAAATCTGCTTCTGCTGCCGCCTGCAGGCGTTTCTTAATGACTGGCCAAGGGGTCAATCGATCGCTGAGGCTAATGGCGCAAAAATCGTGCATCAGGGGTGCCCCCAAGCGAGCCGCAGCAGCATTCACAGCACTCACCCCTGGAAACACCTCTACCGGTAAATCGGTGATGTCCGCTGCTGCCAATAGCTCTAGTACCAGACCTGCCATGCCATAGATACCACAGTCACCGGAAGAAACCACCGCCACATTGAGTCCCCACTGGGCTAGTTCAATCGCCGCTTCGGCTCGTTGTCGCTCTTGGGTAATGGCATAGGCCGCTACCATTTGTCCCGGTCGCCGTAGGGGAGCGAGCAATTCGAGGTAAAGGGTATAGCCCACGAGAATATCAGCGGCCAAAAGGGCAGAGCGTGCCGCGAGGGTGAGTTGATCCAAGGATCCCGGACCGGTGCCAATGAGGCTCAGGGAGCCCTGGCGGGGAATCCATTCCCGTTCAGATTGGGCAATGGCGATCGTCACTGCCCCCCGCTCCCCCTCTTGACGGTAAATCTGCTTAGGAACAATTAAACGCCCTCCCCCGCTGGCCAACACTGCTGCGGCTTCAGCCACACTGGGCGTTCCCATCTCTGCAGCCACGATGGCTGAGGGGGTAGGTACTGTAACAGGCGCCAATTCTTGTGCGGAAAACCAGCGGCTTGGCCAATCGTGGGCCTTAGCCACTTGACACAACCCCACTTCATCGGCTTTGCGATCAATACTGGCAAGGCCGGCGATCGCGAGGGGGCTGAGTCCCCCTTGGGCAAGGGTCTGATCAATGGCCTGCTGGATCAAGGCTGCTGAGGTTCCCCGTTCACAGCCAATGCCTAGCCACAGAACCCGTGGATGCCAAGCGACACCTGAGGTCACAGAGGCGGGTAACACTTTTTCAGTAATCCACACCGCATTTTCTAGGGGTGGGGTACTGACCCACTCAAGGGGCTGGTCTGAACTAAGACCTGTGCGCCACAAAGAGCTACCGCAGGTTTGATACACCTGCACCGCTTTTCCCTGGGCCTGTTGGCTGGCGATCGCATTCCAGTCTCCTGCCCCCCGTTGCCACCCCAAGGCTGTTCCCCAAGTATCGACGGCAAAGTAGCCTTGGCTGCCACTTGCCCCCGTGAGAATCGGTGTTGCGCCAATGGTAGCACTGAGGATTTGACAGAGGCGATCGCCCCCTGCCCCATGCCCCCCCAGCAAACTCACGATCCATTGGCCATCCTCAGCAAGAACGCAAACCGCCGGATCTTGGCTTTTGTGGGTCAACAGGGGTGAGATTAACCGCACCACTGCACCGCAGGCCAAGGCAAAGATCCAAGCGCGGTAGTGGCACCAGTGTTTCTGTAAATGGGCTGCCAGAGGACGCTCGTAGGCTGGTACCTGCGGGTGGGCAGACCCTAACTGGGGCGAGACCCAAATGCTGAGGGGAATGCCTGCATCACCAAGGCGCTGGAGTTGAGCCAGTCCTTGGGCAGTGGTGGCGATCGCTCCAATGGGTTGAAATGGCTCTAAGGGCAGCATGAACTAGACATCAAAGCGATAGCGCACGGCCCCCGTCTCCGGATCATTGAATACTGTGGCATAGCCGAGTCGCTGAGCCTCAAAGAGTAATTCCTCCACGGTTTGGGGATCCAGATGGGTATAGAGGGCGACTTGGGCTGCTGAGAGAACGCCCCCATGTTCTTTTGCGACTTGCAGTAAACGGTGTATCGGCGTCGCGGGGGCAGGGCCGAGGTTAGGTTCCTTCTCTGCTGTTAGATAGCGTCCCCGCAGATAGGTTTTGTGGCGATCCACCAGCCCTGGAATCAGAAACAGGTCAATGAATTGAGCCACACCACAAACGCCGAAGGTGACTAGGTACAACAGACCTACGAGTGGCTGCCCGACATAAAAGCGTTGCAGGCCACAAAGGCCGATGAAGCTCAAGGACCACAGTAGGTAGGCAACTGCCACACTCAGGGATGGGGGTTGCCTTTGAGGGGATTGGCGATGTTCAGACTGAGACAAGTGAAATCTTTCCACAATCCGCCCCTAAGGATCTCACTGCTTACCCATCCTAGCCCAAGTTCTTAAGTATCACTAAGGGGGCGATCGCCCCCCCAGGACTGCTTCCTAGAAATTTGGCTGATGGCGAATCAAGTTGAGAAACTCTTCGCGGGTCTTTTGATCTTCACGGAAAACCCCCAGCATCGAACTGGTCACTGTCCAAGAGCCAGGTTTTTGGACACCGCGCATCACCATGCACATGTGGGTTGCTTCCATAACCACAGCCACGCCCTTCGGATCGAGAACTGTTTCAATGGCTTCAGCCACTTGACGGGTCAGGCGTTCCTGCACTTGCAGCCGCCGCGCATACATTTCCACAACCCGGGCCAATTTACTGAGGCCAATCACTCGCTGGTTGGGAATATAGGCCACATGGGCTTTGCCAATGAAAGGCAACATGTGATGCTCACAGAGGCTAAAGAAGTTAATGTCGCGCACCAAGACCATTTCATCGTGGCCTTCATCAAAAATCGCGCCGTTGACAAGGGTTTCAAGGGATTGACTGTAACCGCTGGTGAGAAATTGCATGGCTTCGGCGACCCGCTTGGGTGTTTTCAGCAACCCCTCGCGATCGGGATCCTCACCCACATTCAGCAGAATGGTGCGTACTGCCGCCATCATTTCTTCCTTGGCAACCTCTGGGGGGGGTGGGTGGGGAATCGGTTCTTTGCCTTGGTGGGTGTTGCGATCGGGCAGAACTGCCGGTGTGGTCGCTTTACCGTTAATGATCGAATCGGGCATAGGGAAAGTTGTCATAGAAAGGGTGACAAGTAAAGGACAAAAAGAGCCTAGAGGGTACCGCTGAGGGGCATGACCACTAGCTCTTCGACAAAAGCCGTTTGCGGCAATTGAGTTGTGTACAAAATGGTGTTAGCAATGTGTTCGGGAGTGAGCATCCCTGTGCGGTCAAAGTCTCCTGCTACGCTTTCCCAAATGGGGGTATCAACGGCGCCGGGACAGATGGCAATCACGCGGATACCGTGGGCGCGTTCTTCAGCCGCCATCGTTTTGGTCAAGGCCATGAGGGCAAACTTTGAGACACAGTAGGCGCCCCAGTCGGGAAAAACTTGGCGTCCAGCAATTGAAACAACATTAATTATCGTACCGCACTGGCGGGATCGTAGTTGCGGCAGGACCGCTTGGGAGCAGATGAGGGCACTGGTGAGGTTGACGTTGAGGATTTGCTGCCAGTCCGCCAAGGGTTGATCAATGAGGGGAACGGTTCTTGCCATCCCTGCGTTATTCACCAGTACATGGACATCGCCGACCCTACTGAGAATCTCATCAAGGCGCGATCGCAGGGGTTCAGGATTGCTAAAGTCCACGCTAAATGTATGGGCTTCAACGCCACAGGCCACCACTTGGGCATGGACAGCGGCCAGCTTCGCGGGCGATCGCCCCAGAAGCACCACATTAAACCCCGCTTGGGCAAAGGCTACTGCAGTGGCTGCGCCAATGCCACTGCTGGCTCCGGTGATTAAGACTTGTTGGGTCATACCGCTTCAGTAAAGACACCCATGCGCCGAAACTTCTGATAGCGCAACTCCCGCCGTTCACTACTGCTGAGGGCTTGCACTTCCGCCAAATTTCGCAGGAGAGCTGCCTTGAGATTTTCTGCTGCTTCTACGGGGTTGCTATGGGCAGCCCCCACGGGTTCGGGCACAATTTCATCAATAATCCCTAGCTTCAGCAGGTCGCGAGCCGTGATTTTCAGCGCTTCCGCCGCTTGGGGCGCCTTTTGGGCATCGCGCCAGAGAATTGCTGCACAGGCCTCCGGCGGTGCCACACTATAGACGGCGTGTTCAAACATCAGCAGGCGATCGCCCACCCCAATGGCCAAAGCACCGCCAGACCCGCCTTCGCCAATCACAGTACAGATGATCGGGACCTCAAAGCGAAACATTTCCCGCAGATTGTAGGCAATGGCTTCTCCTTGGCCAAACTTTTCCGCATCCACCCCCGCCCAAGCCGCCGGTGTATCAATAAAGGTGAGGATGGGCATTTGAAAGCGATTGGCGTGCTCCATCAAACGCAGGGCTTTGCGATAGCCCCCGGGGGAGGCCATGCCAAAATTGCGAGCCACATTATCTTTGGTGTCGCGACCCTTTTGCTGCCCCAGCATCACAACCGGTTGATCATTGAGGCGACCGATACCGCCGACAATGGCCGGATCATCACTGCCCCGGCGATCGCCATGAAGTTCGATCCACTCTTCACTAATCGCTTGGATGTAATCCAAGGTGCTAGGACGGCGCGGATGACGAGCCACCTGAAGGGTTTGCCCCGGTGTCAGCTTACTAAAAATTTCATAGCGCAGTTGCTTGGCGCGCTCCTCCAATTCACGGATTTGCTCTGAGACATCAACGCCAAACTCCGAAGACTTATCCCGCACCTGCTGAATTTGGGCTTCTAGCTCCACGAGGGGCTTTTCAAACTCCAACAGAAGCGTGCGACGTTCGTTTGCCATAGGCGAATGGGTTCCTTTAGGTTTTACTGAGGATTCAACAGTAGTGGCTGAAATCCATGTTTACGGGAGACCTCACCAATTTGCTGCATCTTTTCCACAGTGATTTGATTGCGTCCCCAAGAGAAATTGGTGTGCCAGCCCTCGAACTCTAAAAGCATAGCCTCTGCAAAACAGGCAAACATCTGCCGCGAGGGCACATCCATATTCACAATTTCCATAATTTTCCAGTCAATGTCGAGGGCATGCTCGACAATGCCACCATTGAGAACATGAATCTGGGGGTGCTGAATTTTGGTGGCCATATTTTTGGGATAACCACCATCAATCATCAGGGAGGGGCGTTTTAACTGCTCAATGCTCAGCTCAACTCCCTTGGGCATACTGGCCACCCAAACCACAATATCGGCAAGGGGCAGCGCCTCCATCAAGTCGAGGATTTTCCCCCGTCCCAATTCCGCCTGTAGCTCCAGCAGGCGATCGCGATTCCGTGCTACGAGTAAGAGATCTTGCACATCTAAACAGGTATTCAACCAACGGCAGACGGCACTACCAATATCCCCCGTAGCCCCACAAACAGCCACGGTTGCCTGCCGCAAATCAATCCCCACTTGGGGCGCCGCCTGCTCAATTTGTTGGCAGATGATATAGGCGGTATGGGTATTCCCCGTTGTAAAGCGGCGAAAGTCCAGTTCAATGTTGCGAATGTGGGACATTTTCTCCAGATCAAAGTTCTCAAAGATGATCGAGGAGAAGCCCCCCAAGGCCGTAATGTCAATGTTGTGCTTTTGGGCATGGGCCATGGCGTTAATAACTTTGCGAGTCGCTGCCTTCACCCGCTGGTTGGCCAGCATCTCTGGTAAAAAGCAGGACTCAACGTATTTGCCATAGATAGTTTTGCCCGTTACGCTCGTCACCGTAATCTCATCGACGATCTGCGGCGGTGCCATACACCAAAATTCCAAGCCTTGATCGGCATATTCGGGGTAACCCAACTGATGGGCAACGGCTTGGGCGTGCTCCAGACTCGTCAGATGACCAATTAATCCAAACATACAAGCGTGTGGTGACTGAAATGTAACGATACGTTAAGCCACCATTATGCCCCAGTGAGGCCATAAACTGACATCTTCATAATTTCGCGGGTGGTAAAGCCGATATTTTCTAGGGCACCACTGTACTGAATCATGAAGTCTTCCACAAGGGCATCTTTTTCCATGCCGAGCACTTTGGCATCTGCTTCCACTTGGTTGAGCATTTTCCAGACCAAGGGTAAATTGGCGCGATTGGCTTCTTCGAGCTCTCCTTTGACGCTTTCAAAGTGTTCCTTGAGCCAGATTTCGCCAAAGTTGAGGTGGCTGTATTCGTCCTTAACAACACTCTCAGTAATTTTACGGGCGAAAGGATCCGCCATTGGGATGTAGATGTTGTAGGCCGCGATCGCAAAGGATTCGATGATCAAAGCTTGAATCAGAAGACAAGTCGCAGTTTTTCCCTCCGCCAGAGCCCTCTGAAAGTTAGCGCGCAGTTTTTCAAAGAAGGCTTTGGCAAATTCCATATCTGGCGTTACGCTCAGGTTGCGACCACAGGCCTCAAACCCCTTTTTGTGGCGAGCTTCCATCTTGGCAAGGCGGGTGAGTTCCTCTTGGTGTTGTGGCAGCAGCTTGGCTAAATCGATATAGTTATCGTGAGCTTCCTGTTCACCTTCAATGACAATGGCGTTAATGCGGCTGTAGGCATCCTTGTAGCGATCGCTATGGTAGTCCAAAACAGGTGTAGCGGTAGCCGTTGTCATTGCAAACTCTCCTAAACACAAATTGATTTAGCGGTTATGAGGTGGAAGCCTTTCGTTATCATACCGCAGCAGCGATCTCCTGACGAGGGGCAGCGTGCCAGAGATTTTCGAGTTCCTGAATAGGGGAATCTCTATAGTACTGATAGTCCTAAACGCTCCCCATATTGCTTGGGGGTGGGATTCCTGGCAACGGTTGGGGAGGAGTTACCGACTGAATAGGGCCGTTGTAGTCAATACGAATCATTGGATTGCTTGGGTCGGCGTTGACCGTGACAATCCTTTCAATGGCTGGCGGTTCCGCAGGTGGCCCCCTTGTTGTGACAAGAGTCGTAGGAGAGAAGTCCGTAATAGACGGATGCCTCGCCCCTGTTGATACAATGGATAAGATGATAGGCTAAAACGATTGCATAAGTTAAACGCACTGCGGTGCACAATCCACAGTCTAGAGGGCATAACCTAAGTCAAGCTATGAGTGATCAAACCGTAACCAACCCCGCTGCTGAAGCCCAAGAAGGGGAAATTACTCCTGATACCCCTGATACCGTTGACAAAGTTGAGAACACTCCTGTTGAGAATGTTGAGAATCCTGCAGAAGCCACCCCGGGCGAAGAGGACCAAGCATCTGAGGCAACTTCTGCGAATGCAGCGGACTTGTTAGAGCAGATTGCTGCTCTTGAAGCTGCCAAGGCTAGTCTTTCGCAGGTGGTGGAGGAGCGCAATAGTCAATATATCCGCCTTGCTGCTGACTTTGAGAACTTCCGCAAACGCACCCAGCGGGAAAAAGAGGAGCTAGAGCTACAGATTAAATGCAGTGTCATTGCTGATTTACTGCCTGTGGTGGATAGCTTTGAGCTCGCCCGCACCCACATTCAAACGGAAACAGAGGCGGAAGAAAAAATTCACCGCAGCTATCAGGGGGTTTACAAGCAACTAGTGGAGTGCCTCAAGCGCATTGGCGTTTCGGCGATGCAGGCCAAAGGCAAGCCTTTTGATCCCAATCTCCACGAGGCTGTGCTGCGGGAAGCAACGAATGAACATCCTGAAGGCACAGTGATCGAAGAACTCAAACGGGGGTACATGCTAGGCGATCGCGTGTTGCGCCATGCCATGGTTAAAGTGGCTGCTCCCCCTGAAGAGGGTAGTGCTAGTAACACAAATCCCACCAATGATGTGACCGACGTGTAGAGACACTTCAAGGGAATGCCACGCCGCTACTACATCACCACCTTTGGCTGCCAAATGAATAAAGCTGACTCCGAGCGCATGGCCGGGATCCTGGAGGCCATGGGCCTGGAATTGGCCGCCGAACCGGATGAAGCCGATGTCTTGCTCTACAACACCTGCACAATTCGCGACAACGCCGAGCAAAAGCTCTATTCCTACCTGGGGCGGCAGGCTAAGCGCAAGCATCAAGATCCCAACCTAACGCTGATTGTTGCTGGTTGTGTCGCTCAACAGGAGGGGGAGCAACTGCTGCGGCGAGTTCCTGAAGTGGATCTGGTGATGGGGCCACAGTATGCCAATCGCCTTGGTGAGCTGCTTGAGCAGGTGTGGAATGGCAGCCAAGTGGTGGCCACAGAGCCGCTGCAGATTGTTGAGGACATTACCAAACCCCGGCGCGATAGTACGGTTACCGCTTGGGTTAACGTGATTTATGGCTGTAATGAACGCTGTACCTACTGTGTGGTGCCGGGGGTACGGGGACAAGAGCAATCCCGCCGCCCCGAGGCAATCCGTGCTGAAATTGAGGAGCTGGCCGCTCAAGGCTATAAGGAAGTGACACTCCTTGGCCAAAACATTGATGCCTACGGTCGTGATTTGCCGGGAATTACCCCAGAGGGCCGGCGACAGCACACGTTTACCGATTTGCTTTATTACATCCATGATGTTGCTGGGATTGAACGGATTCGCTTTGCCACCAGTCATCCCCGTTATTTTACGGAGCGATTGATTCGGGCTTGTGCCGAACTGCCCAAGGTGTGTAAGCATTTCCACATTCCTTTTCAGTCGGGAGATAACGAGATTCTCAAGGCAATGGCACGGGGCTATACTCGCGAGCGCTATTTGCACATCATTGAAACGATTCGCCGCTATATGCCCGATGCGGCCATTAGTGCGGATGCGATTGTTGGTTTTCCCGGTGAAACGGAAGAACAATTCCAGCGTACCCTCGATCTGGTGGCAGCGGTGGGGTTTGACCAACTGAATACGGCGGCCTATTCTCCGCGACCCAATACACCGGCGGCCACGTGGGAAAATCAAGTGCCAGAAGCAATTAAAGAAGATCGCCTCCAACGGCTGAATCATTTAGTGGCTAAGATTGCTGGCGATCGCTCCCAACGCTATCTCGGACGGGAAGAGGTCGTGCTGGTGGAGGGGGTGAATCCCAAGGATGCGCAGCAAGTCTATGGTCGCACCGATGGTAACCGCCTCACGTACCTACCTGGCGATATTGAGACCCTACGGGGGCAACTGGTGCGTGTCCGCATTACCGAGGCGCGAGCTTTTAGCCTCAGTGGCGTACCCCTTGCGGCGTCGTCCTTAGTTTGCTGATTCAGGGGGTTCTAGATCGCGCAAATCACTTGATCACGGCAGAGGGTGGGATCTACGTAGGGCAGCATTGGCTTATCACCAACGTAAATCCCCAATCCTTGAGCTGTGCGAATCAAGAAGCTATTGGGATCCACATGGCGTGGGCATTTAGCAACAACATCGGCAATGGGCACCGTCACCACTTGCCCTGCCTGCCACGCCACCATGCGGCCAAAGGTCCCTTGAGCTGCCAAATCTACAGCGGTATTGCCCATACCTGCTGCCAGCAGCCGATCCATGGCCATCGGGGCGCCCCCCCGCTGAATATGCCCCAACACTGAAACCCGGAGCTCAATGGGGATGGGACTGTGCTGGGCAATTTTATCGGCAATATACTGGCCAATACTGCAATGACGAGGATGGTTGGCGTCTTCTTCTAGTTGCTTGGAGCCTTCAGCAACGACGATGAGGGCAAACTGACGTCCCCAGCGATCGCGCAACTTCTGCAGGTGCTGGCAAATGCCTTCAATGGAGTAGGGAATTTCTGGAATCAGGATAATGTCAGCACCTCCGGCAATGCCCGAGTAGAGAGCCAAGTGACCAGCGGTGCGCCCCATCACTTCCACCACAAACACACGATCATGGCTAGCGGCGGTGGAGGTAATTCGATTCAGAGCTTCGACAACAGTGTTGACAGCGGTATCAAAGCCAATGGCGCGATCGGTCAAGGCGACATCATTATCAATGGTTTTCGGGATTGCCAGGAAATTCCAGTTTCCCTTTTGCGCCAGTTGATGTAGAATCCTTAGGCTGCCATCGCCACAAATGGCAATGAGGGCATCCAAGCCCAATTCATAGTACCCGGCAATCACTTCATCGGCATGGCCAAGGGTATCCCCCTTATTAATCGCCCCAAGAATGGTTCCCCCCATGTTGAGCAGGACATCCATGCCCCCAAGGCCTTCTGCATTGAGGGGGATCGCCTTCCGCTCAATTAGCCCCTGGGTGGCGTGAAGAATACCAAGCACTTCCCAACCGTAACTTAGGGTGGCATGGGCAACAATGGCACGGATAGCCGTATTTAGACCTGGGCAATCTCCGCCACTGGTGAACACCCCCAGTCGTTTGCGGCTGCTACTCATGAATACTTGCTCCCTATGTGAACGGTTGTGGCTTCAAAGCCTGCCTCTGACTCTAACAAGGGCACCGTCAACATCCTAGCGAAGGTCAATGGCCCTTGACCGCCTGAGTTAAGCGCTTGCAACATGCTTAGGAATCCTTGAATTTTCCAGAGGCGAATATTTCCCTTGGGGGATCGGCTAACCTAAATAATCTATGGACATTCCTCGCCTACACCCCGATACGATTGAGGCTGTGCGCCAAGCGGTCAACATTGTTGATGTGGTGGCCGAGCACGTTGTTCTACGCAAGCGCGGGCGTGAATACGTGGGCTGTTGTCCGTTTCATGAGGAGAAAACCCCCAGTTTTACGGTCAGCCCCCTCAAGGGTTTTTACTACTGTTTTGGCTGTGGTGCCGGGGGCAATGCGATTAAGTTTCTGATGGAGTTGCAAAAGCGCTCCTTTGCTGAGGTGGTCCTCGACCTTGCCCAACGCCATCAGATTCCAGTGCGCACCCTTGATAGTGAGCAAAAGCAGGCACTACAGGCGCGGCTGTCTTTGCAAGAGCAGCTCTATGAGATTCTGGCGATCGCCACCAGTTTCTATGAACACGCCCTGCGGCAGCCCATTGGTCAAGCGGCTCAAGACTATTTGCAGCGGCAGCGCCACCTCAAGGAAGAAACCATCCAACAGTTTCGCTTAGGCTATGCCCCTGCAGGTTGGCAAGTACTCTACACTTACCTTGTGGAACAAAAGGGATATCCTGCTGCTTTAGTCGAGCAGGCGGGCTTGATTATGCCTCAGCGGACAGGGGACCGCTACTATGACCGCTTTCGCGATCGCCTGATAATCCCGATTATGGATACCCAAGGACGGGTGGTGGGCTTTGGCGGTCGGACTCTCAGCAATGAGGAGCCGAAGTATCTTAACTCCCCAGAAACCCCCATTTTTAACAAGGGGCAGTTACTCTTTGGTCTTGATAAAGCGCGTCAAGCGATCGCTCAAACAGATCAAGCCATTGTGGTTGAGGGCTACTTTGATGTTATGGCCCTACACCAAGCGGGGTTTCCCCAGACGGTAGCTAGTTTAGGAACTGCCCTCAGTCAAGCCCAAATTAAGTTGCTACTGCGCTACACCGAGTCAAAGCAAATTATCCTCAACTTTGATGCAGATAAGGCGGGACAGCGGGCTGCCGATCGCGCCATTGGCGAGGCTGCGGATTTGGTCTATCGGGGGGATCTGCGACTGCGGATTCTCACCTTGCCAGCGGGTAAGGATGCGGCGGACTTTTTCACAGTGGATGAGGCGACCTTGGCGGCACGGCGGGCAGCCTACCAAACCCTGTTGGATCAAGCTCCCCTTTGGCTGGACTGGCAAATCCAGACCCTTGTGCAGCAGTACGATCTTGAGCAGGGGGATCAATTTCAGCAAGCCAGCCAAGCCCTCAGTGAACTTTTGGCCAAGCTTCCCAACGCCACCCTGCGCAGCCACTACATTCACCACTGTGCTGAGCTATTGGGACGCCACGATAGTCGTTTGACACTCCATCTTGAAGAGGCGCTGCGGCAACAGGTGCGGGGGTACCGCTGGCCGGGGCGATCGCAAAAATGGCAGCGTCCAGCGGACTATAATTTGCGTCAAGCAGCGGAAGAACAGCTACTGCGCCTCTACCTCCACCGTGGCGAATATCGCCCTCTGATTCGGCAAACGTTGCAAGCACGGGATATTGAATTTAGCCTCTCCCACCACCGTTGGCTGTGGCGGCAGATCTTGGCCGTTGAAGAAGAACACTGTGGCGGCCGGCCTGACCCCGATGATCCCTATAACGCCGAGTGGCCACTGCATTCACCCACCGAGGCGGGAACACAACTGACGGACTTGGATTTGGTTAGCCATCTTTTTGATCGCCTTGATGAAGCAGAAGACGCTTCTTTGATCACTCCGCTCCTACATTTAGATGAGACTACTGCCAGCGGTCTCGATCGCCCCAAACTAGTTATCGAGGCCGCCGCCGCTGCCCTTGAGCGCATTACCATTGAAAAGGAATGTCGCTACCTCCTGCAGTCTTGGCAGGAAATTGTTGCCTTGATTTTAAGTGAATCTCCGGCCACTGAAGACCTGCGCCGCTATCTGCCACTCATCAATAGCAACACTGAGATTGACGATATTGCCGATGTCATACCAGAGCGGCTGCAAGTTCTTGCACGACTGCGCCGTAAGTACTACCAGAATCGCCAATATCTTCAGCAATTGGATCAGCAGCGCTGTCCTTCCTTGGCGCTGATCCGTGACTATTCCTGATTGGCCTTCAGGGTGTTGAGTGTGTGCCATTCCTGCAAAAAGGGCTGTCCCTAAAAGCGAAAAAAATGAGTTTCAAGTAACAATAGAGGCGAGAATCACGTATCAGGCACTTAGTAAGGTGGGTGTCATAAACAGTGTTGTCAAAAATTTTGCCCGTCGGGGACGGTTAGGACAGTAAAAAAGGCGATCGCCCCACCGCCTATCACTAAATTGATGGGAAATTGATCAGGAGCTGAAACAGCTTATATGGCTATTTCGAAAGATAGTGAAATATTCCAGAGAGAAATAGATAACCCTTGAAGAGTCCTGAATATCCTGAAAGAACACGAGCTATAGCCTCGATTTACAAGAGCGCCTTGTCTCCTATGTCAAGTAGGGTAGCAAATGATGAGGTGATTGGCAATTAATGATTGTGCCGCCTAATGTTTCATTCTTTGTTGGAGTTGCTATAAATACAGGTTGTTGAAAAGGTGATGGTATTGTCAATTCCAGAACATAGATCAGCGTGATGAACAATGAAAAAACAAAAAGAGCAAAAGTGCCTCCTAAGCCTGAAGACTTTTGCAGATGATTAATCTACCAAAAAAGAGTTATTGTCCGAGGTAAGCCCTCAAGACCTCAGGATTGGTTTGAATCTCACTTGGGGGACCGTCAACAAGATTTTTCCCCTCCGCTAGGACCCAAATATGCTGACACAGGGACATGACCACGTCCATATTATGTTCAATAATGAGAAATGTCACGCCCTCTTGATTCCAGCGCACAATATGCCCACAAATTTGGTTGATCAAGGTCGGATTAACGCCGGCGGCTGGCTCATCGAGGAGTACCATGCGGGGACGGTGCATCATGACTCGCGCCATTTCAAGGAGTTTTCGCTGCCCCCCCGATAATGCACCCGCATAGTCATTGGCTTTGGCTGCTAGCCCCACAGACTCTAAAATTGCCCACGCCCGTTGCCGCAGTTCCTGTTCCTCTTGGCGGACACGCCGGGGTTGAAGCCAGGTATTCCACAACTTCTCCCCAGTTTGCAGAGGGGCTGCCAAGAGCATATTTTCGAGAACTGATAGGCGTGAGAGTACCCGCGGCACTTGGAAGGTGCGCAGGAGTCCCTGAAGGGCAACTTGGTAGGTTGGCAGATGGCTAATGGGGACACCATCAAAAATCACACGGCCTTGGTCGGGTGTAAGGAAGTTGCACAAGAGGTTGAATAGGGTGGTTTTGCCGGCACCGTTGGGACCAATGAGACCGGTAATGCTGCCACGGCTAACCCGAATTTCCACATGGTCTACGGCCCGAATGCCATCAAAACTTTTGCATAGTCCTGTGGCCACGAGGAGGTCTGAGGGTAAGACTGGACTGACACCGCTAGAGATGGGCGCGAGAGAAGGTTCATCGACCAAGGCTGAGTTCCTCCTTTTTGCCCAAAATACCTTGGGGTCGCCACATCATCAAGAGAATGAGGACAAGGCCAATGAGCATCATCCGCAGGGCCTCTAAGCGACCGCCATCCAGGGGAATAAAGCGGGTCAGTGCAGTGTAGGCCCAAAAGAGGGCAGCACCGAGGAGAGGTCCCATGTTGTTGCCTGCCCCCCCCAAAACCACAATTGTCCACGCCTGAAATGTAATCAGAGAGACAAAGCCATCGGGGTTAATGAATGTGAGCTGCCAGGCATAAAACGACCCTGCCACTGCCGCGATCGCTCCCCCCAACAGCAGCGATTGCATTTTGTAGGCAAAGACATTCTTGCCGAGCGCTTTGGCCACCTCCTCATCTTCGCGGATTGCTTTGAGTACCCGTCCCCAGGGGGAATGAATCCAACGCTCTAACTGCCACACCACCAAGGCTAAAACCAAGACCAACAGCCACAATAGCCCAGCCCGGTAACTGAACTCCCACAGACCAAGGGTAAGGGCTTTGACCACAAGACCAACCAAGGCAGCAGCCAAGGTATTCAGGGCAATGGGAAACACCGCTCGTCTTTCTGGAGGGCAATAGTTGCTCAGGAGAGCGATCGCCCCACCCAGGGTCACCAGTGTCAACACAAGAGGCAAAATGGCAATTCCCCCTCCCAAGCTCAAAGGCAGTAACGTTGCCCAAAGGCTAAGGCTACCGGCAATCAACAAAGTTGCATAGCTAGGGAGTAACCAGCGGGGGTGCGATCGCCCATACTGCCGCTGTAACCATTGCCACCACTGCCATCCAGCCCCCGCCACCACCGCCCAAAAGAGAGCAATCATCCCCAGCTTGGTCGGTATATTGGGATTAAACTGAGCAAGGGGCAGTGGAAACCCATACACCCCCCGACCCCCTCGGGTTAGCCAATCCTCATTGAGGGCAATCAAGCGGACAATTTCCGCCATGCCGATGGTCACAATTGCCAGGTAATCTTCCCGCAGTCGTAGCGTAGCCATCCCCATTAAAAAGCCCAGTCCCATGGCCAGCACCACCCCAGCAAGGACGGCAAAGAACATCGGCACGCCAGCAATCCCCAACAAAATCGTGGTGTAGGAACCAATGGCCAAAAAGCCGACATGGCCAAAGTTAATTAGCCCCGTATAACCCCAGTGCAAATTCAGCCCCAAGCTAAAGAGGGCAAAGGTGGCAGTGAAAATACCAAGGGAAATGAGATAGCCAACCATTGAGATCGTGGAAGTTAAGGGCAATACAGCTGCGCGGTGCTGTTGCGATCGCGCCAGTGGATGCAAGAATCAAAATGCCTATATTTTATACATCATTGATTACCGCTTCGCCCAAGGCACAACTCACTCCATTTTTTGGCACACTAGGGAGCACAATTATTTGAGCAAGGGTGGATGCCTGAAACTGTGGCCACCCATTTTCAAGGGCAACTACAACGTTTGCGCAGTGACTTGCGGCGATTAGGGGCACGGGTGGAAAGTCTCTATCAACTGGCCTATGGTGGCCTGATGGAGCGAAATCTCCTCGTGTTGAGCAGTTGATCCAAAGGGAACAAGACATTAACCGCGGTGCTCAAGAACTCAATCGCCCGGCGATCGCCCTGCTGACGTTGTAAATCCCCGTGGCGGAGGATCTGCGATTCTTGATCATGCTTTCCCACTTCTGTTGCGATCTAGAGCTCATCGGCGATGATGCCCTTGAAATTGGCTGTGCTGCTCAAACGCTGCTACGGTACCCCCGCACCATACCTTGAGGACATCCGCTTGATGTTCGAGAGAGTACCACTGTTGCTATCGGCAGCCCGCTCCGCCATTGCCGATTTTGATTGCCAATTTTGATCCTGAGGCGGGACTAACCTTAGCCAACGGTGATGATGCCGTCGATGCTGACTACCCACGTCTTTATGGGCGACTTTGCGCCCCTTTGAATCCCCAAGAGCCGGTGAAACTGCGCTTGATCCTACTGCCGCTGATTCGCAATTTGGAGCCCATGGCTGATCATGGGACAACGATTAGCCAGCGCGTCTGCTTCATTGTGGGGGGGGGAAGACCCTTAGGAAAAATTGATGTTTTATGCTCGCTGTGGGCCTAATTGAGTCCACAACCTTTGAGAATAGAACTAGTCCTAATTCATCAGTGTTGTCGTGCCTGTGCTCTAACCTGAGGATGGGCCTGTTGGGAGGTAAGGCATGAGGTTAAGCCGTCGTTCTTTTTTGTATGGTGCTGCGGCACTGACACTGATGCCGTGGGTTTGGCAAACGGCAGGCGGCTCCTTAGCAGACTCTCCTCGTCCGTGGCGAGTACTCCTGATTGGCATTAACCACTATCCCCAGTTGGCGGGTGTGCCCCCCTTAGCGGGTTGTCTGACGGATGTTCAGCTAGTGAAAAACCTGTTGTTAGACGGATGGGGGCTGGCGGACAGTGACATTACACTACTGACAGAACAGGCGGCAACCCTGGATGCTGTCCAAGAAACCCTAGGGGTGCTGGAGCACTCTGGTCAGCCCCTTTTGGTTTACTTTAGTGGCTATGGCACCGTCTGGCAGCAACAACCAGCGCTGGTTTTCGCCGATGCCACAAGATCCGGTGAGGGCATCTTACCTCTTGCTGAATTACTGCGTACCAAAGGGGCACAGGTATGGCTTGACACCCGCTTTAGCCCGCCCCCCATTGAAGGGGAGATGTTGCGTTGGCGATTTGTCCCGTTGCCCTCTGGAGAGACCCGTGGTGCAGGCCAAGTTCCCAAAGATCATCTCCTCTGGGCTGATTTGGGGGTAGAAACCCACCTGAATGGTGTCCCTATGGGACTCTTTACGGCTAGTTTTAGCCATTATTTAGCGGCTTTGGGGGGCGATCGCCCCTTGGCAACGAGCCTGATGTACACCGCCGATGAGCTGCGCTGGCAAACGGGGGCAGAAATGCGTCTGGTGAGTGACGGGTTAGCGGCGCACTTCACCCTCTCCCCTGGATTTGATGGTGTAGTGCAAGGAACAGGGCGCGATCGCTCCCTGCAAATCTGGTGTGGCGGCCTCAGTCCTTGGCTGTTGGCCTACTGTCATCCCCACAGTCGCTGGAGCACGGCCGATGGGGGCACCGTGGTTGACATAGCGAGTTTTAATGGCCTGATGGCCCAAGGAGTCAGCAGTCAGCCTCTGCAAGTGGGCGATCGCCTCTACGAACAACAGCGGCGTTTAGGGAAAAATCTCCATCTGCAGGTGGCCCTCGACACCAACCTCAGCAAAATTGAGCGCGTGGATGCCATCAATGCCCTGGCCAATGAAGAAAAAGTTGCCGTCCTCAACAGCAGTGACTCCCTGCCGGATGTGGTTCTCACCAAGAGCGAGACAGCGGGCAGTTATGGGCTGGAGTGGCCAGTAGGGACGTTGTTGGAACATAGTTGCAGTGGTAGCAATGAAGCCGCCAAAGCCGGTATCCGTCGCTTGAACCCCCTACTGAATGCCCTCCTGGCGCAAAAATGGCTGACACTAACGCTCAATCCCACCTCCAGTCAGGTGGCTGTGTGTACAACTCTTGAACAACTATCGCCAACAGCAAAACTCTTGAGCCGCCAATCTCCCCCCCGCAGTCCCAAGCCCCTTGCAGATGTCCTGAGCACCAAGCTGCCCGCCATGAATTTACACAGCCCCCTCACCTTGGCCAAGGGAGATACTTGCCGCTGGAGCCTCTACAACTATGGCGATCGCCCCCTCAACATTGTCGCCTTTGCCTGGGATAGCAGTCAGGGGATTCTCCTGCTTCCGCTACAAGCGCAGTCGTGGCAGCTGACGGTTGCCCCCGGCTTGAATATTCCCCTCTATACTTGGACGCTGAATCGCCCTTGCCAATGGCTGAAGGTCTTTATCATCAGCAGCCCCCGTCCTCTGAACCGTTTTAGTCAACTGAGTGGCCATCCCAGCCATTCAGAGCCCCTCCGAATTTCTGGTGAGGAGAGTCTTGCCTTGGTTCTTGGTCTGTTAGGGGATCTCAGCGGTGAACCGGAAGGGAATGAATTTTGCTTGGATGTGCGGGAGTGGTGTACCCAAGGCTTCACATTGCGGGTAGTCTAGGCCAAGCGGCGCCGTAATAGCGGTTGGATCAGTAGACTCATTCCGAGGGCGACAGCCAAAAGGATGAGCAGTGCCGCTCCCAAGCTCAGGGACCCCCAAGGAGCCACCATCACCACATCGCTCAACCGCCAATCGGGATGCAGATAGACATAGCGAATGGGTTCAATGGCCAAACTGAGGGGGTTGAGGCTGGCAATCCACTGCAACCAGCGGGGCATAAACGACAGGGGCACCAAGGCAGTACTGGCAAAGAGTAACGGTAGGTTGATGACAAAAATAACGGCCAACAATTCGATGTGTCCCGGCAAGGCAAAGGTCAGACCGAGGCTCAGAGCCGTTACACCAAAAACCAAAATCAGCACCGTCGCCAAGACAACCCCAATACCTGCTAAATTCGGCAGCCCCGTTCCTAGGAGTACCCCTAAGCTGGCGATCGCCCCCACCTGAATCAGACTGAGGGTGGTAATAAATAACGCCGAAGCAAGAACAATTGAAAACCGCGAGGCCAAGGGTGCCACCAACAGCCGATTCAAAAACCCAAATTCACGGTCAAACATCACCGGCAACCCCGCATTAAGGGCACCACTAAAGGCGGTAAAGACAATAATGCCGGCGCAGAGAAACTGACCATAATTCGTACTCTCGCCAAAGAGACCCTGCGGCACATTCTGGAAGAGGGCACCAAAGAGGACTAGCCAAATCAAGGGCTGTACTACCCCCGCCACCAGTGTTGAAGGGCGCCGTTGCAGTTGGATAAACAGGCGACGGGTTAAAGCAAGTGTTTCCTGAACAAATTCAGCTGAGAGAATACCAGGAACAGCCGTTGCTGCAGCGGTGCTCATAGGGCAACTCCAAGATCAAACCTACTTTCTAGGTTAGCAATCTAAGTTAGCAATGCCTCTAAACCTTGGTGGTACCTTTCTTTTCGCTCTTTTTCGGCTTCGCTGGTGCCACCTGCATTGCCCAATTGCGGGTGAGGATCATCCGTGGATGAATGAGGCGATGCTGATCAATCAGCCACAACAGCGTGCGATCGCACACTCGCCAAACCGCCTCCTGTAAATTTTGGTGAGCCACCTTGCGCAATTCCTCAAGCTCCACTGTCTGACCCCGCCCCGGCTCCAAGCTATCCGCGAGAAACACGACACAACTCAAGGCATCCATTCCGGCTTGACCCAAGGTGTGATTGGCGATGGCTGCTAAGACCTGCTCATCAGTCACACCAAATTGTTGCCGTGCCACCAAAGCACTGACATCAGCATGGAGCAAGTGGGGATCGGCTGCATCCACCTCTGTAATGGGTAGCCCCGCCTCCCGGGCCATACTTAACAACCGCTCTGGGGGAAAGTACTTTGCCAAATCATGCAGTAACCCAGCCCAAGCCGCGCGATCCACATCTAAGCCGTGGTGTAGGGCGAGCTCCGCTGCCATCGTTTCTACCCGCAGGATATGTTGTAGTCGGGGTGCTGGCACATTCTCCGTCAGCCATGCCAAAACCTGCTGGCGATCGCACAGGGAGTCCTTAGGACGAGTTGTCACAAGCGGGGTCATAGTCAAAGCCACACCAGGGAGGATAAAGTGCTACTCTTGTATCATCATAACAAGTGCTCTTTTCACAAGGTTGGGAGATCCTCAGGACAGTTAAACTCTGCTTGTCAAACTTCCGTAATTTCACCGATACGGTGAGGCAAAAAAAAACAGTATCTTAAAACTAGGGAGTCATCCTGTGGAAACTACTGAGTCATGCTAGCGGTGAGGGCACATTCCTGTAAGCTTTCACTTGAAACAGATTACCTTATCTCCGTTCCCTCCTTATTGAACGTGCCGTTCATCCCCTTGCCTGCTTATGAGTTACTGCCTAAATCCGAACTGTCCCAAGCCAGATAATCCAGACGGTTTAGATATTTGCCAAGCCTGTGGCAGCAAACTTTTGCTGAATGATCAATACAGGGCAATCAAAGTGCTAGGGCGAGGAGGGTTTGGTACCACCTTTTTAGCTGTTGATACAAAACTCCCCGGCAATCCCACTTGTGTGATTAAACAGTTGCGACCCGCCGCCACCGCTCCCCATATCTTGACCATGGCACGGGAACTCTTTTTGCGGGAAGCCACAACCTTGGGTAAAGTTGGCAATCACCCACAATTGCCTCGGCTGCTCGGCTACCTTGAAAATGAAAATGAATTTTACCTGATCCAAGAATACGTGGGTGGCCTTACCCTGCAACAGGAGGTCAAGCGCTTTGGCCCCAAAAGCGAAGAAGAGGTAAAGCAGGTTTTGCAGGAAGTGCTGCCTATCCTTGATTACCTACACAAAAATGGTGTCATTCACCGCGACATTAAGCCCGCCAACTTGATCCGTCGTGATATTGACAAGAAGCTGGTGCTCATTGACTTTGGTGCAGTCAAAGACAAAGTTACCCAAGCAATGGTGGAAAACGCACCGGAACTCTCTACATTCACGAGCTTTGCAGTGGGAACGCCAATGTATGCGCCACCAGAACAAATGGCCATGCGTCCCATCTATGCCAGCGATATTTACGCCCTTGGTGTCACCTGTGTTTATCTCCTCACGGGCAAATCCCCTAAGGAGATTGAACGAGATCCACGCACGGGCGAATGGCATTGGCAGCGGCACGTCAAAAATATTTCCCCTCAGTTTGCTGCTCTCCTCAACAAAATGCTCCAGGATGCGGTTAAGGATCGCTACCAAACCGCCATGGATGTCCTTGCGGATCTGCAACTACTTGAGTCCAATCAAGGAGCTGCTGTGGCTGTCCCTACGACTTCGACAGAGGATGATGACCTCAGCAGTGCCCTTTCAACTCCGCCGAGCCAAGGCCGCCCCCGGGTTCCCGGAGCACCTAAGCGCTCCAGTTATGCCTCATCGGTGAGCCAAAATGCCCAAGCGGCGCGAGTGCGTCAATCACGGATGACAGGGACCCAATTGGGAGGCCCACCAGTTGTCGGAACTGGCCCCGGTCAACACCTCCGCCCTAAAGTCACACCACGGATGACAGCGGCACAACTTCTCACAGCCTATAAACGGGGAGAGCGAGATTTTATCGATGTCGATCTCTCCAACGTTGTCCTGCGCAATGCGGATCTGTCGGGGGCTAACTTTGCCAATGCTAATTTTACCAATGCAGATTTGAAAGGCTGCATTCTCGCCAATGCTGTATTGCGGGAAGCCAATTTTCAGGGAGCAAACCTGCATGATGCCAATCTCTGCGGTGCCTATCTGGTGCAAGCCAACTTTGAGAGGGCAAATTTGAAGGGGGCAAAACTACACGATGCCTCGATCTCAGGCGCAAACTTTACTAGTGCCGACATTTCTGGGGCAGACTTTAGTATGGTCTCGGGGTTTGTTCAAGGTCAACTCGATCGCGCCAAGAAGAACTGGTTTACAAAGTTGCCTAAATAGAGGGGCGAGGTTGCCCCCATTCCCCTAGGACATCAGACACTGATCGGAGTCACAGCCGGCTGGCCCTGCCTCCCACAGGGGTTGCCTATAGCGGGAGAGGGCTTCATGGAAATCATTGACCCGCTTGCGCCGAGCAACGGCAGCAATTTCCTGCTCATAGCGTTCTTTGCTAATGGGTTCAAAGGGCAGACGGGGAAAGGTTTCATGGGCATCAAAGCGTGCCAAGAGTGCTGCAGAAATATACCCTTGATCCTGCTGAATCGCTGTGTAAATTGCTGTGGCAAGGGGTTCCACTTCAGCTTCCCGTAGCTCAATGGTGGCACTGGTGTTGTGAGTGGTGTAGTGTTGCTGCACCTGCATATAGAAGTCAAACTGCGCCAGGGCAGAAAACTGGCTAACATCAATTGTGTCTGCCCCCGCCAGATCTGCCCAAGAGACAGCAACGGGAATTTCCACCAGCCACTCGGTACAGCGCGGATCAAAGGGATCATCCAGAAGCTTACCCGTCTCATCCTTGTCGGACTGGGAGGGGATGACATTGTAGCCATAGTCATAGCAAGCCATCGCCACTGGGTCGCCTTTGCGGAAGGTAATCCGCCGAATAAAGCGTTGGGCCTTTGGGGGATGCCAACCGGGGGAGGCACCCGTTAGCAGGGATTTGGTACCGGAGGGTTGGACAGTGGTACAGCGATTGGGGCGCTTGAGGCCATGGCGATCGCAATACTGCCAAACGGTCTCATGAACAATCTGCCGCCAGCGTTGGAGGAAGGCTGCTTCCTGGTTTTTGAATTGACGCCCTTGGGGTGTATCGGGGCGTCCTGCGGCCCACCATTCCAGCCAGGGCACACCAAAGGCATGGACAAAGAAATCGAAGAGTCCCGTAAAGCTGACGCCAACAATGGGATCAATGGCACGGGAGTATTGATAGCGCTCAACAACAAACCGATGGTTTAACAGGGCAGCAACGGAGAGAGCACCGGCTTTGAAGGCTTTTTCTTGGGTGGCTGTATCCGCCGGATCAATCTGGTTAAGGTGAATTTCCGCAAGGTTACAGTGAAAATCTGCACCAATAATTTCTCCACAGGGATTAAGGCCATAGCGCCCCAGGCGATGGGCAAGCTCCCGCTGATCCATGGCAGGCAACAGTTGCCGCAAAAAGGCCTCCCCCTGTTGATTTTCATAGGCACGGAGAAAGGCCTGCTTCAGATGGGGTGTGGTTAGAAGATCGGCGTTGGCGCGGGCGATCGCCTCCCCTGCCCATTGAATAGCGCCTTCTCCAGAATAGAACTGACTGCGCACCGCATTGATACATTCTTCCAGACTAGGCTTCCTGTGGAAGACGCGGGTATGGTTGGCCATTCGCAGAGCATCCCGCTTGGGATCAATGCGCCAATTGCCCTGCGCATCCTGCTGCCAGAGGTTTTGCTTGGCCTGGGCAAAGGCTTCATCCTCACTAGCGCCCTGACGCATGCCCGCCGATCGCCTCACATTACCCGCAACGACGACAACGGCTGCCTCATCAATCAGCAGACAGCACTCCACAGAGGTCAACTGCCGACCCACTGCGGCATTTAACAGGGCAGCACAGCGATGGTAGAGGTGTGGCAGCTTTACTGGATTGGCCACTCCCCCAAACCCCTTGAGTCGCTCACCCGTCGGACGCACATCACGGATGTCAATCGTGACCTGAACTAAACCACCGAGGTGCGGGTTGCTGGCTAGTTCAAGAAGGGTTTGGTAAGACTTTACCCAGCCTTGGCGGCTATCCCCCACTTTGATCTGGCAGGTCTGGCCTGTGAGTGTGACGGTGGTGTGCTCTTGACGCGCTTCCCTGGGGGTTTGGCCAATTTCGCCGACAACGGTGACCTCTAGGCGATTGCAAATGGCGGGTAACTGGGAGATGTATTTGGGCTCCAGAATCGCTCCCGTGCCGCAGCCCTGCATGGCCAAGTCCATCATTAGGCCAAAGGAATCCCAATCCACGACATTGGTGCTGGTGCAGTTGTAGGCACCGGAAAAGTTCTCCGGCTGGCGTACCCAATCAGTGCCGCCGACCCACAGCCAACGGCCAGAGGGCAGTGCCTTCAGCGCCTCCTGCATTTCTCTGAGGAGTGCCACCTCTGCTTCGGTGAGGTGTCCCACTTCCTGTAGGCCTTTGAGGGTGCGATCGCACACCTGTTGCCAGCTCTCCCGCTCGCCTGCTTCATTTTGGCGGCTGTAGGTACGGTAAAACACGGGGTAGGCTGTGGGGGCTGTGGTGGGGAAACTGCTTTGAGGACGGGGAGGATTTTGCACCATAGGGCCAGGACTCAATGGCTGAATACTAGGTGTAGTGTACCGAACCCATCCTTAAGGGTCAATAAGCACTAATCCTAGGGAGAGCCCCAATTGCCCTGACCCAGTGAGGGGGAGATGCTAAGATAGCAGAAAGTTTTTGCGTTGGGTCCAGAGTCAATGCTTGCTGCTCCCCTGCCATCCTTCAGTACCGATGCCTTTGACCAAGTGGTGATGAGCACCTATGGCCGCTTTCCAATTACTCTGGTGCGCGGTGAAGGCTGTCGGGTTTGGGATGATCAAGGCCGCAGCTATCTGGACTTTGTGGCGGGAATTGCCACCTGTACCCTCGGTCATGCCCATCCAGCCTTAGTGGAGACGGTCAGCCGGCAAATGCAAACGCTGCACCATGTCTCGAATCTGTATTACATTCCCCAACAGGGGGCATTGGCCCAGTGGTTGGTGGCTCACTCCTGTGGCGATCGCGTCTTTTTCTGCAATTCTGGTGCTGAAGCCAATGAAGCTGCCATTAAACTGGCCCGTAAATATGCCCATACCGTTCGCCACATTGCTAACCCAATCATCATTACGGCACAGGCCAGCTTCCACGGACGCACCCTGGCCACGATTACTGCTACGGGGCAACCGAAATACCAGAAATACTTTGACCCCTTGGTGCCCGGCTTTGCCTATGTGCCCTACAACGACTTAGGTGCCCTAGAAGCCCTCGTGGCCTCCTTGGATCAACCACAACCCCAGGTGGCAGCCATTCTTTTGGAGCCTTTGCAGGGGGAAGGGGGAGTCCGGCCCGGCGATCGCGCCTACTTTGAGCAGGTACGCCAACTCTGCACAGAAAAAGGGATTCTCCTAATTTTTGATGAAGTGCAAGTGGGCATGGGTCGCACGGGGTCACTGTGGGGCTATGAAACCCTCGGTGTCGAACCGGATATTTTTACCTCCGCCAAAGGCCTTGCCGGGGGCGTTCCCATTGGTGCCATGATTGCCAAGGAGTTTTGTGCCGTCTTTCAGCCGGGGGATCATGCCAGTACCTTTGGCGGTAACCCCTTAGCCACAGCAGCCGCCCTCACCGTTTGTGAAACCCTTGAAAAAGAGAATCTTCTCGAAAATGTGCGCGATCGCGGGCAGCAACTGCGCACAGGACTACAGGAGCTGGCAGCGGCCTATCCCCAAGTCATTGCCGAGGTGCGCGGCTGGGGGCTGATCAACGGTCTTGAACTCCAACCCGACACCCCTCTCACCGCTGCTGAAGTCGTCAAAGCTGCCCTTGCGGAGGGACTATTGCTGGTGCCGGCGGGCCCGAAGGTGGTGCGCTTTGTCCCTCCTCTCATTGTCAGTGCTACCGAGATTGATATGGCCTTAGGGGCAATGAGCCGAGCCCTTGCCCACTTAGCAGCCTAATACTTGAGCCTCAGGAGATGAGGAGCCAGAAGGCGGCCAAACTGTTTAGCACAGTCAGCGGGTTGTTTGGTAAGTGCTATTTTTTGTGCCCTGTTGGGGCCTTTGCGGTTGGCTTTGCCCTCGGTATCAGCTCTGCCTTGCCTCAGGGATGCTCAGGGTTGGAAAAATGGTTCAAAGAGCCGTGCTGGCCTCGGGACCCATCCGCTGCTGAAACGGTAACCCTATTGTCGAGACTAAAGCACATCCTTACGCTTTTGAAAGACCCCCACTAGTCCCAGCATCAGGGCAATAATGCCCCCTAAGCGCAGCTGATTGGCAGTAACATTGGCGTTGAAGGTCTGCCCCTGAAGACTCCAAAAGCGATCAATGAGGGCTTCACCGCTAGCGATCGCCCGCCCCCGCTGCTCTTTCCAGAGGGCAAATTGGTCTTGCCAGCGATCCATGGCTCTCTGATAGTCTTTGACCTGTTGATTGTACGCCTCGACGCGATCGCGATAGGCCTGATTAAACTCTAAAACGGACTTGGGTAGTGCTGGGGGATCACCCGGTTCCGCAGGTTGGGGGGGTTCTGGTTCATCCACAGCGGGGTGGTACTCCTTGCGCACCCCCGGAAAGCGGCAACGCCGGAAGAGGTTCTCGCCAAAGCAGGGACACTGGGCCAACGCTTCAGGACTGAGCTTCTCCCGTAGTGACTTTGGTTGCTGCCAGCAGGGATCTTGGGCCACATCCTGACCAAAGCCCAAGAGGGAAACGACATTGGCATAGCTCCAGCGGGTCAAGGTGACATCGCTGATCCAATTGCCCACTGGCCCTAGATCCTTGAGGGGAATAATGGCACCGGCAAAGGTAATCTGCGGCACCAAAAAAAGAATTGTCAGTAGAGGAGCCACCGTCTGAGTGGGGGAGAGGGCAGAAACCAGCAACCCCATGACCATGCCACCAAAGGTCACGAGAAATAGTGTCAAGTAAAGGCCAGCGATCGCCCCAATACCGAGGCTAAGATGGATTGCCAAAAACTTCATCCCCAAAAAAATGGCGGCTTGGTATAGTGCCAGAACCACTGCTGGGCCAAGCTTTGAAAAAATATAGGGCCACAGCCCCAACCCCACCATCCGCTCACGGCGATAGATCTCCAGTTCCTTAACAATTTCGCGCATCGTGGCTAGGCTGCCCACCATCACGGCGATGAGCACCGTGACAAAGGCCATCGTAAATGCCTGCCCGGCATCCCCCTGATCTGGATCAAGAATCGTTGGCTTCCAGAGGACAAAATCCAAGGCTGCCAAAATCGGCGCCAAAGAGAGCATGAGAATGAGGGCCGCCCGATCCTGGCGCAAAATGGCCAAGTTTCGCTGGATGAGAATCCACCACTGCCGCCATGGTGCCACTCGGGGAATCGTTGCTTTTTGACGTTGGGGTTGGACCTGTCGCGTGGCCTCTGTATCCACATTGAGGGGACGCTGTCGCTCCACCACATAGGTTTGATACAGATGAGACTGGCAATAGCGTTGCTGCCATAGGGCTGGATTCGGTTCGCTCTCAATCTTGAGGTAAATTTCATCAAAATCTTGAACATCAAAATAGCTGAGGGCTTGATCCGGCGGCCCAAAATAGGCAAGGTGGCCGCCCCGCGCCAAAAACACGACCAAATCGCAGAGCATCACATTCTTAGTGGCATGGGTAATGAGTAAAATCGTTCGCCCCTGATCCGCCAACTGGCGCAACAGCCGCATCATTTGGGTTTCCGTGCCCGGATCCAAGCCAGACGTGGCCTCATCCAAGAAAAACAAACTGGGGCGGGTGAGCAATTCCACACCAATCGACACCCGCTTGCGCTGACCACCACTCAGTTCCTTGACAAGGACATGCCGCTGCGCTGTCAACTCCAACTCCGCCAGCACCTGGTTCACCTGTTCCTGTCGCTCTTGATCAGTAAAATCAGCGGGTAGGCGCAGTCGTGCTGCATAATCTAGGGCTTGAGCCACCGTTAACTCTCGGTGGATAATGTCATCCTGAGGCACATAGCCAATCTGGGTGCGGTATGTTCCAAAGGAGCGGTACAGATCGTAGCCATTGACCAGTACCGTGCCCCTCGTGGCAGGACGGAAACCACTGAGGGCATCGAGCAGCGTTGATTTACCGGCACCACTGCCACCAACAATTGCCACAAACTCGCGGGGCAAAATTGACAGAGAAATATCTTGAAGGAGCTTCGCCCCCTTAGCAGTGGTTTTGCTGAGGTGGATAGCATCGAGGCGCAGGTTACCACTGTCATTGTGGGGAACAATGGTTTCGTCGGGGGTAAAAACAGAACTGTAGGGACCAATGCGCACCAGGGCGCCCGTTGGCAAGACTACAGGTTTGCGGGGTTCAAGGCGCCGATTGTTGACAAAGGTGCCATTGGCGGACTCAAGATCGACGAGGTACCACTGTCCTTCTTGCAGATAGAGGCGAGCGTGGAACCGTGAGACAACGGGATGATCCAGCACCATATCATTGCTGGGATCGCGGCCAATCCGAACCTGCTGGCGATCGCGCAGTTGGAGGGGGCGAGTTTGCTCAACAACCTGGGTGGCCGGCATCAACAGATATGTGAGGCGCAGAGATTCCCCCACATGAATGACATCTCCCGGTGCCAAGATATGTTCGCTAATCGTTGTGCCGCGCCAGTGAAGGCCATTCTTGCTGCCCAAGTCAATGATTTTGTAGTGATCTCCCGATCGCACCAGCTTGGCATGGTGAAAGGACACAAAGGGATGGTCAAGGATAATGTCCGCCTTCGGATCCCGACCGAGAATCAGTTCCTCCTTGAGCAGCGGAAACTCCTGCAACCAGTGAGGCGTCGCCACCTGTAAAATTGGCGTACTTGCAGCCCCCATCACCACTGTACCCGGCAGTGCCGTTGTTGCCCTGCCATCTGGATCGAAAATGGCTTCAAAGTCACCAATTTTTAGGCGATCGCCCGCCTTGAGAACCACAGGGGTACGTGGCTGCAGCTTCGTGCCATTCAAAAAAGTGCCGCTGGCGCTCCCGAGATCCACCACTTGGTAGCCCGTTTCGGTGGCAAGAATCAAGGCATGGTGGCGGGAAATCCCCTCGCCGACGAGAATCACTTGGCTTTGGGGGTCAGTACCAATGATCAGGCGATCGCGCCCCAGTTGAATTTGCTGTCGTGAACCATCAGCCCCTAGGAGGCTGAGAATGGGCACAGCCATATCCCTTGTTGAGAAACCCCACTTCCATTTTGTCACTAGAATTGTCACTAGAATTTTGTCACCAGAGGAGGGGTAAGAATTTTCTATGGCGGGAACAAGAAAAAACCCTAAAGTATTATTCGTTACGAAATGATAGGTATTAGATTTGCTAGATTAGCATCCAATTGATTCAGATACTGCCATTCTGTTCCACCTTCTGCCAAACTCTCCCAAAAATGTAGAACGACATCCCGTTGTGCGGATCTATTCATGTTGATGCACATTGAAATTATTGAAAGTAACCCCCACCTGCGTTCCCTCCTTGGTTGGCACCTGCAACAAGTGGGGCACATTGTTCATCTTGCCAGTGGCTGTCAACAGGGACAGGAGGTGTTTCAACTGCGGCATCCCGATTTGGTCGTTCTCGATCTAGACTCAAATGAGGGGAATGGCTTGGAATTATGCCGCTGGCTCCACCATCAAAGCCCCGTTCTGATCTTAGTCCTTTCCGCCCGTGAGGATGAAGCGGATGTGGTGACGGCGCTGCGGGCAGGGGCCGATGATTATTTGGCCAAGCCCTTTGGAATGCAGGAGTTTCTTGCCCGCGTCGAGGCCTTGGCACGGCGAGCACGCGCCTGTTTACCCAGTATCTTGAACCTAGGTGAGTTACAAATAGATTTGGTGCAGCGGCGAGTGGTAGTACGCAATGTCCCAGTGGACTTAACACCGCAGGAATTTAGCTTGCTCTATGTCCTCACCCAAATGGGGGGCACCCCTTTGAGTCGTCAGGAGTTGCTGCGACGGGCTTGGCCAGAGAACATTGATAACCCGCGCACCGTCGATACACATATTTTATCTTTGCGTAAGAAAATCGAAGTGGATCCGCAGCAGCCGCGTTTGATTCAAACCGTGCGCAACGTTGGTTATCGGCTGCACCTTGAGCCATTGAATGGACGCTACCAACAGAATGGTAATAAACTCCGTCCCCCGCGATCGCCCCGCCACGTATTGGTTTAGACCACCGCTTGGTTTAGACTTTGTCAACTCTCCCTCAAATATTCTCGAATGCGTGATCCCTTTGACTGGCTAGACCCTGCCCTAGATGCCCTGCACCGTGCCCATTGGTATCGCCAGCCCCTTCTCAGTGGCACACCGGCGGCAGTAGTGAGTGTGGGAGAGCCGCCCCGTCCATTGATTAACTTTTGCAGCAATGACTATCTAGGTCTGGCCAACCACCCGCAGGTGAAAGCCGCCGCCATTGCAGCCATTCAACAGTGGGGAACCGGAGCCACAGGCTCTCGCCTGCTCAGTGGTCA
Organism: Thermosynechococcus vestitus BP-1; assembly: GCF_000011345.1. Classification (NCBI taxonomy): domain Bacteria; kingdom Bacillati; phylum Cyanobacteriota; class Cyanophyceae; order Acaryochloridales; family Thermosynechococcaceae; genus Thermosynechococcus; species Thermosynechococcus vestitus. Next base: position 1,386,230 of record NC_004113.1, read on the forward strand.
GCGTCACCTCCATGCACAACTCGAGCGGGCGATCGCCCAGTGGAAAGGTACAGAAGCTGCCTTGGTCTTCAGTTCCGGTACGGCGGCCAATCTTGGCACCATTGCTGCCCTTGTGGATCAACGGGACTTGGTGCTTGGGGATGCCTACAACCATGCCTGTCTCAAAAAAGGCGCCCGCCTCAGTCACGCTACCTTCTATGAATACCCCCATAACAATGTCGCCGCCCTTGCTCAACTCCTAGAGACCCATCGCTCCCAATACCGCCGTTGTCTCATCCTCACCGATGGTGTCTTCAGTATGGATGGGGATGTTGCCCCCCTAGCGAAGATACTAGCGCTAGCCGAGGCCTATACAGCAATGGTGCTAGTGGACGATGCCCACGGCACAGGGGTGTTGGGAACCAATGGTGCTGGTACCTTAGCCGCCTTGGGGCAATCTAGCCCGACCATCATTCAAATGGGTACCCTCAGCAAAGCCCTTGGCAGTTTAGGGGGATACATTGCCGGCTGCCAAGCCCTGATCACCTATCTGCAACACCGTGCCAGCACATGGATCTATAGCACTGGCCTTTCACCGGCGGACGCTGCTGCTGCCCTTGCTGCCCTTGAGCAACTCCAAACAGATCCTTCCCTGCGCCAAGCCCTAGGGGACCGCATTCAACAACTAGAAAAAGGACTGCAAGCATTGGGCTGCCCGGTTTTGCCCCGTCCCCTACCGACCCCCATCTTTTGCCTCCCTGCTCCCGATCCAGCCACCGTCCTCCAATGGGGTCAGGAATTACAAGAGGCGGGATGTTGGGTGGCGGCGGTACGGCCACCGACTGTGCCCTTTAGTCGCCTGCGCATCACCCTAAGAGCCGATCACACCCCTGGGCACATTGAGCAACTACTGGCAGCATTGGCAGCTTTATTAAAGTGCTGTTAAGAAAGGCTGACGATCTCGCTGTATTTCGCCTAGGCTGTAGATAGTTCTGTGAAATCGGCAAAGTGCACCAAGGAGTGAGCGATGATGACGATTTGGGTGAGCGAGCAAATTGATCCTTCTGGCTTGCTTTATGCCTGTATTGCCTGTTGTAATGAAGCACAGGCGAAAGAGTGTGTGCAGTCCTTTGAGAAAAACTTGACAACAGAACAAAAAGCTGCCGGTTGGCAAGTGCGCTTGCGTACGGTGGCCTCTTGGGACGATGTTCCCAGTACTGCCCTCAAGCTCTCCTAATCTTTTGGCTCAGCCCTGCATAGGATTTTTAGTGGAGCGATTAAGCGAGTAGGAACATGGCCCTGCCTGCACCTTTGCTATCATAGGTGCGATGTACTCATCATTGCTTTTCCTTTGGAGGATGCCGCAGAATGGAGTTTGAAGCCCTGTTACTTGGTTTAGAACCCCTCGCCGTGCTTGCCCTTGGGGTTGGTGCTGTTGCTGTTGCTCCTGTTGTGGGTGCTGTGGACTCAATGACGGGTCACAACTTGGCAGAGCAAGCTCGCAATGCGGCAAAATCAGGTTTGATGTGGGCGTTTGAAGCCTATGAAAAAGCCCAGACGGCGATCGCCGAAGCCAGTGAGTCTTTCCAGGACTTGGTTGCCGAAGCCCGCTCAGAAATGATGGAGCAAAAAGCAGCAAAGGCTGCCGCTCCTGAGGAACCCCGTGAAGTGACAATTAGCTAGGTCTTGGCTCCCGATTCAACCCCTTGGGGTAGTTTTGCTGCCCCATTCTTTAATCAGTTAGCGACCAGCGGGGGGAAAGTAGATCACAGGAAAGACGCAACGGCGAATGATTTCCCCGGCAAAGCTGGGGATTGATAATTCCCAAATCTTACCAACGGAACTAGAGGAAACCGCAATTCCATAGATGTCGCGATAGTTAGCTGCCAACTGGGCTTCCACAACCGGATTGCCAAAGCGAATCTCTGTTTCAACCCTCAGGCCGTAGCCAGTGAATTCCTGCTTCAGCTGGGCCAGGATTTTTTCCGCTTTGGGGCGTTCCTCAGCAATCCCCAGCTCCCTTTGACCCGCATCACTAATAATCCAGCAAAACGTTAGGGAAGCAATGCTCGTTTGATCTGGCTGTTGGGCACCCTGCCGCAGTTGTTGGACGAGGTGCTGAGCTGAGGGGCTGTGGTCGTAGGGAACAAGGAGATGACGAAACAGATTTTGACAGCGCAGATTCAGTTCTGCAGTGGTCATCACCCACAACAGGTGCGGGCGCATAATCATGACCGGGACTTTAATCCGTTGCAATACTTCAATGGTGGTACTGCCAAAGAGTTTCTCATCCAATAGATTGCGGAGGGGACGGCTAGCCAGTACCAAGTCAATTTGATGTTTTTCAACGGTGTCCAGAATGGCATCGGCAGGGCGGCGGTTTTCAATGATCACCTCTGCTTTAAGATCCGCTGGCACAGTGGTCGGGTCAATTTTGAGTCGCTCCCGCGCCTGTTGCAGCTTTTCCTCCCGCAGTCGAGGCTTATCCCCATCCTCGTTGATGGGGCGGGCATGCAGAAAGATTAATTTGCGGGCACCTGCGGTTCGCAGTGCCTCAAGGTAGTGGGTGAGTTTGGGGAGGCCATCATGGAGATCCGTTGGAATCAATATGTTCTTAAACATACCAGTGCTCCCCAATGCCAGACTCTAATTGCAGATTAGCTTAGGAGGGGGGACCTGTGCTACTGAGCTTTGATTATTCTCCAAGAAAACATTCATCGGCGTTGGGATCATGCCCCCTCCTTCCTTGGATGCCAAGGGTGTATTTCTGAAGTGACCGCTAAGGACTTCAGTAGCTGTAGGAGCAACTTTTCGGGAAACCCCATCGTCGACTTTACTAGGAATCACTAAAATAGGGATGGATACAGGCTCATCATTAAAGTCAACAATGTATCCACGACTACTAAATCTCTCTGAAGGAAGGAGATTATCTATCGTGATGCCATTTTCATTGAGATTTTTCTAGGATGTCGCGCCTCGCTAAGGGCGATCCTAAGGGAATCAGAATAACCTTTGTGCGATAGAATGCGGCGATAAATTTACCCTTCGGAAGACAGGGTTTTAAGTGATTGCCATTGCCTTCTTAGGAGGGTAAGGAAGGGGATGTTTCGCTGCTAACTTCAATGATTGAGTTGAGGTGTTCAGTTGATGATGATTTTTAGGTTGGGGCAACGTCTGCTCCGCAGCATCCTGTGGCCGGTACGGCAGTGGCTAGAGCATCTGGAAGTGCGCGATCGCCAGCTTGCCCATCGTCTGTGCCGCTTGATCCCGGCCCAGTGTCCCTTTGAACGCGATATTGTGGTTGCCCAATGGCACATTCACATCCCACCCTTGTGCCACCTCAATCCCCTCTATGAGGAACTAATGCTCTTGCGCTACCGTGCCCTTTGCTACTTGGCGGATGAGTGCCATGAGGATATTAGTGCTTACTGTTAGTCCCTAGGGGGTGCGCTGGTGTGGCGATCCCTCAGCCGCTTTCTGTTTCAGCAGCCCTGTCCCTGCTGTGGTCGCCTCAGTTCTCAAGTCCTTTGTCAGGGGTGTCAGCAGCGCCTGAGGGCGTGGGAAGTGCGCCAACGGCAACGCTACTGGCGGGGCAGTCTTCCCCTCTTTCCTTGGGGTTACTATCAGCAAGACCTAAAGCGGGCGATCGCCACCATGAAATACAACAACCAGCCGGAACTGGGGGACTTCTTTGGCCAATGGTTGGCCCTAAGCTGGTTTGAGGCCAAGGTAGCTGAACATCTGCCCTTGCAGATTGTACCCATTCCCCTCCATCGCGATAAATTGAAAAGCCGCGGCTTTAACCAAGCAGCGCTCATTGCCAAGGGCTTTTGCCGTACCCTAGAACTCCCCCTGGCGGCGGCGGGGCTCATCCGCCAACGGCCAACGGAGGCCCTGTTTCAGCTATCCCTTAAAGAACGTCAGGCCAATCTAGCCAATGCCTTTTGCCTTGGGCACGGTCTGGAGCGACAACGCTGGCTACTGCTGTGCGATGACATCTATACAACGGGGACAACGGCCCGCAGTGCCGCCACCGTCTTACGCAATGCGGGATACAAGGTTTTGGGCATCATCACCGTAGCTGTGGCACTCCCCGATCAACTGGCTGATCCAACCGTAAAGGCAACCAGCAGCAAAGCCTCTGTCCACTCCACAACTGCACCGTAGCTATCCCCCGTGTGACCCCCCAACTGCGACTGAAACCATGCAGGGATCAAGAGAATTAAAAGCAGGCCAAAAAGCAATTGCCCAAGGGGGAGCGGCAGCAGGAAGCTGAGTAGGAGCACCAGTAAACCACTCGGCCAAAAATCGCGGGGAAAGACACCACTGGTTTTATGGATCTGACCCGTGCCCTGGGGTTTCAAATAGGGATAGCGGGCGATCGCCCACACTTGAGCGAGGCGCCCCAGCACCAATACCCAAACCAAAACGCTGCCCTTTTCCAGACTGCTTAAGCTTGTGACTTTTAAAAGCAGGATCACCATTGCGGCCATGACGCCAAAGGCCCCTGCTCGACTATCTGCCATCACCTCAAGACGCCGTTGTTGATCCCTGACAGCTAGACCATCGGCAGTGTCCATTGCACCATCCAAGTGCAATCCGCCCGTCAGTGCCAACCAAAGGGCAACCAGCACCGCACTCGCCACTGGGGAGGGAACCTGCAAAAAATCCAGTAGCCACTGCACTCCCCAGAGCATTCCCCCCAGCACCAGCCCCACCCAAGGACACCACTTAGCTGCCCCCGCCAATTGAATTGGCCAGCGAGGGGAGATGGGCAAACAGGTGTAGAAGGCGATCGCCCCCAGCCATTCCTGCCAAAGGGATTTCATGGGCGGGTTTGAATCTGCGCCACAGTTCGCTGCTCGGGTTTCAGGGATTGAGCCAGCCGCTGAATATCGGCGGGGGTAATGTCATTAATCGCCTCTAGGCGAGCAAAGAGTTGTTGCCAGCCGCCCCCCTTTACGGCATACTCCGCCAAGAGTTTGGCCATGCCCTCATTGGACATCAGGTTTTGCAGCAGCTCCATCCGCAGTTGGGTTTTCACCCGCTCCAATTCTGCTGGGGTCACTGGAGTCGTTTGCAGTGCCTTGAGTTCCTGGGCAATGCCTGCGGCAAGGGCAGCGGTTGTTTGCCCCGGAGCTGGTGCCCCATAGATGAGAAAGCGATTGGGGTATTTATTACCCGGAAACCCCACGTAGGCTTGCACATTGAGGGCAAGTTTTTGCTCAAGAACCAGGGAACGGTAGAGACGGGAGGTACGACCGCCAGTGAGGAGGCGAGCCAAAATTTCATAGGTCAGATAGGCAGGTTCCCGCAGGGGCGGACAGGGATAGGCTTCGATGTAGAGGGGCTGGCTTGCCAATTCGAGGGTGATTTGGCGAGGGGCGGTTGGCGGGGGTTCGGGGGGGATGGTTGTGGTCTTGCCCCTGCCCCTGGGATAGCGACCAAAATAAACCGTGGCTAATTCCTTAACCTGTTGAGGATCTACGTCTCCCACCAGCACCATTGTCATTTTCTCGGGCGTGTAGTACTGGCGAAAGAACTCCTCCACATCGGCGCGGCGCAGGTTCTGAATGTCCTCACGGTAGCCAATGACGGGTCGGCGGTAGGGATGCTCGCGAAAGGTCGTGGCCAAAAAAGCCTCAAAAAGTTGCCCTGAGGGGGAATTTTCTGTGCGCAGTCGCCGCTCCTCAAGGATGACTGCTTTTTCCTGATAGAAGTCGCGAAAGACGGGCTCCAAAAAGCGTTCTGACTCTAGGGACATCCACAGTTCTAATTTGTTGGCGGGAAAACTGTAAAAGTAACGGGTGGCATCGGCGGAGGTGGTGGCATTGAGACCGACTCCCCCAGCCTGTTGAACAATTTGGCCATATTGATTGCGAATGACATAGCGATCGGCCGCCTGCTGCACAGCCGCAAATTCTGTGATCAATGCCTGACGTTGCCCCTCATCGGTTGCCGCTTGCAGTTGCTCAAAGAGGCGATCCAGTTGGGCAAGTTTCTCTTTTTCGGCAGCATAATCCGTTGTGCCGATCCGGCGGGTCCCCTTAAAGGCCAAGTGTTCGAGATAGTGGGCGACACCCGTTTGGCCTTCGGGTTCATCGACGCCCCCCACATCCACATAGGTGAGAAATGACACAATCGGGGCTTGGTGCTGCTCCATGACAATGAAGTGCATTCCATTGTCAAGATAGAATTCACTCATTTGATCCATGGCACGGTCAATGTAGGGGCGAAGGGTTTGGGCATCGGCAGGCCAACAGAGGGCGATCGCCCCCACAAGAAGCCAGAGAAGAATTGGCCAACAGGACACTTGCCAGGAGTGTTGCTGCCGCATCAACAAACCTAATTGGCCTCCAGCCAGTTGGCCGCCGCGTAAATATCCACCGCAAGGGGCACACTCAGGGGCACCGCTGTACTCATCACTTCGGGAATGGTGGTTTGCAGGTGTTCCCACGCCTCAGGGGTCATCTCCAACACCAATTCATCGTGAACTTGCAGCAGCAGGCGAGCCTTTTCTGGCGGCAACAGGGGTGCCAGCTTCACCATTGCACACTTGATAATATCGGCACTGGAACCTTGAATCGGGGCATTGGCTGCCGCCCGCAGGAGTCCCCGCTCGTAATTGCTCATCTTTAGTTTACTGGGATCGACATCGGCTAAGACGTCCAGGGGCTTACCCCGCAGGGATTGTAATTCGCGACTCTCAAATGCAAAGTAGCGCCGCCGTCCCAAAATAGTTTCCACATAGCCTTGGCTGAGGGCAAGCCGTTCCATTTGCCGCAGGTAGTCAAAGACCCGTGGATAGCGATTGTAAAACCGCTGAATAAACACCTTAGCCTCAGCTACACTCACGCCCGCCTCGCGGGCAAACCGCTGGGGGCCCATCCCGTAAATGACGCCAAAGTTAATCATTTTGCCCAGGCGACGCTCACTGGAACTAATATCGGTTTTTTCTAAGAGAAACTGCGCCGTGAGGCGATGGACGTCCGCCCCCTCTTGGTAGGCCGCCAGCAGGGCAGGCTCTTGACTCAGGTGGGCGAGGATACGCAACTCAATTTGGGAATAGTCCGCTGCCACCAGCAGCCAGCCCGCCTCTGGAATAAAGGCGCGCCGAATTTGCCGACTAAACTCGGTGCGAATGGGGATATTTTGCAGATTGGGGCTCGAGGACGAGAGGCGACCGGTGGCAGTCACCGCTTGGTTAAATTCAGTATGAACGCGGCCTGTGTCTGGACGCACCAGGGTGGGCAACACGTCAACATAGGTGGATTTGAGCTTCGCGAGGGTGCGATGGCTCAAAATGAGGTCAATCACGGGATGATCTCCCCGCAGTTTTTCAAGGGTTGCGGCATCGGTGGAATAGCCCAATTTCGTTTTATGGGTCTTTTTCGTATCCAGCCCCAAGGTGCCAAAGAGCAGTTCACTCAGTTGCTTGGGGGAGGCCAAGTTAAAGGGTTGTCCCACGGCATCCCAAGCCTGTTGTTGCAGGGCCGCCAGTTGCTGTTCGAGTTCTTGGGAGAGTTGCCGCAAATAGTCACTGTCAATGCGAATGCCCGTAGCTTCCATTTCCGCCAGAATGGGTTCGAGGGGTAATTCCACCTCTAGGAGCAGTTGCCGCAAGCGGGGGGTCAGGTCTGCCTCTAGTTTCTCCTTGAGAAGATAGGTGGTATGAACATCGAGGCCACAGTACTGGGCCACCGTGGCCGGTGACAGATCCGCAAGGGTTTGGTCTTTGCCGACAAGAGTGCGGTAGCTTTGGGCTTGCAGGGGCAGATAGCGTTGACACAGATCCTTAAGGTTGTGGCTGGCTTCCGGGTTAATCACATAGCTAGCCAGCATTGTGTCAAATACTACCCCCCGTAATTGAATCCCCTGAAAGCGCAACACCAAGCGGTCAAATTTGGCATTTTGCAAGACTTTGGGGTAGCGATCGCCCTCAAGAATTGGTCGCAAAGCAGCGAGGGTCTCCTCCAGGGGGAGGTTCTGGCCCTCTTTGTGTCCCAAGGGCAGATAGGCCACCTGATCAGGAGCGGCTCCCCAACAGCAACCCAGGCCCACCAAAGCAGCATCGCGGGGGTTCAAGGCCGTTGTTTCCGTGTCCCAAGCCACGGGATGGTTTGCATCTGTACAGGTTTCTAGCTGGCTCATCAGCCATTGCAGTTGCTCTGGCGTTTCAATGAGTTGCACATTCAAGGGAGGGGGGGTATCCGTGGGGGCAAAAAACCACGTTTCCTCTGAGTCAGTCTCTAGATCGGGGAGGATGCCCCCTAAGCGGAGGTGCCAGTCCTGAAGTTGCAGCCGCAGGGCACGAAACTCCAACTGATCTAATAGGTGATCCAGCGTTGGCCAGTCAAAGGGACTGAGATGTAGTTCCTCTAGGGGGAGTTCCAAGGGGACATCGTGGACAATTTGGGCCAACGTACGGGAATGGCGGGCATCGGCCTCCCCATTGATCAGCTTGGTTCTCAGGCTTGGCGGCCTGATCTCATGGATGTGGGCGTAAATGTCCTCCAGGGTAGGGTATTGACTCAGTAATTGCACAGCGGTTTTTGGGCCAATCCCCTTAATACCGGGAATGCGATCGCTGGCATCGCCACAGAGGGCTTTGTAGTCCACAATTTGCTCTGGCCAAACCCCCATTGTTTCCTTAACCTTGAGGGCATCAAAGGCCTCCAGACCCTGTTTGCGCTGGCCAAGGGTACTCCCTAGATACAAAACCTGGACTTGACCCTCGCGATCAATTAATTGAAAGAGGTCGCGATCGCCACTGACAATGGACACCGGCCACCCCTGGGATCGCCAGCAGTGCGCCACCGTACCAATCACATCATCCGCTTCATAGCCCGGCTGACTCAATAGGGGCAAACGCAGGGCCCGCAGCAGCGCTTGCAAATTGGCAATATCGGTAATAAAGTCCTGCGGAGTTTCAGCCCGACCTGCTTTGTAGTTTTCATCGGCGGCGTGGCGAAATGTCGGTTCTCCCAAGTCAAAGGCAATGGCTACATGGTCGGATTGCTGCTGCTCCAGAATCTCTAGGAGGCTCTTGAGAAAGCCAAAGCACACACTGGTCGGAATCCCCGTAGAGGTGCGCAAGCCCCCGTCTCGCCCCTTGCTAAAGGCGTAGTAGGCACGAAAGGCCAAGGAATGACCATCAATCAGCAGCAGATGGGGGGCAGACATAGGATTGTCAAGACACAACGGCGGCGGGTGACTTTATCCATTATTGATTAAAAAATCACTAAAAAAATTTGGCCTAAAAGCTCGCAGGATCTCAGCGGCCAAAGTCGCGGCGTTTTTGACAGAAGGGTAAAGCCACTAGCATTGCCAAGATGAGAAGGCTTTGATTGCGCCAATGGCGTTGCACATCCACGGTAAACATATACCCTTGATCCCGCTGGAAGCGACTGATAGTGCCCTGCGCTTCATTGATGGCACGACTGCGCTGGCGATTCCACTCGGAGTATTTTACTTCCCACTGGTCCATTGCCGCCTGATAGGCTTGCAGCCGTCGCAGGTAGTCCTGGAGCGCCGCCGGATCAGTGGGGGGATCCCCGGGAGGCTCTGGCTGCGGCGGTGCGGGTTCATCCACTGCGGGTACGTATTTGGAGCGAATTCCGGGGAAGTTGCAGGTTTGAAAGAGGCCCGGGCCATAGCAAAGACAAAAGTCCCGCTGCATTTGTTCGGTCATGTTTTGCCGCTCTTCCTCTGGCTCCCGCCAACAGGGGTCATTGGCAATGTCATCCCCCATACCCGTGAGCTTTACCATCGCCTCAAAGGGCCATTTAATCACCGTCAGATGGCTCATCATCTGCCCCGGCAACCCAAAGGAAGAAACGGGCTGAATACCGCCACTAAAGATAATTTGTGGCACTAAAAACATCAGCACCAGCAGGGGCACGATGTTCTGGCTAGGGGCAAGGGCAGAGACCAAAAGGCCCATCGCCATACCGCCAAAAATGGCAAGGGCGAGGGTGATGTACATGGCAAAGGTGACCCCCCAATCTCCCGGTAAATCCACCGCTAGTTTTGTTACCGCCAGGTAGGTGGCCGCTTGATAAAGGGCAAGACCAAGGGCGATCGCCCCCTTGGAACCAAGGTAGGGCAACAGCCGCAGGCCAATCATCCGTTCCCGCTGATAAACCTCCACTTCCTTGACCAATTCTCGCATTGTCGTCATCGCACCAATCATCACTGCAATTAGACTGGTGACAAAAATCATCGTCAGGGCTTGACCCCCATTCCCCGTTTCGGGATTAAAGACATCCCGCCGCCAAGAGACAAAACTCAGACTACCGAGCAAAGGAGCAATTAAGAGGGTCAGCAGCAGGTGGATGCGATCTTGACTGAGGAGGGTGAGGTTGCGCTGAGTGAGAATGAGAAATTGTTGCCAAGGGGAGATTTTAGATTTCGGTTCACTGCTGCGACGGGACTTGCCCTTGGTGCCCTGTTGACTTTCATCGGGCAGGTGAACGAGCATCTGCTGTCGGCCAACGACGTATTCCTGATAGAGGCGCGATCGCCGGTAGGCCTGCTCTAGCTCTTCTGAGGTGGGGGCATGGGGGTTTTTCTCCTTGTCTAAGGCACGGTAGATGCCAGAGAAATCCTCGAGCTTGATGCCACTCAGGCGATCGCCAAAGGTAGCGCGGAAATAGGGCAGCAGTTGATTAGGGGGGCCAAAGTAGGCGAGCCGTCCGCCCTCCGCCAAATAGATCACCAGATCACACTCCCGGATGTTTTGGGTGGCATGGGTAATGATGAGGATCGTTCGCCCCTGATCCGCCAACTGCCGCAGCAAAAACATCAGGTCCGCCTCAGTGCCCGGATCCAAACCAGAGGTCGCCTCATCGAGGAAGAACAGACTGGGCTGCGTGAGCAGTTCTGCACCAATACACACCCGCCGCTGCTGACCGCCACTCAGACGCGCAATGGGCACATCGCGACGGTGGTTCAGTCCCAATTCCGTTAACACCTCTGTTACCCGCTGTTGGCGTTCCGCTGCAGTGGTATCGGGGGGCATCCGTAGCTTTGCTGCATATTCCAAGGCTTGGGCGATCGTCAGTTCCTCGTGAATGATATTTTTCTGCGGTACATAGCCCAATTGTGCTTGAAAGGCCTGATAGTTGCGGTAGAAATTTGTGCCATTGACCAGTACGGTCCCCGTTGTTGCTGGCCGCAGTCCATTGAGGGCATCCAGGAGCGTTGACTTACCACTACCACTAGGCCCCAAGATGGCCACAAACTCCTTAGGCATGATGGATAGGGAAATATCGTGGAGAATTTGCGTTCCCTTGCCCACCAGCTTCCTGAGGTTGATGGCATCGAGGCGCATGTGACCCGATTCGGCATATTGGGTCAGGGTTTCATCGACATTGAGAACGAGGCGATCGCTACCAATGCGAATACTGTCCCCCACCCGCAGCAGTGTCGGTTCCTCGACCTCACGGCCATTGACAAACGTGCCATTGCTAGACCCCAAATCCGTGAGTAGGAAATCTCCATTGCGGCGCTCAATTTTGGCATGGTGACGGGACACCGTTGGATGCCCAATCACCAGATCATTGTTTGGATCGCGGCCAATCGTGAACGTGTTGTATCCCACCAGCGAAATCGTCTTCACAGGGACACTGGGTGGGGCATCTGCCTCAGGAACGGCGAGTACCGTTGCCGTGCCGGTCAAACCCAACTCCGTCGCTGGGCTAAAAACAAGGGCATGGCGCTCCTTGTCAATGCGATCAGGCAACTGCTGCCCCACATAGGTCAGCCTGACAAATTCCGTCAGGGCATAACTCTCCCCTATCCCCAAATGCACATTCATTGCTGGTTGCGGGTCACTGAGATCCACCACCTGCAAATGCTGCTCCGCAAACCGTAATTTCAAGTGGCAGGGTAACAGTTCAGGAGTATCCACCACCACATCGCAGGCGGGGTGAGTTCCCAAAAGTGCTGTTTGCTCCTGTAGCCCCCAACGTTGTCGCCATGTTTTGGTGCACACTTCAATCACAGGGACTGCAGCATCTTTGCTGACCTCGGTAGCACCGGGTTGATAGTTGTGGTACTGCCAGATGAGGCGAAAGCGCACGGCAGAGTTGCCCAGCGTAATCAAGTCACCATCCTCGAGGGGAATGGGGGTATTGGGCACAACTGCTTGGCCATTGAGATGGGTACCCGCCTTACTGCCGAGATCGACTAGGTGCACTTGCCCTTCCCGCCACTCAAAGAAAGCGTGGTGGCGAGACACGGAAATATCATTGAGGACAATATCATTATCGGGGGCACGGCCAACTTTCAGTCCGCTGACGGGCAACCGGACGCCTTGCTCACTCACTGATTTGACCAGTTCTAACCACGCTGCTTGAGTCATGACCTTGGTACAAAAGGAGCTTGATGCCAGTCAGTGTACTGGATTCTAAATGCATTGACCAAAAGATGAGAACTTTGGCCAACTTCTCTGGCTTGCAGGCGATTCCCTTGAGTCCTGCAACTTGTCCCTTACTCCTCTGGTAGACATTAGCACCAGCCCCGACTTGTCATCCGGGAACTTGCTGAATTGATAAGCCAGGGGATATGATAAAAAACTGAGATCTTGGTTGAGTCCACAAAACCAGATGCATCCCCAGGGAAGGTAGTCGATATTTCGTGCCTTGCGGCAGGGGGCGAGCAAGCAAGTGAGAATTTGGGAGCCGCTCTTGTTAAGGCTCATAGGCATCCCTAGTCATCGAAGCCCGTTCCATGAGCGCCAACTTTTTGATCCAGACCGTGAGCAACACCCCTGAAAACATCCTCTGGCACCAGTCCACAGTGACCCGCGCCCGCCGCGAACAGCTGAACGGGCACAAATCCTATGTGCTCTGGTTTACCGGTTTGTCTGGCGCGGGCAAATCGAGGCTCGCCCACACGGTCGAGGAACGATTACATCGGCTCGGCTGCCGCACCTTCGTTCTGGATGGAGACAACGTCCGACACGGCCTCTGCTCCGACCTGGATTTCAGCGAAGTTGGCCGAAAGGAAAATATCCGCCGTATCGGTGAAGTCGCCAAGTTAATGATGGAAGTGGGGTTGATTGTCATGACTGCCTTCATCAGCCCCTTCCGGGCCGATCGCGAGGCTGTCCGCAACCGGATGCCGTACGGTGATTTTCTGGAAATCTATTGCCAGGTCAGCTTGGAAGCTTGCGAAGCGCGTGATGTCAAAGGCCTCTACAAAAAGGCCCGAGCTGGACAAATCAAGAACTACACCGGCATCGACTCGGCCTATGAAGCGCCGCTGAAACCCGAGCTGGTGGTCAATACAGAATGTCTGACGCTAGAAGAGTCTGTAAGTGCTGTTCTACGCATGCTTCACGAGCGAGGGATGGTGGTGCAATGACCAGCGAATTGCACATGAGTCTTGGCAGCGCATACTAGTCAATCTATCAGCTAGAGCCTATGAGTCCGAGAATTCATCCCACCGCAGAGGTCCTGTCAACACAGATTGGTGAAAGTACCACAATCTGGCAATTCGTTGTGGTCTTGGCGAAAGCTAGGATTGGGTGCGACTGTAATATTTGCTCCCATGTTTTTATTGAGGATGATGTGGTTATTGGTGACCGCGTCACCATCAAAAACGGTGTTCAGCTTTGGAACGGCCTGCGCGTGGAGGATGATGTGTTCATTGGTCCAAACGTGACGTTTACCAATGACAAATTTCCTCGCTCCAAAGTGTATCCAAGTGCCTTTCTCCAAACGATTATTCAAGAGGGAGCTTCAATCGGGGGGGGCGGTGATTTTGCCGGGTGTTACCATTGGCAGGAAGGCGATGGTAGGGGCAGGATCTGTGGTCACCCGATCCGTTCCTGCAGGGGCCATCGTTGTAGGCAACCCGGCACAGATTGTTGGCTATGTGGAGCAGGAGTATGAAACCCGCTCCAGCACCGACGATCCGAAAGGCGAGTCAGATTCTCGGGAAGACTCTCATGTTCCGTGATGTCTCCCTAAATGATGCGGGTTTCATTTTGGGCTTGCGTACGGATGAACAAAAGTCGCGCTATCTATCAGTGACAACGCCCGATTTGAAGCAGCAGCAAGAATGGATCCAACGATATTTGATCTCTCAGGATCAAGCTTATTTTATAATTGCCACAAAAGATGGCGAACCGCTCGGTACGGTACGCTTGTACGATGCACAAGGAGACAGTTTTTGCTGGGGAAGTTGGATTATCAAGTCAGGGGCGCCGGTACACGCTGCAATCGAATCTGCGCTCATGGTCTACGCGTATGCACTCGATTTTCTGGAGTTTTCCCGTGCGCATTTTGATGTGCGCAAAGCTAATGAACATGTTTGGCGTTTTCATGAACGCTTTGGTGCCACTCGCGTCGGAGAAAGCGCCCTTGATTACTATTACCGAATAGAACCTGATGCAATTGCAGCTTCACGGCAACGCTATCGAAAATATTTGCCAGAACCCATCATTGTTGAATGGCTGTGAACCAATTCTCCTCTAGAATTTCCACTGAGCAGGAGGGGCGCTACCTCAACGAAGGACTGATCTTCCAGAAGGAAGGCTTCGGAGGCCGCGCGATCGTGCACGATTTTTATGAACTGGAGTTATCATGAGCCGAATTAGCCACTGCCGCATCATTGAGCTGCCCAAGATTAGTGACCCCCGTGGTAACTTGACTTTCATCGAGGCAAACCGGCACATCCCGTTTGAAATTCGCCGGGTATATTATCTCTACGATGTCCCTGGCGGTGCGGCGCGTGGCGGGCATGCGCACAAAGCACTCCATCAGTTTATTGTTGCCATGTCGGGCAGTTTTGATGTAATTCTCGATGATGGCAGTCAGAAAAAACGCTTCCATCTCAATCGATCATATTATGGGCTCTACATCTGCCCCATGATCTGGCGAGAGCTAGACAACTTCTCCTCAGGTGCAGTCTGTACGGTTCTGGCGTCGGATTTTTATGACGAGAGCGATTATTACCGTGACTATGGCGCTTATCTTACCGCTCTGGGGCTGAAATGAGCGTAGTTCCTTTTCTTGATTTGCGTGCTGCTTATCTTGAGCTCAAAGCGGAGATCGATGCTGCTGTGGCCCGCGTGCTGGATAGCGGCTGGTATATCCTCGGGCAAGAGCTCGAAGCGTTTGAGGCTGAATATGCAGCCTATTGTGGCGCGCAGCATTGCGTCGGGGTTGCCAATGGTTTGGATGCACTTCACCTGGCTTTGCTGGCGATGGAGGTCGGGCCTGGAGATGAAGTCATCGTTCCCTCCAACACCTACATCGCCACATGGCTGGCGGTGAGTCAGTGTGGTGCAGTGCCAGTGCCGGTGGAGCCAGATCTGGCTACCTACAATATCGACCCGCAGCGGATCGAAGCCGCGATTACTCCGCGTACCAAGGTCATTTTGCCGGTGCATTTATACGGGCAGCCGGTAGACCTCGACCCCATTCTTGCGATCGCGCAACGCCACGGGTTGCGTGTGCTGGAGGATGCTGCACAGGCGCATGGGGCGCGCTACAAGGGCCAGCGTATTGGTGCGCATGGCGATGCAGTAGCCTGGAGTTTCTACCCTGGCAAGAATCTCGGTGCTATGGGCGATGCGGGTGCGGTCACGACGAACGACCCAGAGCTTGCGGATCGCATACGTGTGCTGCGTAACTACGGCTCCCGCGTGAAATACGTCAACGAACTACAAGGCTGGAACAGCCGGTTGGACCCACTTCAAGCCGCTATTCTGCGCGTTAAGCTCACCCATCTGGACGAATGGAACGAGCGGCGTAGAAAACTCGCTGCGTTATACCTGCGGGAGTTGAGCAATTCCGGCTTGGGGTTACCCCACGTGCCAGATTGGGCGGAGCCCGTTTGGCACTTGTTCGTGGTGCGGCATCCGCGCCGCGATGACTTCCAGCAGCGGCTTGCGCAGGCGGGTATCCAGACGTTGATCCACTATCCTATCCCGCCGCACGGGCAGGCAGCCTATGCCGGTCTTGGGATTGCGCCGGGGACGCTTCCCATCGCCGAGCGCCTGGCTGCTGAAGTGTTGAGCTTGCCAATCGGGCCGCATTTGTCAGATTCGGATGCGCTGACTATCGTCGGGGCTGTCAAGAAATGTTGATTTTTAAAATTCGGCGTAAGCTCGCGCTAATCGCGATTCTGATAGTACAGAAGATTAGAGTTGTCTGGTATTTATTCTTATCGACAAATCGATTTTTGGGTCGTCCGATTTTGAATCAGCCTTTGCAGGTGGCTGGTGCGGGCATCATCAGCTTTGAGCCGAATGTTCGGATTGGCTTTTTTCCTTCGCCTGGGTTCCTGGATGGCTATTCTTATATCGAAGCGCGTAATCCCAGTGCTAGGGTCACTTTTGGGTCTGGAACCTGGATCAATAATGATTTCCGCTGCATTGCGGAGCACTCTTCGATCTGTATTGGCAGGAATTGTTTGATAGGCCCGAATGTCGAAATATTTGGATAGTGATTTCCATGGTCTCGCGATTGCAGAGCGTTCTATATCCAGACCGGAATGGGCTGCGCCAGTTGTAGTTGGAGACAATGTTTTCATTGGGGCAAATGTCCGTATTCTCAAAGGGGTACGGATTGGCGCGGGTGCTGTCATTGGTAATTCTTCAGTGGTAGTTTCTGATATTCCGCCTGCGGTCGTTGCCGCTGGTGTTCCTGCGAAAATCATACGGTCCATTACCTAAATTATTATGGGCAACTCTTATCGCCACATCCTGCATTCCTCGTCGATCGTTGGCGGGGGCAGCGTCATCAATATTGCGGTGGGGTTACTGCGGATGAAGATCGCGGCGGTGCTGCTGGGGCCGTCAGGCATTGGCTTGATTGGACTTCTGCAGAACATCCTGGGAACGGCATCCGGCATCGCTGGTTTGGGCGTGGCCAATGTCCGCACCCGTCAGATCGCCGAGGCTGCCGCCAGCGGAGAGGAGCAGGCGGTCGCCGCCA
The DNA here is from genome assembly GCF_000011345.1 of Thermosynechococcus vestitus BP-1. NCBI lineage: Bacteria > Bacillati > Cyanobacteriota > Cyanophyceae > Acaryochloridales > Thermosynechococcaceae > Thermosynechococcus > Thermosynechococcus vestitus. Next base: position 1,403,158 of record NC_004113.1, read on the forward strand.
CCTGGCGTGCCTTGTTTTGGCTGACGCTGGCACTGGCCGTGCTCGGTGTACTGCTGGTGTGGCTGCTGCGCGAGGAGTTGGCCTGGCGTGTGCTGGGCGATCGTGCGCACGGACTCGAAGTGGGTTGGCTGGCGCTCGGTGTTGGCTTGACGGTGGCCGCTGCTTCGCAAACCGCGTTACTGAACGGCATGCGCCGAATCGGCGATTTGGGGCGTATCAGGATTGGCTCGGCGCTGCTTTCCACACTGGTAGCAGTAGCTGCCATTGGGCAATGGGGCGAGCAGGGCATTTTGGTTTTTGTGCTGGCGGCCCCTGCAGCCAGCTTCCTACTTGGGTATTGGTACGCTTCGAAACTCGGGCGCTTACCTGTGTTACCCAGTCCGCTGTCACACTTAGCGGCGCAGTGGCGGACGATGCTGCGGCTCGGCGTTGCTTTCATGCTGAGTGGGGTGGTCCTCAACCTGGGGCAGCTCTTGGCCCGCACGTTGGTCCAGCGCGAGGCAAGCCCGGAGATGTTGGGGAATTTTCAGGCTGTGTGGTTGATCAGCATGACCTATCTGGGGTTCGTGCTGGGCGCGATGGGGACGGACTACTACCCGCGGCTCATAGCGGCGATTCACGACCCGCAGGCCGTGAACCGGCTGGTGAACCAGCAGACCAAGGTTGCGCTGCTGCTGGCCAGGCCGGCCTTTCTGACGGTGTTTACGTTGTCGCGCTGCTGTATTCGCAGGAGTTTGCAGAGGCGGCCGCCATCCTGCGCTGGCAGGTGCTGGGTGGTGTGCTGAAGGTGGCGGCATGGCCGCTGGGTTTTGTAATTCTGGCGGCGGGGGACGGGCGTACGTTCCTTCTGACGAAGTCGCTGGCCATCGGTGTGTTCGCGACTCTGGTGGCCTTACTGCTGCCAACAGTTGCTATCATGATTACCGGTATTGCATTTTTGTGCATGTATTCGGTCTACCTGCCATTGGCGCATTGGCTGGCACTCAGGCGTACTGGGTTTCTTTGGTAGACGTGTACGCGGCGCAAGCTCGCATTGCTGCTACTGGAATGTATCCCAGTGGCAGGGTTAAGCGTGCATTCCCAGGCTGCTGCCGCGGGTATTGGGGTGATGCTGGCGGCAGTGTTCGGGCTGGATGGATTAGCGCAGCTTGGCCATATGGCAGGTTTGACCGGTCCGGTCGGCCGGTTGGCGGCGCTCAGCCGCAAGTTATTTGGTGCGAAGTGGGGTGTGGCATGGGTGAGCATGAGTTAATGATTTTTGGCAACAAGGATTTGCCACAGAGGACACCAGAGCGTCCCTTGGTGACGTTTGCGGTATTCGCTTATAACCAGGAGAGCTTTATTCGTGATGCGATTGAAGGTGCCTTCGCGCAAACCTATGAACCACTGGAGATCATTCTCTCCGACGACTGTTCTGATGATGAAACATTCCTAATTATGCAGCAGATGGCGGCCGCTTATCGAGGCCCTCATAAAGTGGTGGTTAGAAAAAATCATGAGAATTTAGGGGTATTGGGGCATGTTCTGACCGTAGCGAAGATGGCTGCGGGCAAATATATGGTAGTCGCAGCGGGGGATGATATCTCTTTCCCAGACCGAACTGAAAGACAAGTGTCTTTTTTAGAGCGCGAAAGCGATCGTGTTGTGGTGGTGTCTAGCCATGATGTGATATTTGATGAAAACTGTGACCTTCCAAATCAAAAACAGGATTCCAACTTGCGGTTGCGAAAGCAATGGTACAAAAACAATAATTCCTGGTTTCATGGAGGTACAGCTTGCTATCGGTTGGGTGTGTTGCGTGAGCTTCCATTGCCTACGAGTCGTTTGCTTTACGAAGATATGGCGCTAATAAACATTTTCAAAGCAATGGGTTACTCATCGGGTTTTATGGAGATACCTACGATCCGGCGGCGTTTCCACCAACTTAATCTCGGTATGCAGAGGCCGGAGAGAAACCCATGGGATGAAGAAAGACGTATCCTTCGGCGTATCGAGCATGCGGCGGACGTAATGGATTATGCTGCGGATGTTATTGAGGGGGAGGGAGGCAAGGCTGCTAAATTGCGTGTGCAAGCAGCTATTATGCGTAAATATGCTAAGTGGCCGGATCTTAATTTTGTTGATAGGTTTTTGCTGTTTTTTGAAAGTTTGAAGGCCGGTTACATGAGAAAAGCTTCCGCTAAGGTGTTGTTGGGAAAAGATGTTGTTTTGGATATAAGATCGCTGTGGTGCTAGTTGTCAGGTCCCGCACCACTATATTCCCAGAAGTCGTGCTAAACTCTTCGAAGCGTACCGGCTCCTTGAGTGCTTGTTCCTAGGCCGGAAAGCATTCAACGATGGAGCGTCGCCATGCTGCGTATTGATGCCAATATCCGAACGACACCCCGAATTCGCCGTGAGATCCAACAAGCACCAGCTTCGGTCAGTCACCGCGAGCTTGCCAGACGCTACGGTATCCACCGGCATGCGATCGCGAAATGATCAAAGCACGGGGGTGTCGAGGACAAAAGCACCTGTCCTAATCCCTTGAATACCACGCTTACTGAAACGACTTCTGCCCTACCGGCGAGCGTCAACCCACGGGATGCCATCCATTCGATCAGCTTTGTGCTGAGAAGAGAATCGAGCATCGGCTCATCCAAACTCGCCACCCGCAAACCAATGGCATGGCCGAGCGCTGCAACGGTCGCATTGCCAAGATTCTGCGTGCTGAGCGCTTTGTCTCCGCTGCTGATCTGCAAGAGACGCTCACGCGATACCTCTGGGCGTGCAATCACCGCATTCCCCAACGCGCTTTGGGCCACATGACCCCCATCGAGAGACTCCGAACGTGGCAAATGGAGGGACCAGAGTTGTTCAGTTCACAGGTAGATAATGTCGCGGGTCTTGATAGTTAGCAATAAATACAGTTTCAGAATATCTGTAATACAAAAACTGTATCGAGACAAGAAAAAAGTAGCAAAATTTACAAATGTTCATGATTCATCTGGCTAAATTGGATGTTCAACTGACCCATTGAAGACAAGGGCAACAACCGTGAGCAACAAAATTGAAGCCATTAAAAAAGAGAAAGATGGCTTGGCGGTCAAGCAAGAACTGGAGAAATTTGCAGCCATGGGCTGGGAAAACATCCCAGAAGCTGATCGCGATGTCCGTCTCAAGTGGCTAGGGATTTTCTTTCGACCAGTCACCCCCGGCCGGTTCATGATGCGGCTGCGAGTACCCAATGGAATTCTCACCAGCCAGCAACTGCGAACCCTCGGAGCAATTGTGGATCGCTATGGCGAGAACGGCAATGGAGACATTACGACCCGTCAAAACATCCAGATCCGTGGCTTACCCATTGAAGACATTCCTGAAATCATAGAGCAGCTCCAAGCCTGCGGCATCACCTCTGTTCAATCGGGAATGGACAATGTGCGCAACCTCACTGGTTCTCCTGTGGCCGGCATTGATGCAGCTGAACTCATTGATACTCGTCCCCTGATCATGAAATTGCAGGCCATGATTACCAATAATGGTCAGGGGAATCCGGAGTTTAGCAATCTGCCCCGCAAATTCAACATTGCCATTGAGGGAGGGCGAGATAACTCTGTCCATGCCGAAATTAACGATGTTGCGTTTGTGCCTGCCTATCGCCAAGGGCGTTTGGGCTTCAATGTTTTAGTCGGTGGTTTTTTCTCTGCTCGGCGTTGTGCTGCTGCTATTCCCCTTGATGCGTGGGTGCCCCCCGATGATGCTGTGGTGCAGCTCTCACGGGCGATCCTTGAAATTTTCCGTGACCATGGTCCGCGGGGCAATCGACAAAAAGCGCGGCTCAGGTGGCTCATTGATGAATGGGGAATTGAGAAATTCCGGGCAGCGGTGGTGGCTAAGCTTCCCTTTGAACTCCTCAGTGCTGCCGCCAAGGACGAAATTGACTGGGACAAGCGAGATCATTTGGGGGTGCACCGTCAAAAACAACGGCGCCTCAACTACGTGGGACTCCATGTACCTGTGGGGCGACTCTATGCCACCGATTTCTATGAGTTGGCGCGGCTTGCCCAAGTCTATGGCCAGTCAGAAGTGCGGCTCACTGTAGAGCAAAACGTGATTATTCCCCATGTGCCGGATGCCGTTTTACCGAGTCTGCTGCGGGAACCTCTCCTGAGCAAGTTTCGGCCTGAACCCCCCCCTCTAGAACGCGCCCTTGTTTCCTGTACAGGGGCAGAATTTTGCAACTTTGCCCTCATTGAAACAAAGAACCGCGCCCTTGCCCTTGCCCGCTGGCTCGATCAACAATTGGTGCTGCCTCAACCAGTGCGCATTCATTGGACGGGCTGTCCCAACTCCTGTGGTCAACCGCAAGTGGCCGATATTGGCCTCATGGGCACAAAAACTCGCCGCAATGGTGAAACGGTAGATGCGGTGGACTTGTACATGGGCGGCAAAGTGGGCAAGGATGCCAAGTTGGGCACCTGTGTGAAAAAAGCGATTCCCTGTGATGAACTGCCTGAGGTACTGCGGCAAGTGCTCATTGAGCAGTTTGGGGCACAACCAAGAGGGTCGGAAAGGCCCCCCGTAGCCACGCCGGCGGTGGCCATGATGGTCTCCTAACGTAACGCTGTCTGCATTTCCCGGTATTGACTGTATCGACTCTATTGATTGTCTAAGAACTGAAGGATTTGTAATCTATGGCGAATTTTTCCCGGCGGCGCTTTCTCATGACCGCTGCTGCCACAACGGCTGTGACATTGATCTCCCACGGCTGTGGCAATAGCCAGCAAAGTACTGACGTTGTCCAACCGACCACCGTAGCAGAAACCCCGGAAGTGACGGGCGCAAAACTCGGCTTTATTGCCCTCACGGATGCGGCCCCCCTGATTATTGCCAAGGAAAAAGGGCTATTTGCCAAGTATGGGATGCCTGATGTGGAAGTGTTGAAGCAGGCGTCTTGGGGCACAACCCGCGACAACTTGGTATTGGGTTCCGCTAACGGTGGCATTGACGGTGCCCACATCCTCACACCGATGCCCTATCTAATGACTGTGGGAAAAATTACCGGTGGCAAACCTGTACCCATGTATATCTTGGCGCGGTTAAACACCAATGGTCAGGGGATTCTCTTGGCGAATGCCTATAAAGATCTGAATATCAGCACCGACAGTCGTCCGCTAAAGGAGGCTTTTGCGAAAACCCGTGCTGAACGGCGTGCCCGCAATCAGAACGAGGAGATTAAAGTTGCGGTGACCTTTCCAGGGGGCACCCACGACCTCTGGATGCGCTACTGGTTGGCTGCCGGTGGCATTGATCCCGAAAAAGACGTATCTATGATTGTGGTCCCCCCACCGCAAATGGTGGCCAATCTCAAAACAGGGACAATGGAGGCGTTCTGTGTCGGTGAGCCGTGGCCCTTGCAGACGGTGAATCAGAAGGTGGGTTATGGGGCCATTACTACCGGTGAACTCTGGCAAGACCACCCTGAAAAATCCTTTGCCCTACGGGCGGACTGGGTGGATCAACATCCAAAAGCGACCAAAGCCCTGCTCATGGCGGTTATAGAAGCTCAGCAGTGGTGCGATCAGGATGCAAACAAGCCGGAGATGGCGAAAATCCTCTCAAAGCGGGAGTGGTTTAAGGTGCCCGTGGAAGACATTTTGGATCGATCCCTTGGCAAGTTTGATTTTGGCAATGGTCGCATCCTAGAGGATAAGAACCTGATGCAAAAATACTGGCGGGATAACGCCTCCTATCCCTACCAGAGTCACGATCTATGGTTCTTGACGGAGGATATGCGCTGGGGATATTTGCCACCTGATACTGATGCTAAGGCACTGATTCAAAAAGTTAATCGTGAGGATATCTGGCGTGAAGCAGCCAAGACGATAGGGGTGTCAGCGGCAGAAATTCCAACAACAACCTCACGGGGGGTAGAAACCTTTTTTGACGGTGTTGCCTTTGATCCACAAAATCCCCAGGCCTACCTCAACAGTTTGAACCTACGGAAAGTTTAAGGGAGAAACTCATGGCAAGTCGTTCTATGGGCTTAGCGTCTTTGCGGCGACGGCACTGGCTAAAACATCTCAAAAAATCAGAGGCCTTTCGCAAGGTGATATTAGGAAGCCTAGGCATATTTAGCTTCTTATTGGTTTGGCAGTTTCTATCCATGGCAGGAGTGTTTCGGTTACCGACGCCTCTTACAGTCCTCACAGAAACTTGGGATTTGATCATTGCCCCCTTTTACCAAGGAAGCGGCACCGATGTGGGGCTAGGATGGCAAATCCTGACTAGCCTGCGGCGGGTAGCTATTGGTTTTTCCTTGGCGGCAATGATTGGCGTTGGGCTAGGAATGCTCATTGGCTCTAGCCGAGCGCTCTACGATGCGGTAGATCCGATTTTGCAGGTGTTGCGTCCGGTACCGCCCCTTGCGTGGCTGCCCATTGCCTTGGCGGCCTTGCGGGACAATGAACCAGCAGCAATTTTCGTGATTTTCATTACCGCTATTTGGCCAATTATCATCAACACGATTGTCGGTGTGCAGCAAATTCCCAAGGACTACAAGAATGTGGCGCGGGTGTTGCGGCTTTCTCGCAAGGATTATTTCCTAAATATTCTCGTGCCAGCAACGGTGCCCTATGTGTTTACGGGGCTGCGCATTGGCATTGGTCTGTCCTGGTTGGCCATTGTGGCAGCAGAGATGCTCATTGGCGGTGTGGGTATCGGCTTCTTTATTTGGGATGCTTGGAACAGTTCACTGATTAGTGAAATTATCGTTGCCGTGATCTATGTGGGCATTGTCGGCTTGGTGCTGGATCGCTCGGTGGCCTTTGTGGGGCGCTTGCTCAGTCACGGTGAAGAGGTGCATTCCTAAGCTATTCCACACATTCCTCAGATAATCTCATCAGTTTTTTTAACCCTATGGCTAAGTCTTTACCATTGATTGAAATTGATCATGTGGATCAGGTCTTTGATCTGCCAGGGGGCGATCGCTACATTGCTCTTAAGAATATCCACCTCGAAATCCAAAAAGGGGAGTTTATTTCCTTGGTCGGTCACTCGGGATGCGGCAAGTCGACTCTCCTGAATATCATTGCTGGGTTTCAGCGGCCTACCAGTGGTGGCGTGGTGATGGCAGGACGGCAGGTGACTCAGCCGGGGCCCGATCGTATGGTCGTGTTTCAAAACTATTCCCTGCTGCCTTGGAAAACGGTGTATCAGAATGTGGCCTTGGCGGTGGCAGCAGTGCTGAAGCATTTAAGCAAGGCAGAGCAACAGCAGCGGGTAGAAGCAGCGCTGCAACAGGTGCACCTTAGTAAGGCTCGCGATAAATTTCCTGCCCAACTGTCGGGAGGCATGAAGCAACGGGTGGCGATCGCCCGTGCCTTGGCAATTCAACCGCAGGTACTGTTGCTAGACGAACCCTTTGGTGCCCTTGATGCTTTGACGCGAGGCTCTTTGCAGGATGAGTTAATGCAAGTGTGCCAAGGCAGTGAAACCACCTGCGTGATGGTTACTCACGATGTGGATGAGGCACTGCTGCTCTCGGATCGCGTCGTGCTCCTCACCAATGGCCCTGAAGCCCACATCGGCCAAATTCTAAAAATTCCCTTTGCTCGGCCCCGCAATCGCCATGATGTGCTGAATCATCCCAGCTACTATGGCCTGCGGAATGAGATGATTGCCTTTCTCAATCAGCAGAAGCGCCGCCGTCCCTTTTTGACGGTACCGGCTATTGGGCCCACTACCCCTGCGGAACTAACCCTTGGCTTTATCCCCCTCATGGACAGTGCCCCCCTCATTGTTGCCAAGGAAATGGGCTTCTTTGCCAAGTACGGCCTTGACCATGTGACGCTCCATCGCGAAGAAAGCTGGCAAGACTTGGTAATGGGGGTGATCACGGGTCGCTTGACGGGGGGGCAACTGCTGGCGGCAATGCCCTTAGCCATGACCTTGGGGTTCAACGGTCAGCCTTCACAACCGCTGATGACCTCCTTGGTACTGAGTCGTAACGGCAATGCCATCACCTTTAGTCGAGAGCTTTGGTCACAGGGGGTAAAAACCGCTGAGGATTTGCGGGTCTACATTGATCGCACGGGCGATCGCCCTCGCTTGGGTGTGGTGCATCCTGCCTCAATGCACAATCTACTGTTGCGGTATTGGCTGGCAGCCGCAAATATTGACCCTGATTATGATGTCGAGTTGCTGGTGATACCGCCACCGCAAATGGCCTATCACCTCAAGGCTGGAAACATCAGTGGTTTTTGTGTCGGTCAGCCCTGGAACTCCCATGCGGTGCGTGAGAGCATTGGCGTTATTGTCGCTACGGATTTGGACATTTGGCCGGGACACCCCGAAAAAGTCTTGGGTATGCGTCCCGACTGGGTACAGGCTCACCCACAGGAACACCAAGCGCTGATCAAGGCCCTGATAGAAGCCTGTGAATACTGTGACACGATCAAACATCGTCCCGAAATTGCCCAACTGCTTTGTCGGCCAGAGTATGTGGGCTGTAATCCAGCGGATGCCTATGCGGGCTTTGTGGAGCCCCTTGAGCGGGGGGATGGTATTGCCAGGACTTTTCAACCTCGATTTCACCAGTTCTATGTGGATCGCTCCCCCTGCCCCGGACGGGTAGAGGGACTATGGATCATCACCCAATTGGCTCGCTGGCAACTGACCCCCTTCCCGAAGAACTGGCTAGAAATTGTTGAGCAGGTGCGGCGGGTAGATCTCTTTGGGGCGGCAGCGCGCGAACTGAACGTTATGGATAATGAGCCCGATCGCTCTCCCTTTGCGCTCTTCGATGGTTTGACCTTTGACCCAGATAATCCCCTTGGCTACATGTCAGGTCCCGCATCATTATATTCCCAGAAGTCGTGCTAAACTCTTCGAAGCGTACCGGCTCCTTGAGTGCTTGTTCCAAGGTCGGAAAGCGTTCAACGATGGAGTATCACCATGCCACGTATTCATGCCAACGCCCGAACGACACCCCGAATTCGCCGTGAAATCCAACAAGCACCGGCTTCGATCAGTCATCGCGAGCTTGCCAGACGTTACGGGATCCACCGGCACACGGTAGCGAAATGGCGTAAGCGCGCAACCGTTGAAGACAAAAGCACCCGCCCGCACCGCCTGCAAACGACGCTTACGGAAGCGCAAGAGCTTGTGATCGTTGAGGTGCGTAAGCTCCTTTTGCTGCCTCTTGATGACCTTCTCGTTCTTGCCCGGACGTTCCTCAACCCCAATCTGAGCCGCTCAGCGCTGGATCGCTGCCTGCGTCGCCACGGAGTCTCGAACCTCAGGATACTGCAAAAGGAACGCGAAAGCCTCGAAGGCAGTCCCAAAAGCACCACGCGGCAGTTCAAAGCGTACGCACCTGGGTTCATCCACATCGACGTCAAATACCTGCCACAAATGCCGGATGAGGAGCAGCGCCGCTACCTCTTTGTCGCGATTGATCGGGCAACGCGCTGGGTCTATTTGGCAATCCACGAGGAGAAGAGCGCAGAATCGGCAACGCGCTTTCTTGCAAATGTCCTTGCCAACGCTCCTTTCGTGGTGCGTACGGTGCTGACTGATAACGGCAAGGAGTTTACCGACCGTTTCTCCTCCGCAGGCGAACGCCAACCCACGGGACACCATCCGTTTGATCAGCTCTGTCGTGAAAAGCGCATCACCCATCGGCTCATCCAACCCCGCCATCCGCAAACCAACGGGATGGTGGAACGCTTCAACGGCCGCATTGCGGAGATTCTGCGCGCTGAACGCTTTGTCTCGGCAGCCGACTTGCAAGAGACGCTCACGCGATACCTTTGGGCGTACAATCACCGCATTCCCCAACGCGTTTTGGGCCACATGACTCCCATTGAGAAACTGCGATGGTGGCAAACTGAGCGACCAGACCTCTTCGTTTCAAGGGTAGATAATGTCACGGGTCTTGACAGCTACATTGAGGCGGCTGCGATTCGTCGTGGCCTTGATATTCGCACTGTTGATCCCCAAGCGGTTGTCGCTATCTAGGTGTTGTTGAGAGAAGTCTATGGAAACCCTCTATCGTCTTGACCCCCGTTTCACGGCCACCCAGCATCTGCGGATTGATGGGGTGAGCAAAGTCTACCCTACGGCCAATGGTGACCATGTGGTACTTGAGGACATTCACCTTGAGGTGAGCAGTGGTGAGTTTATTTGCTTCATTGGCCATTCCGGCTGCGGCAAAACAACTCTGTTAAATATGGTTGCGGGTTTTACAAGGCCAACACGAGGAGAAATCACCCTTAATGGGGTGCCCGTGCGTCATCCGGGTCCTGATCGGATGATGGTGTTTCAAAACTATGCACTGCTGCCTTGGTTAACGGCCTACCAAAATATCGAGTTGGCTGTGAAGTCGGTCTATCCCCAGAAAACTCGCCAACGCCGGCGCGAAATTGTCGAGGAGCACTTGGAATTGGTGGGGCTAACAGCGGCTGCCCACAAACGCCCTGCCCAACTGTCGGGAGGAATGAAGCAACGGGTGGCGATCGCCCGCGCCCTCGCCATTCGCCCAGAGGTATTAATTTTGGATGAACCCTTTGGTGCTCTCGATGCCATCACCAAAGAGGAGTTACAGGATGAACTCCTTAAAATTTGGCACACGCACCGGCTGACGGTACTGATGATTACCCACGACATTGACGAGGCGCTTTATCTTGCTGATCGGGTGGTGATGATGACCAATGGCCCCGCTGCCCATATTGGCGAGATCCTGGAAATTCCCTTTCCGCGCCCCCGGCGGCGATCGCAACTCCTCGAAAATCCTCAGTACTATGATCTGCGCAACCAAGTAGTTGACTTTTTGTACACCCGCTTTGGCCACTAGGGTATGGGCACACCACAGATTAGCGCATTGGCGGTTCAGTCTGGTCCTTACCTCCACCACAACCACAATACGAGTGAGCGGATGCAGCCAACAGAGACTGTGTCGTCCCTGTGTCCTTACTGTGGGGTGGGCTGTGGCCTAGAGGCAGTGCCCCAAGGCAAGGGAACCTATAAAATTCGTGGCGATCGCCAACATCCCTCGTCCCAAGGCATGGTCTGTGTCAAAGGGGCAACGATTTTGGAAGCCATTGATCGCGATCGCTTGGCCTATCCCCTTTGGCGAGAACGGTTAGATCATCCCTTTACGGTGATTTCTTGGGATGAAGCTCTAACTCGTCTTGTGGAACGCATCCAATGGGTGCGCCATGAGCAGGGGGCCGATGCCATTTGTATGTACGGTTCGGGGCAATTTCACACCGAGGACTACTACGTCGCACAAAAGCTCATGAAGGGGTGCCTCGGTACGAACAATTTTGATGCTAATTCTCGGTTGTGCATGTCCTCGGCAGTCTCTGCCTATATGGCTAGCTTCGGTGCTGACGGCCCCCCCTGCTGCTATGACGATTTGGAGGCTACCGACTGTGCTTTTCTCATTGGTACGAATACCGCTGAGTGCCATCCCATTGTCTTTAACCGCTTACGCAATCACCACAAGCGGGATCGCCGTGTCAAGCTAATTGTCGTCGATCCTCGGCGCACACCGACCGCAGAAGTGGCGGATCTGCACCTTGCCATCCGCCCCGGCACGGATATTGATCTGCTCCACGGCATTGGCTATCTGCTCTTGCAGTGGGGACACATTGATGTGGACTTCATTGAGAAGTGTACTGAGGGCTTTGCCGATTATGTAAAGCTGCTGGCGGCCTATACCCCAGAATGGGTGGCGCAACGGTGTGGCATTCCTGAAAGTGATCTAGAGCAGGCGGCTCGCTACTGGGGGCATGCTCAAGCAGTACTCTCTCTTTGGTCAATGGGCATCAATCAGTCCGCTGAAGGTACTGCCAAAGCTCGCTGTCTCATTAATTTGCATCTGCTCACGGGGCAGATTGGCCGTCCGGGGAGTGGTCCTTTTTCCCTTACAGGACAACCCAACGCGATGGGAGGTCGCGAAGCCGGGGGGTTAAGCCATCTGTTGCCGGGCTATCGCCAAGTCACCAATCCCCAGCACCGCCAAGAAGTGGAGGACTTTTGGGGACTTCCTCGCGGTCAAATCAGCGATCGCCCCGGTCGCACGGCATGGCAAATTATCGAGGGCTTAGAACAGGGAGAAGTGGGTTTGCTGTGGATTGCAGCCACCAATCCCGCGGTTAGTTTTCCCCATTTAGAACGTACCAAGGCGGCCTTTCTCAAATCCCCCTTTACCGTCTATCAGGATGCCTACTTTCCCACTGAAACAGCAGCCTATGCCCATCTGATTTTGCCTGCAGCTCAATGGAGCGAGAAAACAGGTGTGATGACCAACTCTGAACGCCGCGTCACCCTTGCCCCTGCTTTTCGAGTGCCCCCCGGTCTTGCCCGCTCCGATTGGGAAATTTTTGCTGAGGTGGGGCGCCGCTTGGGATATGGGCATCTCTTCTCCTTTGCCGATGCCGCTGCTGTCTATGCCGAATTTGTGCAGCTCACTGCCGGTCGCCCCTGCGATCAATCGGGACTGAGCCACGAACGTCTTGCCCGTTTAGGTGCCCTGCAGTGGCCCTGTCCTGCCAGCATGGATGACGAAGAAGCCCGTAAGCCCAAACGCCTCTATACTGACTGGCGATTTCACACCCCCAATCAACGGGCATATTTTTGCCTTGCCCACAGTCAAGGGGTGGCTGAACCCACCGATCACATCTATAACTTTACCCTGACAACAGGTCGTCTCTACGGCCACTGGCACACCCAAACCCGTACCGGTCGCATTGCCAAAATTCAAAAAATGCACCCCAATCCCTTTGTGGAAATGCATCCCGAGGATGCCGCAAACTTGCATCTCCAAGATGGGGATTGGGTGGAGGTGCGATCGCGCCGCGGTCAAGTGTGCCTACCTGTCACGCTCACCAAGGCCATTCGCCCAGGAACACTCTTTGTACCCATGCACTGGGGCTTTCTCTTTGCCGATAGCGGTGAGGTGAACCAGCTGACACATCCTATTGCCTGTCCAGTCTCAAAGCAGCCAGAACTCAAGGCCTGTGCTGTACAGGTGTTGCCCCTGAAGCTGCAGCAGACGTCCTAGACCCGCACCCTGCAGGAGAGCGGCATTGCCCTCAGACAATAATAGCGTCAACGCCTTGGAGAGCGTTTTTCCGATCTATGTCCTACTTCTTTGAGTTTGAAGCTGAGTTTACGGCTTCCTTGCGCTGTATCCCAATGATTGTCCGCTACAAGCTGGATCTGTGTGGAGTGAAACTGAAGCTGCTCCACTGGCATCAACTTTCCCAACAACAGCGACAATGGCTTGTTGTTGCCCCCTGTAACACTCCGGAAGATCAGGCCACCTATCGCCAGCAACTGCGGGATTGGGTGACCCACAACCATGGAACCCCACCAAGTGATTTAGAGATTCCCCAGACCTTCCCTTGGGATATCCTCACAGAGCTCCCAGAAACTGTGCAGCAACAACTGACCAAGGTACCCCACCACAGCCTGACGGTGGAAAAATGGGCAACCCTGACCCCCCTACAACGCTTTGCCCTTGTGAAGCTCAGTCAGCCCGGCCACGAGAATCGCAATTTTTGGCCAGCATTGCAGGAATTTGGTTTGGCCTAAAGGGCTAGGACAGTTGGAGTGGCATCTTTTTGCTCAGGTAGTGCAGGGTTGTACCAACGAGGGTGCCCACTAAGAAACCTTGGGGTACACTAAGGGCGATCGCCCCGACCAAGAGGGTAATCATCCAATTTTCGGGCATGGGGGCTTGATCTTTAATAAAACTCATCAGTACCCACGCTTCAAACAAAAGAATGACCCCCAAAATCGAGAGGGGAAAAACTTCCAGCAGTGTATCCACACTGGAACCAAAGAGGAGACCCAAGACAAGATAGAAACTGCCATAGATCACCACTGCTCCACCCGTGCGAGCACCTAGGGCATAGTGTCCTGCTAAACCGCTACAGCCATGGCAGAGGGGAACACCACCAAAAAAGGGCAGGATCAAGTTAGTGAGGCTATAGGTGAGGCCAATTTGGCCAATCGAGAGGGGGCGATCGGGAAAAAGATCTTGGGCAGTTTGCTGGGTTGCAATCACTGCATTAGCGATCGACAGCGGCAACTGCGGCAGTGCCAATATCAAGAGTCCAGGCATTAAGGCCTGAGGCTCTAAAGGTTGTAGGTGAGGAAATCGCCAAGCAATGGTTATGTGCCATTCTGGATCAGCCAGCACTCGACTCATCGCCACGCCCCCGCCCAGCAGCACTACCAGTAGCCCTGCGGGTATCCCCCGTTCCTTTGGGAGTAGCAGCAAGATTAAAAAGCCGATGGCACCTAGGAGATAGCCAAAGGCATCACCGGTGGGTAAATAGGTTTTAAGGGCAATGGAGGCCAAGGACAGCCCCAAGCCCAATTGACAGCCCCGCACCACCGGTTGCGGAATCCAGCGAGCTAGTTGGGTCAGTATCCCTGTGAGCGTCAACACTAGCATCATCGCCCCCACCATCCATCCCCCTGCCCAAAGGATAGGGCCGCTGAGTTTTTCCGTCATCACAATAACCGCCATAGCCTTGAGAGGTTGCATCGGCATAGGGAGGCCATAGACTATCCCCGTGAGAATTTGTGCCACTCCAAACAAAGTGAAGACACTAGCACTATCCAACTGGGCGGCGATGATCACTCCGATCAATAGGGGCAAGTCGGTGCCCAAATCACCAAAACTGCCACTCAGTTCTTGCCAACTGAAGCGCAGTCGCTCCCGTAACATCTAGACCTTCTCCAGTGTGGTTTGCAATTTCTGTAGGTGTTGAGTCACCCGACCACTGCGAAGGAGTTCGCTGCTCAGTGCGAATCCGGAATCGAGACTATGGGCTTTGCCCCCCTGCCACAGGTAAAATCCGCTATTCCAGATCACAGAGGTGGTGAGGGGGTGTTCCTCTGCGGCTAAAACGGCAGCCATCATTTTTGTGGCGGTCGTTGTTTCCCCCGGCCAAGGCACATTACTGCTGGCCATACCATAGTTTTGGGGATGGAGATGCAGGCGTTGCCAAGAAGGATCTTGATTACGGGCGAGGCCAATGATAGCCGTGCGTTCACGGGGTAAATCACAACTGCCTTCCAGGCCTTTGACGGTCGTAAATTCGTGAACACCGTGGAGATAGAGAGCATCCCGCATGATCCCTTCCGTGGGCGGATGAACAAACCCCGCTACGAGATGGCTGGGCCCTTGGTAAGGGTTCCAGATTAATTCCAAGGTGGCAATGGGAGGGCGTTTACCAATTTGCTCACGGTAGGGGACTAACCCGTGGGCTGCGGGAAAATGACGTGGGAGATAGACAAAGCCTAAACCCGTTTGCTCTAGACAGTGGGTGATTTGTTCTAGGGTCAAAATTGACCAGTCCACCCCTAAGCACCGCCATAGATCAATCAGGGGGATGCCTTCTTTGGTGGGCATGCGATCGCCCCCGTGTTGTAGGACTGGAATCCCAGCAGTTGCCAAAACCAATGCTGTTAGAGGACTCAGGGGAAACGTGCGATCGCGACCATCATAGGGCTGACTAAGGATCATCACTGGGCTACTGGTCTCAAGCGCTGGAATTTTCGGTCCCATCGCGTTGTAGGTATCGAGCATACCCGCCATCTCTTCCGAGGTGGGTCGCTTAATCCGATGGGCAATGAGAAACGCACCAATTTGGGCGGGGGTTGCCACTTGCTCCAACATCAGCTTCAACGCTAAGGCCGCCTCAGCGCGGGTCAAATCTTTATGGGTGTGGGCACCACTGCCGACTTTTTTGAGGAGATCACGAAAGAGAGGACTCATGGGCGGCCTGCTGGCGGATCAACGTGAGCAATTGGGTAACGGGTGGTAAGTGGAGGCGATCGCGGGTGGTAATGGCCAATACTTGACGCGGGGGCGGTGGCGTCACCAGATCGCGGATCGCTAGGGTAGGATCGTGGCAGGCCTGTTTCAGTGCTGAGTGGGGCAGTAAGGCCACCATTTCACTTTCGCGAATGACGGCGATAAAGGCATCTGGGGTGTTGAGTTCAAGAGCAGGTTGCCAAGATAAGCCTCGACGGCTAAATTCTTCAGCTACCAAGCGGCGCATGCCATAGCCATCCTTAAACACCACATGGGGAAAGCGAGCTAGTTCTTCCCATGTCAACCTCTCATTAACAGCGAGGGGATGTTCAGCGGCCATCAGCACTTGCACCGGTTCAGTGTACAGCGGTTCAATCACCCATTCCGGCTGTTTTAGGAAATGGCGATCGCCCATGACAATTGCTAGATCGACTAAGCCATCCTGCAACACTTTGAGGGCGCGATCGCTCCCTAGGGCAGTCAGCCGCAACTGCATCTGGGGAAAAGCCTGACGAAACCTGGGCAACAGTGTAGGCAAAAAGTAGCGGCAGATGGAGTGAATCGCAGCAATGCAGAGTTCTTGCTGCTGGCCATTTCCCATGGCTTTGAGTTCAGCACTAGCGGCCTGCCACTCCTGACAAATGCGATGGGCACGGCGAAAAAACAAGTCCCCGGCCACAGTTAACTTGGCACGATTCGAGCGATGGAGCAGTTGAATTCCCAAACTGTTTTCTAGGGCTTGGATTTGCCGAGTAATTGTGGGTTGTGTCACGCCACACCGTCGCGCTGCTGCTTGGAAACTCCCTGTCTCAACAACAGCCAAAAAAGATTGCAACTGATCAAGTCGCATAATGCCTGCTGTGTTCTTCCTCTACGTCTAGGTTTGTTGATATTATGTTTATCGATAGAATTATCGCCTTGTTACCTTCAATCTATGCAACTTTCCCATGGTAAAGTGTGTTGATTGATACAGTTTCTTGAAAATTTCCCACAGTATACCTTCGTGATTCCAGCATTGATCCAATGGTTAAACATCCTTACCAAAGATACAAAAATCCAGTTTATTTTTTCTATAGGCTGAGGAAGGTTCCTTTGGGAATGTGGTATAGCTATTTCGAAAGGGAGTGACATATTGGAGAGAGACGTAAATTACACTTGAAGCGTCCTGAATATCCTTTAAAGAACACGATCTATAGCCTGAACTATAGCGACGCCCATCGTTGCTCAAGAGCGTAAATTCTGCATCGGGCTAAACCTTTTTATTGGTTTTAACTCGACTGCTGTAGACATAGATTCCCTCCTTCCAATTTTCTGAGTGGATTGAGCATAATCAACGGAGTGGATGATCGCCACCCTAGGCACAGAAGTCACCTTGCTTCCTAAAACGGACTGTCACAGTGGTGCTCACGGCAATACACCCAGCTGGCTGGTTCATCTAGGTAGTATTCCTTTTTCCAAATGGGCAGGCGGTGTTTGATTTCATCAATGATGTAGGCCGCACCAGCAAAGGCTTGTTTGCGATGAGGTGCCGTTACCCCTACCCAGACAGCAATCTCGCCAAGAGTGAGTCTTCCATAGCGATGGCTGGCGATCGCCCCCAGCAAGTCAAATTTCTCAATGGCTTCTGCCACAATCTGCTCCCCTTCTTTGAGAGCCAAGGCGGGATAGACCTCATATTCTAGGGCAGTGACGATCTTGCCGTGATTATGATTGCGTACCCAGCCCTCAAAGCTAACAAAGGCGCCGGCACTGAAGCTGGCAAGGGGCTGGCACAACTGGGCTGGCTCTAGGGGAGTATGAGTGAGAGAAAACTGTTTAATCAGCATCGGTTAGTTAACCCCCAGCAACAGGGGGAATAAAGACGACCTCATCTCCAGCTCGTAGGGGTTGATCCAGGGCCACAAACCTATCATTAGCCGCAACCTTAATCTGAGCCAGATCAAGGGTAAACCCGTACTGGATCTTGAGTTCTTGGTATAGCTCACCATAAGTTTGGGCAGTGGTGACCCGCTCCTCCTGTTCCCGTTCACTTTGCTCCCGCAGCTGGGCAAAGTAGCGCAAGTAAATTGTTTTAGGTGTTTTAGGGGCGTCGGACATGGTGTAGAGCTTCATGATACTCCTCAGGGGTGTTGATGTTGGCAGTAATGGTCGGCTGAGGTGGGGCAATTCGCTGGCAGGGCGATCGCTGGAGAATTTTCACGGGGCAGTAGATCCCCTCTGCATAGGCTGCCTCAAACACCGGCAGAGCTTGGGGGGTATAAATCGCACACAGGGGCTCTGGGAAGCCCTCTTGGGGATGGTGATAGCAAGTGGCCACCACATCTTCGCGGTAGTGGTGCAGTAGGGGCGCAAGAGTTTCTGTGGTCAGATAAGGTAAATCACAAGCCACTACCAGCCAGTTCACTTGGGGATAGGCTCGCAGGGCGGTTAAGATGCCCGCAATGGGTCCAATCTGGGGAAGGATATCGGGGAGTGTTGGCAAATCGGCCAGGGGAGTCCCCTGCCATTGGTTGGGTTGTGCGGAGAGAAAGACCTGTTCGCAGGACTGAGCCAACAAATTGTAGAGATACTGGGCATGGGGTTCACCGTAGTAGTCTAGCAGGGCTTTGGCCTGACCCATGCGCTGACTTTGGCCGCCGGTGAGTACAAGGCCGTAGAGGGGATATTGGCCGAGGGTTTTCTTGCCACCACTTTTTGCCAGTAGGCGCACCTCGCGAATCACAATGTGGGGGCTAAGGGCTTTGGCCATGTCGTAGATCGTGAGGGCTGCGATCGCTACCCCATGCAGGCTTTCCATTTCCACCCCGGTGCGATCGCAGGTTTTGACTTCACAGCGCAGGCGAATTCGTAGGCCACTCTCTTGGGACTCAATGTCGGTTTCAAAGCGACAACTGGTAATGGGCAAGGGATGACAAAAGGGAATCACCTCGGCGGTACGTTTCACCGCCATTGTGCCAGCAATAATCGCCGTTTGCACCACCGGCCCTTTTTTGAGAAAGAGGTCCCCCCCTTGCACATAGGCCTGAAAGACTGGCGGCAATTCAATGAGAGCTTCTGCCACCGCTCGGCGATCGCTCACGGCCTTCTCGCTAATATCAACCATCTGGGGTTGTTGATTCTCATTGATGTGGGAGAGCATCCTCCTAGCCTCCAATCTGGTGCATCGCATGGTGAACCTCTGCTCCGCGCAGGCTGGGTTTCATGCCCAAGACTTGCTCATAGGCGGCATACCGTTCCCTTTGACTTAAGCCCCGCAGGGACACCCCCGCCTCCTTAAACAGGCACGCCCGCAAGACACCATCGGCGGACAAGCGCCAGCGCGAGCAGTGGCCACAAAAGGGTTGCGATTCTGAAGCGATAAAGCCAATCTGGCCGCCACAGGCCGTCTCAAAGTTAAACGAGGTGGAATCCAAAGGACGCATGACAGGGCGCAGATCATAGTGTTGGCGTAAGCGCTCAATCATCGTAGCAGCACTGACAAAGCGATCGCTCCCCAAGTGGCAAGCATAGCCAATGCGCATCAATTCCAAAAAGCGCACCTCAATCCCTAAGCCCTTGGCGTACTCCACCATTGACACCAGTTCGTGATCATTGACACCCGCCATCACAACCATGTTCAGCTTGACTTGAAACCCTTGGTCAACAGCAGTGGCGATCGCCGCCTTCACCGTTTCCAGGTGATGGCCATGACTAATGGCAGCAAAGGTTTGGGGGTCTAGGCTATCCAGACTGATATTCAAACGCCGCACCCCATAGTGTGCCAAGAGGGGCAAAAAGGGCACCAAGCGAATCCCATTCGTAGTTAAGCTCAGTTGCGGCACCCCCGCTGCCACCAAGGCCGCAACAATCTCAGCAAACTCGGCTCGCAGGAGCGGTTCCCCTCCCGTTAGGCGCACCGACTCAATCCCCAGTTCCACCAGCTCAGCCACAATCGTGGCATACTCTGTGGGGGTTAAATAGGTCTGGGGGGGCATAAAGGCGGCATCCACGGGCATACAGTACATGCAGCGCAAATTGCAGCGATCAGTGATCGAGAGGCGCAACTTGCGAATTTGTCGCCCTTGGCTATCCAGCAAACCTTGGGTACGAATCACTGTGGTGGCAACCATACGTGCTAACTCCAGGGAAAATAGCGATAGCACTCTCCGGCCGCAAACACTCCTTGCAAAGCGGGTAGCTCCAGGAAGCCATCACTGTCAGCCAAGGCCAAAAAGTCACCAGAGTTTTGCATCGGACGAGGATGGGCAATCAGTTCAGCGTTTTTTGTGATTTCTAGTTTAACAGGTAAAAAATAGGTTAAGGGCTTCTCAAAAGAGAAGGGACTGCTCAAACGCGCATAGAGGGGCACAATGTCCAAGACATAGCGGTGTAGGCAAACCAAACTGGAGACAGGATTCCCCGGCAAGCCAAACACTGCCGTTTGCTGAGTGTGATCCACGCCAAACCAGAGGGGTTTTCCGGGGCGCTGGGCAACACCATGGATATATTGCTGCACACCATGATCCCGCCACAGTTGGGGTAAGTAGTCAAACTTGCCCTTGGAAACGCCACCACAATAAATCAGGAGATCGTACTCTTGGCTTGCTTGGCGATAGTGGGTTGCGAGTTGGACTGGATCATCGGGCAAATGGCTGATGCTGACATGGGTGTACCCTTGGCGCCTCAGGGCAGCCATTAGGGCGTAGGCATTGGAGAGCCGTAGTTGATAGGGTTGGGGCACTTCATTGGGAGGAATCAGTTCATTGCCTGTGGCAATAATTTGAGTGCGCGGGGGGCGCCGAACAGGAACTTTGATCTGCCCTACAGAGGCAAGAATGCCCCAAGCCGGACTGTGTAGAGGGGTACCTGCCGCAAGCACCTGTTGACCGGCTAGGGCATCACTCCCACAGCGGTGGACAAATTGATAGGGCGACCACGGTTCGGGGTGGCGGATATGGGCAATGCTGTCCCGAATCTCTAGGGCTTCGTAGGGAATGACCAGATCGCAGCCTTGGGGCAAGGCGGCACCCGTCATCACTTCAAAGCAGGCCTGTGGATCCGTTAACGTGGGGGGTACCTCACCAGCGGGGACAACCCCCAGAATCGGGAAGCTACGCTGACCAGACCCATAGGCTGCCCATCGCAGCGCAATGCCATCCACCATGATCCGGTCAATGGGCGGGTAGGGGCGATCGCTGCTAATCGCTACCGCTAGTCTCCTGTACCAAGGCTCACTCAAGGAGATAATCTCTGTGCCCCAATTGGGCAAATGCTGCTGAATAAGGTCAACGGCTGTTTCAACGGAAATCATGTGCTTAACTCCGAAATAGGCGGCAGTAGAGCGTTTCGTGCTGCATACTGGCAAGGGCTAAGCCCAAGGTACAGCTTTCTAAGTTATCGTCAGTCACATTTAAGCTCTGCTGTACCGTTTGCTGAATTTGCGGCTGAAGTTGGCGCAGGAGTAGTTGACCTGCCGTCTGACCAAGGGGAATCAGTTTCACCGCCGCATTGATCAGGGTGGTGGCCCAACTGTGGAGATAGCCTAAAAGTGCGGTTTCGAGGGGAATGTCTGCAAGGTTAGCGGCAATGCAAAAGGCAACACTGACATTCCAAGGGTAGGGCTGGCCCGTCTGAAGTGCGGGGGGTAGGCGATCGAGGGCAGCGACGAGGTTGATCAATGCTGTTCCCATTTGCCAATTTTGGGCGCGCAGTTCAGCACTTTCGCGGGCAGCAGAGAGCCACGCATTCCACTGGTGAACGGCCTCAAAATCACCCTTGGCGATCGCCCGATAGACCCGCGCCATAACTGCTGTTTCCCACTGGGCACTGCCAAAGGCCAGTTCAAAGCCTAGCCAGTCCTGTAGGGCTGCTGCTGAGGTGATCTGGCCTTGAGCAATTAGAGTCTCCAAGCCCTCGGAGTAGTTAAAGCCGCCAATCGGCAGAGCCGGACTCACCCACTGAAGCAAGGTTAAAAGCGCTGAAT
The DNA here is from genome assembly GCF_000011345.1 of Thermosynechococcus vestitus BP-1. Taxonomy (NCBI): domain Bacteria; kingdom Bacillati; phylum Cyanobacteriota; class Cyanophyceae; order Acaryochloridales; family Thermosynechococcaceae; genus Thermosynechococcus; species Thermosynechococcus vestitus. The sequence continues at coordinate 1,424,937 of NC_004113.1, forward strand.
CAGTGAGCATGGTAGGCCCCGCGTTCAGGACAAAAGGGGGCAACTTCAAAGGTTACCGTCAAGCCCCGCTGTTCAAGCATGGTTTGCACCACAGAATCTGCGCCCAAGCGAAGGTAATCGGTGTGAATTTCCAAGGGGACGTGGCGATTTCCGAGATGGTAAGCGGCCCGTAGAAGGTCAAGGGGAGTGCTAGCCATCACCTTTAGCGTGGGTTCGGGTTTGGCGTGAACCGTGACTATCACCGTGGCGTCCTCGTCCCGAAGGCGATCGCCTGGCTGTAGGGTGATTCCACGGGGTAGCTTCAGATACAGTGACTCCCCCTCATCACTGTGGCAATGGAGACGACGGCGACACCGTTCCTCTGCGGTCAGTGAGAGGTGCAACTGACGGGCATTTTCCAATGGTGTAGGGCAAAGTTGCGTCAGTGTGAACATTAAACCAGCGTTAACTCGACAATTTTATCAAAGCGGAATGTTTTCACTAGCTGCTGAAGGCCTGCAATCAAGGCGGCTTCTTCAGGTGGGATTTCAGCAATCAGTTCACGAATGCGCTTGGCATTCAGCTTTTTGGCGGCTGCTTGCAGTTCAGCAATCCAGGAAGGCGGCATCACCGTCAAGGCTGTGGGGTCGAGGGTAGGGGGCGGGGGGGCGGCTGGCGGCGTACTATCGTAGGCGTACTCTAGGTGCAACTGGGCCGCCAATCGCTCAAAGAGGATTTGCGGACGAAAGGGCTTGGCAATGTAATCATCACAACCAAGCCCCAGAAGCTCCTGCTTATCTTGCTCAAAGCTACTGGCGGTAACCGCAAGAATTTTCGGTGGGCAGATGGTTTCCCCCCGTTGCAGGCGATCGCCCACTTCTTTTTTGATCTGTCGCGTGGCCGTTTTACCGTCCATGACCGGCATCCGAATATCCATGAGAATGGCATGGGGCTGCCATGCTCGCCAGATCTCCACTGCCTCTTGACCGTTGCTGGCTTCGCGACAACGAAATCCGACCGGTTCTAGGAGTTGAGTGAGGAGTTGGCGATTTTCCGGGAGATCATCCACCACGAGAATGCGCACTTCCGATGTGGGCGATCGCAGGCCAACAATAGTTTGTGCCTTTTCCTCCTCTAGCGATCGCGGATCTCCAAGGTCAATTGGCACCTCGAAGTAGAAGTGGCTGCCTTTGCCCTTGGTGCTACGCACCTGAATATCGCCCCCCATCAATTGCACGAACTGGCGACTAATAGCCAACCCCAGGCCGGTACCTTCGCTGACTTTTTTACTGCTATCGGTTTGGACAAAGGGCTGAAAGAGCATCTTCAACTCCTGCGGGGTCATGCCAATACCCGTATCACTGACTTCAAAGGCCAGGCGAGGGGGCTCTTGGGCTCGATAGCTGACCTTAAGGCAGACGCTCCCCTCCTTGGTGAATTTAATGCCATTCCCCAAGAGGTTGACCAACACTTGGCGGAGCTTCATTTCATCAGTTGTCACCGCCACAGGCAAATTGGCAGCCAAATCAAAGACTAGGCGTAACCCCTTGGCTTCAGCTCGCACCTTCAGCATCTCTTCGAGATCCCGCAGCATCCGCCGCAGATCAAAGGTGGTTTGCTGAAGTATCATCCGTCCGGCCTCAATTTTGGCCATGTCTAGGACATCGTTAATCAAACCTAGTAGGTGTTCGCCACTGCGATTAATCTTTTCCAGGGTTTGGCGATGCTGGGGTGCAAGGGTGCGATCGCTCAGCAAAATTTGGCTAAAGCCGAGAATGGCATTGAGGGGGGTGCGCAGTTCATGGCTCATATTGGCAAGGAAAATACTTTTGGCTTTATTGGCGGCCTCTGCCGCTTCCTTGGCCTTGAGCAACTCTCGCTCCGCTTGATGGCGTTGATGAGCAGCAAGGGCGATGGTTACAATATCAGCCACATTGGCAACAAACCGACGTTCCTCCAGCAGCCAAACCCGCTGTTTGCCAATACTCTCAACACAGATCACTCCCAATAGTTGACCATTGAAGATGATCGGGGTGTCAATGCGGGAATACACCCGTTGCACTCTGGCATACTCCCGCAGTTCATGGGTGCGCGGATCCGTGAGTAAATCATTGATCACGAGGGGTTCACCGCTGCGCAGCAGTTTTAGGTACTCCGGATAGGGGGAATGGGTGAGGTAGGTGGGTTGAGTATGGTTATTGGCGGCAGGGTCGTACTGCACCACACATTTGAGGCGATCGCCCTGGAGTTCCCATGCCGAAGCCCGCTGAACGCGCAGCGTGATCGCAGTTACCTGAATAATCTCCTGCAAAGCCATGCGAAAGTGCCCCTGTTGCACATGGGGAGATTGACTGAGCTGAACAAGGGCAACATTGTGGTCATGGAGCACCCGTTCTTTTTCGCTCAGTTGTTGGTTGGCGGCCTCAAGGGCAGCAGTACGCTGTTTCACCTTCTCTTCAAGCCGCTGATTAAAGTGGTGGAGTTCAGCAAAACTCTCCTGGAGTTGTGCCGCCATATCCACAAAGGTGCGACCGAGGTTCCCTAACTCGTCTTGGCTGTGGGTATCTACCTCCCCTGCAATGTCCAGATTGCCGAGGGCAATTTTGTGAGCGGCGATAGCCAATCTCTGGATTGGACGCACCATATAGCTAGTGACCCCCAAGGTCACCAGACTAATCAAACCAAAGGAAACGACGAGTATCAGCAGACCTGCCCATGTTTCTTGATGAATAAAATCCAGCAGCGCCTCTTCCCTCACCCGGATGGCCAGGCTCCAACCCACTTCAGGAATTGGGGTATAAAAAAACCATTGCCGCTCATTGGAGACCCAATCGGTCATCCAAAGATGACCACTGTGGCCACTGATCATCGCTTCGGCCAAAGCCGCTAAATCACTGCGGTTGTACTCCTTGGCAATGTAAAAGATGGACTGGCCAATGAGCTGAGGATCGCCGTGGAAGATGATCCGTCCCTTGCGATCCAGAACAAAAAACTGCGCCTGCTGTAGCCCTTGGATATCGATTTCCTGTTGCAGTGTTGGCAGTGCCACATCCACCGTGGCAACACCGCGAATTTGCCCCTGGCGGTAAAAGGGAACGGCATAGGTCACCATCCAGACATTACCCGCCCCTTCTTCGAAGTAGGGATCACTCCATTGCGGTTGGCCAGTGCGAACAGCTTCACTGTACCAGTCCCATCTGACCTGGGTGTAGTCGTAAATGTGCCCAATGTCCTTTGGTACCAGTCTGTTGCGATGGATGTCTCTGTAGACGTAGGGGGCAAACAAGCGTTTGCGAGGGGAGAAACTGTAGGGGGTGAAAGTGATCGCTGCCCCATAGGCTAAACGGCTGATTTTGAGATTGCGACGCAGAAATGAATACAGCTCCTCCTCACGGATAGTGGGAAACGCTTCTAAGGCATTGGCACTGGTGGTTGCCAGGCCCGTAATTTCCTGTAGAGCATTGCTAAACTGCTGCGCATAGAGTGACGCCACGTCCTGCTGCCACGCCTCATAGTCAGCGGTACTGCGGCGGATGACCTGCGAGCGAATGTAGAAAAAGAGGCCAGTGTAGATGACCACAATGGGGAATAGCGTTCCCAGCAAGAGCTTATGGCGAAAGGATAGCTTGCTGAGCATGGCGATCGCCCCCCTATCTTTTTTTATTTAGGCTAGCTACAAAAGAGCAAGTCTTTAGGAAAGGGGACTCAGGACTTTACTATCCGTCTGGGGTGCTGCCTCACCTACTACCTCCGGTGTATTGGCTTCCGAGGGCGGCACCACCTGCCAAAAGAGAGGCAAATACTGCTCCCATCGCTCGAGAATCGTGGCCGCCTTTGCACTGCCCGTACGCTCGTGGTGGGCAATAATGAGTTGCTTGAGTTGAGCGGCGCCAATGGCAGAGGTGACCCGCTGCAGCTTGACAATTTCAGGGTTGACCTTGGCAGGGAAGTTACCGGCTTCATCCAAAATGTAGGCCAAGCCCCCCGTCATGCCAGCAGCCACATTGCGACCCGTGGTACCCAAGACCACCACCACCCCACCGGTCATATATTCACAGCAGTGATCCCCTGTGCCCTCCACAACGGCATAGGCCTTGGAGTTGCGAACAGCAAAGCGCTCACCCGCCCGGCCATTGGCAAAGAGGAACCCACCGGTGGCGCCATAGAGGCAGGTATTGCCAATAATGACGTTGTCTGCAGCCGCGTAGGGGGCATTGGCAGGGGGCTGGATAATGATTTCACCCCCATGCATTCCCTTGCCCACATAATCGTTGGCCTCACCGGTGAGCTTCAGAATCATCCCCGGCAAGTTGAAGGCGCCAAAGCTCTGGCCAGCACTGCCTCGGAAGTTGAGGGTAATCTGACCTTCAAAACCAGTGTTGCCGTACTTTTTGGCGATGACACCGGCAATACGTGCCCCCACGGTGCGATCGGTGTTGGCAATGGGCAGCTCTAGTTCAACGGTTTGCTGCTTTTCAATGGCGGCTTGCACCTCTGGGCGTGCCAAAATGGCATCATCGAGAACGGTGCCGTTACTGTGCACTGGTTCGTGCTGTAACCAGCGGCGATCGCTCCGTGTATCGGGCAGCTTCGTCAGGCAAGCCAAATTCAGCGGACCCGTCTTGGTCAGGGTGACATTCTGCCGCGGCACCAGTAAATCGGCGCGGCCAATGATCTCATTGAGGGTGCGGTAGCCCAGCTTGGCCAGAATGGAGCGCACCTCTTCCGCAATAAAGAGGAAGAAGTTCACCACATGCTCCGGGAGGCCGGGGAAACGTTTGCGCAGGTCCTCTTTTTGGGTGGCCACGCCCACGGGGCAGTTATTGGTGTGGCAAATCCGGGCCATGATACAGCCCTCAGCAATCATGGCCACTGAGCCAAAGCCAAATTCCTCGGCACCCATTAGGGCTCCCATGACCACGTCCCAGCCACACTTGAGGCCACCATCCACCCGCAGAATGACGCGATCGCGCAGTTGGTTCTCCAGGAGAACACGGTGCACCTCCGTTAGGCCTAGTTCCCAGGGACTGCCGGCATGCTTAATCGAACTCAGGGGTGAGGCGCCAGTGCCACCATCGTGGCCGGAAATTTGAATCACATCGGCATTGGCTTTTGCTACCCCAGCAGCGATCGTACCGATACCAATTTCGGCCACCAGCTTCACGGAGACTTGCGCTTGGGGGTTGATCTGGTGGAGATCGAAGATGAGTTGTGCCAAATCTTCAATCGAGTAGATATCGTGGTGAGGGGGCGGTGAAATCAGGGAGACCCCCGGCTTAGAGCGCCGCAGCATGGCAATGTAGGGGCTTACTTTGCTGCCCGGCAGTTGCCCCCCTTCCCCCGGTTTTGCCCCCTGGGCAATCTTAATTTCAATTTGCTGGGCATTGATCAAATACTCGGGAGTGACACCAAAGCGACCGGAAGCGACCTGTTTAATGGCTGAGCTAGCGGTATCGCCATTGCGCAGGCCCCGCAGATGGGGAAATTGGGGAGAGTGCCCCTCGGCATCGACATCCGTGAGCACTTGAAAACGAATGGGATCTTCACCGCCCTCGCCGGAGTTGGATTTGGCACCGAGGCGGTTCATGGCGATCGCGAGCACCTCATGGGCTTCCCGCGAGAGGGCCCCCAAGGACATCCCCCCCGTACAGAAGCGTTTGACAATTTCACTGGCGGGTTCAACCGCCTCTAGGGGAATACTGGGGCGATCGCTTTGGAAGTCTAGGAGATCCCGCAGTGCCGTGGGTACCCGACCGGTGAGTTGGCGACGATAGATCTCGTAATGGTCATAGCTATTACTGCTCACGGCCTTGTGGAGTGCCTTGGCCATCTCCGGATTGTTCATGTGGTACTCGCCACCCGGACGGAATTGAACAAAGCCAAAGTTCTCCAGTTTTTTGGCGGTGAGTTCGGGGAAGGCCTTGTGGTGAAAGGCAATGGTTTCTTGAGCCAAGTCTTGGAGGGTGAGACCTCCCACCCGCGACGTGGTGCCAATGAAAGCCTTGTTGAGCAGGTCATCGCCAATGCCAATGGCCTCAAAAATTTGGGCACCGCGGTAACTTGCAATCAAAGAGATGCCCATCTTGGAGAGGATTTTCAGGAGTCCCTCCTCGACCGCTTTGCGATAGTTGGCCTGCACCTGTTGCAGCGTCAGTTGCGGTAGTTTGCCTTTAGCCATCAAGCTTTGGGTGCGATCGCTATGCCACCACTGGCGAATGGTTTCCCAGGTCAGGTAGGGACACACTGCCCCAGCCCCATAGCCAATCAGACAGGCAAAGTGATGGGTACTCCAGCATTGGGCTGTTTCCACCACAAGGGAGGCACGACGGCGAATGCCCTGGGCAATCAAGTGGTGGTGCACTGCACCGACGGCCAATAGGGGCGGAATGTAGGAGGTCTCCGCATCCAAAAGATGGGGTTCACCAGCAAGGTTGTGGCGATCGCTCAGCACCAGGATTTCGGCGCCTCCTTTAACTGCGGCGGCAGCCTGTTCGCAGAGGCGATCCACAGCGGCCTCAAGACCTGCAGGCCCTTGGGCGATCGCAAATTGGGTTGAAAGGCGTGTGGCGCCAAAGGGGGCCTTGAGAATTTCCTCTAGCTCCGCCTCGTTAATCAGGGGTGAATTGAGTTGCAGCAGGCGAGCATGTTCCGGGCTTTCAACGAGCAGATTCCCCCGCTTGCCAAGGCGAGTCACCAGCGACATCACCAATTTTTCCCGCAGCGGATCAATGGCGGGATTCGTCACTTGGGCAAAGCGCTGCTTGAAGTAGTCGTAGAGCAAGTGGGGTTGCTGAGACAGCACCGCCAAGGGAATGTCGTCCCCCATGCAGAAGGTGGGTTCCTTGCCCTCCTTCGCCATGGCCTCAATGATCATTTCCACATCTTCGGCACTGAAGCCAAAGGCCATTTGCTGTTGCAGGCAGGTTTGCGGATCAAGGGTGGGGGCTTCACCGTAGGGTTGGGGGGCAAGTTCTTGGCGATAGGCTTTCAGCCATTCACCGTAGGGCTGCTGCTGTGCCACCCGCTGTTTGATTTCCCAGTTGGTGAGCAGTTCTTGGTGCTCCAAGTCAACGGCAATCATCTGCCCGGGGCCGAGGCGGCCCTTTGCAATCACCCTTGCCTCGTCAATTTGGATCGTGCCCGCCTCCGAAGCCACAATCACTAGGTCATCACTGGTGAGGATGTAGCGGGCGGGTCGTAGGCCATTGCGATCGAGGGTGGCGCCGACAATTTTGCCATCGGAAAAGGCCACCAGAGCAGGACCATCCCAAGCTTCTTGAAGGCCGCTGTAGTATTCATAAAAGTCCACCACCTCTGGGTGATCTGCCAAATCGGGCTGATTTTGATAGGCCTCGGGAACCAACATCATCATTGCCTGCAAGGGCTGCCGTCCCGATTGCACCAGCAGTTCAAGGACGTTGTCGAGGTTTGCCGAGTCGCTGTTTTCGGCGTTAACAATGGGCAGCAGGTCGGTAAAGGCCTCTCCCCAGTAGGGATGGCTCAATTGAGCAGAGCGCGCCCGCATCCAGTTAATATTTCCTAGGAGGGTATTGATTTCGCCATTGTGCCCCAGCATCCGCATCGGTTGAGCCAAGGGCCACTTGGGCATTGTGTTGGTACTAAAGCGACGGTGATACAGAGCAAAGGGGGTAATGTACTTCGGGTTGCGTAGATCGTCGTAAAACTGAGCCAGCACCACCGATCGCACCATGCCTTTATAGACAATCGTGCGGGTCGAGAAGGAGCAAATATAAAAGTCCCGTTGCCAGTCGGCTTTCGTGTGGGCGATCGCCCGCTCAATACGCTTGCGCGTCAAATAGAGTTGCCGCTCCAGTTCATCGCCACTGGCTTTGCTCGAAGCCACAAAAAGCTGCTCAATCTGAGGCTGATTTTGTTTTGCTTGTACCCCCAACACACTGGGGTTCACGGGCACAGGTCGCCAGCCCAACAGGCGCAGCTCATTTTCACTGAGGACTTTTTCAACAATGGCTTTGGCTGCTGCGGTGGCCGCCCCTTGGGGTAAAAAGATCATCCCTACCCCAATCCGTTGCCGCGGAATGCCAAACTCTGGCAACAATTCCCACGGAATCGCCGTCATGATGCCTGCACCATCCCCCGAGTCGCGATCCGCACTACAGCCCCCGCGATGTTCAAGGCAGGTCAATCCCTCAAGGGCTTGGGTCAAGATGCGGTGACTGGCCACCCCCTTGCGATGGGCAACAAAACCCACACCACAGGCATCTCGCTCGGCCACAAGCCAAGGCTGTCCATGGTAACCAACTGGATGCACGGGGGAAGAAACGGTGGATTGTTGCATGGGTCTGAAAGCGTTCAATCGACTGAGGGATTCCAAACGTTGTCTCGGCAACAGCAACCTGCTCTAGGGACTCAAAAAGGCCACGACTCCAACGGGTGAGCCAAGGCGACAGTTGGGGATGAGAGAGTGCTGGCAGTGGAGCAACGCATAGGGTCTTTCGCTATTATAGGGGTTTCTTTTGGATCCAGAAACGCCAAAGCAAGAGATTGTTAAGGTTTGGCCATCGGGACAGCAAAACCCGCGATCGCCGAGGCGGCCTTGAGGGCTAGAATGCCACTGCCGAGAGGGGTTGAGGTTGGCGGCAGGCTAGCGTGATATGGTTAAATGTTCCACCTGAACAACAAGGCTGCCCGATTCATCCTATTCCGCGCTGGAGACCTCTACCTTCAGGCAGGGGAGGAAAGCCCGGCCTCCATTGAGTTATTGCATGTGACAAACTCCTTTAGTAAAATGTAAGGGATAAAGTTGCGATGACTGTGACTTTAACACGGCTATCAACAATTTTGGCGGCCGGGCAGGCCGTGACCGCACGTGGAGACGGTGCTAGACCTGTTCAAGTTTCGGCTTGTTCGGGCGACTGTCTGTGAAGCGTGGACGATCCTGATGCCTCTGGTGTCAGAAATCCCCTGTCTTCAGGCGGGGGAAGATATCAATGCTTGGTAGAACACGCCCATGAGCTTTGCTGCTGATTCTTCTCGGATCATTCCCACTGAGTTGCGGGAGGAAATTTCGCGCTCTTACCTTGAATATGCCATGAGCGTCATTGTTGGGCGTGCCCTTCCCGATGCCCGCGATGGTCTCAAACCCGTACACCGCCGTATTCTCTATGCAATGTACGAGTTGGGGCTGACCAGCGATCGCCCCTTCCGCAAATGTGCCCGTGTGGTGGGGGAAGTACTAGGGAAATATCACCCCCACGGCGATTCGGCGGTCTATGATGCCCTGGTGCGGATGGCCCAGGACTTCTCCATGCGTCACCCCCTGATTGAGGGCCATGGCAACTTTGGCTCCATTGACAACGATCCACCGGCGGCGATGCGGTACACCGAGTGTCGGCTGCAAGCCCTGGCCACGGAAGCCCTGTTGCAGGACATTGAGCAGGAAACCGTTGACTTTGTGGATAACTTTGATGGCTCACAGCAGGAGCCCCTGGTGTTACCGGCACGAATTCCCCAGTTGCTGCTCAATGGGGCCTCCGGCATTGCCGTGGGTATGGCCACCAATATCCCGCCCCATAACTTGGGAGAACTGGTGGATGGGCTGGTGGCCCTCATCCATCATCCTCAGATGAGCGATCGCGAGCTAATGCGCTACATTCCGGGGCCTGATTTCCCGACCGGCGGGCATATCCTCGGCCAAGGGGGGATTGAAGAGGCCTACACCACCGGTCGCGGTTCGATGACGCTGCGGGCAGTGGCCACCATTGAAACCCTTGAAGCGCCGGGGCGCCAACCCCGCGAGGCTATTATCATTACGGAGTTACCCTACCAAACCAACAAGGCAGCACTCATGGAAAAAATTGCCGAGTTGGTCAACGAGAAAAAAATTGAGGGCATTGCCGATCTGCGTGACGAGAGCGATCGCGATGGGATTCGGGTGGTGATTGAGCTAAAGCGGGATGCCCACCCCCGCGTGGTGCTGAACAATCTTTACAAGCAAACGCCGCTACAGGTGAATTTTGGCGCCAATATGCTGGCGATCGTCAACGGCGAGCCGCAACTGCTGACCCTCAAGCGCAGTTTAGAGGTGTTCCTGCGTTTCCGCGAAGAGGCGATCGCCCGCCGTACCCGCTATGCCCTGCGCAAGGCCGAAGAACGGGATCACCTGCTCCAAGGATTGCTGGTGGCGCTGGCTAATCTCGATGCCGTGATTCAACTCATTCGCAGCGCCAGTGACACTGCCCTTGCTCGCCAGCAATTGATGCAAACCTATGCCCTCAGTGAGGCCCAAGCCGATGCCATTTTACAGATGCAACTGCGGCGCCTCACCGCCCTAGAGGCGGAAAAAATTGAGCGAGAGCATGCCGAGCTGCAGCGGCAAATTGCCGATTACCGCGATATTTTGGCCCATCGGCAGCGGGTACTGGAGATCATTGAAAAAGAAGTCACCGAACTCAAGGCCAAGTTTGCCACGCCGCGGCGATCGCGAATTGTGCAAGCGGATGGGGAGATTAGCGACATCGATTTAATTGCCAACGATAAATCCGTCATTCTCGTTACCCAGCAGGGCTACATCAAGCGGATGCCGGTGGATACCTTTGAAGCCCAAAGTCGCGATGGCCGGGGACGCAAAGGGGCAGAGATTAAGGAAGATGATGCCGTTGAGCACTTCTTTAGCTGTAATGATCACGATCGCATTCTTTTCTTTAGCGATCGCGGTTTAGTCTATGCCTTGGCTGCCTACCAAATTCCCAGTGGCTCCCGCCAAGCCCGCGGCACCCCCATTGTCCAACTACTGCCCATTCCCCGCGAGGAAAAAATTACCTCCGTCATTGCTGTTCAAGAGTTTAGTGAAGATGAGTATCTCGTGATGCTCACCCGTAAGGGCTTCATTAAGAAAACACCACTGGCGGCCTTTAGTCATATCCGCAGCAATGGCCTAATTGCTATTTCCCTTGAGGAGGGAGATCAACTGCGGTGGGTGCGGCGTACCCGCGAACAGGACACCATTATCATCGGCTCGCGGCAGGGTATGGCGATTCATTTTCGCGCCAGTCACGATCAACTGCGCCCCCTTGGCCGTGCCACCCGCGGGGTCAAATCCATGAACCTGCGGCCGGGGGATGAACTGGTGGGGATGGATATTCTACCGGCGGCGATCGCCAACCGTTTTGCCACCCCCTCTGAGGATGACAGTGGCGAGATTGAAGATTCTGAGGAAACAGTCGCCCACAGTGAGGGCCCTTGGGTACTAGTGATCACCACCAATGGTTACGGCAAGCGGGTACCGGTGCAACAGTTCCGGCTGCAAAACCGCGCTGGCATGGGCATTACCGCCACCAAGTTCAAAGCCAAAAGTAATGAGGATCAACTGGCGGCATTGCGGATTGTCAATGCTGGGGATGAACTAATGATTGTCACCAGTCGCGGCATCATTATTCGCCAAAAGGTGATGGACATTTCCTCCCAGTCGCGATCGGCCACGGGTGTCCGTCTGCAACGGCTAGATGAGGATGATGCAATTGTCACAGCAGCCGTCTTGCCCCCCGGTAGCATGGAGGCAGCGGCAGATTGAGTACCACCGCCTTTCTCACGGGTGCCAGTGGCTTTGTCGGTACCCATGTGGCTCAGGTGCTCACAGAGAGGGGGTATTGCGTCCGTGCCCTGGTGCGGCAACCGCAGCGGGCGGATCATCTCAAGGCATGGGATGTGGAGCTGGTGCAAGGGGATTTAAGGACGAGTGACCTCGTCACCTTGATGCGGGGGTGCCAAGTGCTCTTCCATGCTGCAGCCCACTACAGTCTGTGGCGGCGCGATCGCTCCCTTCTCTATGCCGTTAATGTGGCCGGCACCCGTCGCATCTTGGCCGCTGCCCGTGAGGCTGGTATTGAGCGCACGGTTTACACCAGTTCTGTCGCCGCCATTGGGGTTGATCCCAGGGGCCAACCCACCACCGAAGCCTACCAAAGCCCCCCCGAAAAACTGATCAGCGAGTACAAGCGCTCCAAGTACTGGGCAGAGCAAGTGGCTCACGAGGCAATCTCCCAGGGCCAAGATATTGTGATTGTCAACCCCAGTACCCCCATTGGTGCCTGGGATGCAAAGCCCACCCCTACGGGTGAAATCATCCTGCGCTTTTTACGGCGACAGATGCCCTTTTACGTCAACACGGGACTGAACCTGATCCATGTGCGGGACGTGGCGATCGGTCATCTTTTGGCCTTAGAAAAAGGCAAAACCGGTGAACGCTACATCCTCGGTCACCAAAACCTAACGCTGGCGGACATTCTAGGACGATTAGCTGCGATGACTGGGCTGCCCCGCCCCCTTGGCGAAATTCCCATTGTGATTCCCTTAGGGGTGGCTTGGTTGGATGAAGTAGTGTTGGGGGCTTTGGGCAAACCACCCGCGATTCCCTTGGATGGGGTGCGGATGGCACAGCAAAAAATGTTTTACGATGCCCGCAAAGCTGTGGCTGAATTGGGCTTGCCCCAGACGCCGATTGATCAGGCACTGCGGGACGCCGTGACTTGGTACCGCGAACGGGGCTACTGCCCCTAGGGTTTACGATATAGTGAGGAGTGGAAATTATGAAGTTTAGTTAAGAGCTATGTTGGTTGCGCCCTTTGCCTCTCAGTTGCCCTTTGTGGAAGAGACGCTGCACAGTAGCTATCAAGCCCTGCAATGGGGTAAAAACATTTTTGCGATCGCCCACAAAACCCTGAGTGCGCGGCTGTTGAATACGGTCTTTCCCACGGAAGAACGGACGCAACCCCTCAGCCCCGAGTTGCAAGCCTGGCTCAAGGAACGCTACGAAGCTCTCCTGCAGCAAGATTGGCAGGACGCCGCCGCCGGTTTCTATCCTGCTACTTTGCTCTTTGATGCCCCTTGGGAAGAGTTCCTCCGCTTTTATCCCCTGCTGTTGCTAGACTTGCCGCAGATGTGGCAGCGGGCGCGATCGCGCCAATTTCAGGAGTTTGCTCACAACGTGCGCCTTGAGGACTATCCGCAGTACTATCGGCAGAACTTCCACTACCAAACCGATGGCTACCTCAGTGACACGTCCGCCAACCTCTACGATATCCAAGTGGAACTGCTCTTTGGGGGCACGGCAGATGCCATGCGGCGGCGCGTGATTGCCCCCATTGCCCAACAAGTTGTTGCTCATCCTCCCACGCCACCCCTGCGCATTCTCGATGTTGCCTGTGGCACCGGTCGCACCCTCAAACAATTGCGCTACGCTTTCCCAGGGGCAGTGCTATTTGGCCTTGATTTGTCCCCCGCCTACCTGCGCAAAGCCAACGCCCTACTAGCGACCCAGACGGGTGCGCTGCCGCAACTGATTCAGGGCAATGCTGAAAGCCTCCCCTACGTAGATAGCTATTTCAGTGCCATCACCTGTGTGTTTCTCTTCCATGAACTGCCCGCCCCCGTGCGCCAAAACGTCATCCATGAATGCGCCCGCGTTCTCCAGCCGGGGGGCATCTTTGTCATCTGTGACTCGATTCAATCCTTGGATTCCCCAGAGCAGCGGCCGATGATGGAAAACTTTGCCAACCTTTTCCACGAGCCCTTTTACCGCAACTATATCGAGGATGATCTCAACCTCCGCTTAGAAAAGGCGGGTCTAGTGGTTAAAGAGGTGCAGCACCACTTTATGAGTAAGTATTGGGTAGCGGTTAAGCCTTCTTAGCCAAAAAGACCTAGTCCGCTACGCTTTGTAACAGTGCCTACCGGCTGCGATGGGGTACGGGCTAGGCTGAAGGTAGGAGGTCAACAGACCTTTTCCCCGTTGCAGTCTGGAGGATTCACTCATGGATGGGCTGGCATGGCAGGCGGCGTTTGTCTCTGGCTTGGCGGAAGTCGATGAGGAGCATCAGGCACTCTTGGAGATGTTACAGCAGCTACGCTCAGCGATCGCCGCCGGGGCAACCTTTTCCCAGGTAAAACCGCAGTTACTAGCGTGTGCCAGGGAAACGGAACGCCACTTGCAGCACGAAGAAACCCTGATGGCTACTGCCAACCATCCCCTCTATCTCTCCCACCGTGCCGCTCACCAAAATCTGCTGCGAGATTTGAGTGGCCTGCTTGAGGAGGTGCACGGGCATCCTGAAAACCTAACGCCGGAAACAATAGAGGCCATTGGTACGCTGGTGGTGCGCCATATTTGCGAAGAAGATTTACCGATGCTTTACCTGCTCACCCATCCCGAGGCGCTAGCGCAGCACCAAGGGGCTGAATTAACGGCTGAAAATGCCTTCTAAATGCCTGGGCTAACTGCTGGTTTTGCGATGTTGGATGGCCGTTAAGCCACTGGTTTGCAGCAACTCGCCACTCTCGACCACGGCATAGATGAGCCAGTGGTTGCCACAGTTCATGCGGGACTCTACGGTGCACTCCAAATAGGCAAGGGCATCGAGCAAAATGGGGGCACCACTCTCAGCGCTTTTGAGGCCAAGGGTAGCTAGCTGTTGCTCACCCAAGCGTTGTGCCTGCTGAAATTGACGTACGAGGGGACTGCCTTCCTTGAGGATATTCAAGACAAAGCGATCGCCCACTAGGCAGAGGCTTTCTGCCCATTCCTGAGGCAAGGAGACGGTGATGCCGGGGGGATTAAAGGAGGCTTGGGAGACCGACGACACCAAAATAGCCGCCGCTTGGGTAAGGTGAAAACACCCTTCGGGTAGGGTGGTCAGAACACACAGGGAACCGACCACCCGATTCACCGCCTGTTCGGTGCGATCCACTTGTGCCTCCGCTAGGCTGGAAGGGCGGACAGTGCGGCTCTTGCGCAGTTTCTTCAGGGCTTGGGCAAACTCGTTGGCGGCAATTTGACATTTTTCCAAGTCCGTGGCTGTGGGGGTAAATTTCACCCGCAGGGTTTCAAAGCCAAGGGTATAGCCAGCATCGAGGAGCTTTTGCTCAATGTCATCAATGGCCTCACCACTCCAGCCGTAGGAGCCAAAGACTCCCGCCAGCTTTGTTTGGCTGCCCTCCGCCAAGATAAACCCCAAGGCGGTCTGGACTTGGGTGGGCATGTGTCCCCCTAGGGTGGGGGAGCCAATGATAAAGCCGTCGCTACTGTGGATCAAGGCTTGCATTTCCGCAGGGGGTGTGGTTTCACAGTTAACGGCTTCCACTTGCACACCGGCGGCGGTTAGGCCTTGGGCGATCGCATTGGCCAGAATTGCCGTATTGCCATAGGCAGAGGCATAGAACAATGCCACTTTGGTTTCCTGTTCCGCTTGGGCTTGGCACCAGTCGCGATAGTCCTGGAAGAGGCGGCTACGGCTAAACTTGACAATCGGGCCGTGGGCCGGGGCATAGAGGCGCGGTGGCGGTGTCAGTTCTGCCAAGCGATCCAAAATACTTTCCACTTGGCGGGTTTGTGCCGCATGCAAACATTCAAAATAGTAGGCACGATCCTCATCCAGTTTTTTCCACTGCTCATCGTAGAGACTGTCGCCACAGACATGGGCGCCAAAGAGCTTGTCGCTGAAGACAATTTGATTTTGGGGATCAACGGTAATGAGACCATCGGGCCAGCGGGGCGTAGCAGCGGCAATAAACATGAGTTGGCGATCGCCCCCCAACTCCAAGGGGGTGTCCGCCCGCGCAATCCAGAGATGCAACTGCTCGCCAATAGCAGAGCGCAATGTCACTGCCCCGGCCTTAGAGCAGACAAGAGTGATCTGGGGTGCTTTTTCCAGCAGGACCTTGACGGTGGCAAGGCGATTGGAGTTGACATGACTGAGGATCAGGTACCGCAGTTGATTGAGATCAATGTGGCGCTGCAGTTCCTGTAAATAAATCTGGGTAAAGGATTCACCCGGTGGATCCAGGAGCGCCGGCTGAGGAGCTTGAATGAGGTAGGAGTTGGAGGTGGTTCCCTGCTGGCGGCCGTACTCCACTTCAAACTTCAGCCGATCCCAAGTGCGCGATCGCAAGACCAAAACCCCCGGTGCAATTTCCGCCACTTGGACGTCCCGCGGACGCGTTTCCGTTAGCATTGGATACCTCCTAACAATCTACGCCGCCGATTGCCGACAGCCTGAGCGCTGCTCGCCAAAATTCGGCACCCCTTTTTGACAACACTTTGACATCCTCCCCCCGCTAAAGCAGGGGGATTCCCAAAATCACTTTTGAGACTTTCTGCTTCTTCGCAGTTGCCCTCCAGACGTATGTCTATCAGGTCTTACACCCGCTCCACAGACTGTAACCGTGTGTCCCACGGCCAAAATATTCCCAGCGGCATTTATATCCCGGTCATGGTGCGCCCCACACTTAGGACAGTCCCATTCTCGGACGCTCAATGGCAACCGCTCAACAATGTGACCACACTGTCCACAGCGTTTAGAACTGGGAAACCATCGGTCAATCTTCACCAGTGTCCGACCATACCACTGGGCCTTGTATTCCAATTGCCGTACCAGTTCACCCCATCCAGCATCACTGATGGATCGGGCAAGCTGACGGTTCTTGACCATATTCTTCACAGCCAACGACTCGATTATGATCGTTTGGTTTTCACGTATCAATCGAGTCGTCAACTGGTGCAAATGGTCTTTTCTGGAATCAGAGATTTTCTGGTGAATCTTGGCAACTTTCAACCGCGCCTTATCCCAATTGCGAGAGCCTTTTTGTTTGCGACTCAAAGACCGCTGCGCCTTACGGAGTCGTTTGTAGTAGCGGTTAAAGTGCTTGGGGTTGGCAATCTTTTCCCCTGTACTCAGGGTAATGAGACTGCTCATCCCTACGTCCAAACCAACCGACGGGTCGACGGGCTGCAGTGTCAACTCTCTGGGGTCATCAAACCTCAGACTGATGTACCACTGTCCAGCAGGGTTAAGCCTGATGGTCACCGTGGATGGTTCAACACCATCTGGAAGCCGTCTCGACCAGAGAATATTCGGCGGTTCGTTGCACTTTGCCAAGAATACTTTTCCGTCTTTCCACCTAAAAGCAGACTTGGTGAATTCTGCGCTACCGCCATTGCGTTTCTTTTTGAAGTTGGGATATTTCGCCCGACCTGCAAAGAAGTTACTGAAAGCAGATTGCAGATGTCTCAATGCCTGCTGCAAGGGAACACAGCTAACCTCATTCAAAAACTGAAGGTCATCTTGCTTCTTCCACTGAGTAAGCAAGGCAGAGGTTTGAATGTAGTCAAGTCTCTCTTTTCGTTCATACCAGGCTTCTGTTCTCGCTGCCAGTGCTCGATTATAAACCAACCGAACACAGCCCAATGTTCTCCGAAGCAGGGATTCCTGCTCGGTCGTTGGGTAGAAGCGGTAACTGAAAGCCTTTTGCATACTTTAAATTATACTCGTTATTCTGTAAATAGCGCAACTGTACTTAGAAGTTACATACTGCCGCTCCTATCCCTCCCCTCCCTAAAGGAAGGGGTCTCTCGGAGGTAAAGATGACGGTGGACTCCTAGCCCTCAGCGATCGCCCGCCGCCTCTGACCTGCGATCGCAAGCCTGCAATTGTGCAAGCAGAACGCCGATCCGATCCAACCCCGCCCGCAGGTGGGCCGTTGTTTCCCCTGCTTGATTGACAACCATGCTAAAGACCAGGGGGCGATCCTCAAGGGGCTCCACATAGCCTGCTAGGGCAGCCACCCCTCGCAAAGTCCCTGTTTTGGCCCAGAGGCGATCCTGAGCTGCCGTATCCCGCAAACGCTGGCGCAGGGTTCCGGATCGCCCCGCAAGGGGGAGCGATCGCCGCCACAACGAGGCATGATCCGAGCGCGCCATTTGTTGCAACAGCGTCACTAAACCCTTGGGGGTCAGCCAATTCTGCCGCGACAGTCCGGAACCATCCACTAACACCGCCCCTGGCACTCCCATCTGCTCCAAGTAACGTTGGCGATAACCGGGTTGCGCCGCCTCCAGAGCTGCAAAGAGCATTTCCGCATAGAAATTGTCACTCTCCTGGAGAATTGGCAAGATTAACCTGCTCAGGGGGGGCGAAGCATGGCGCACCAATACATCCGGTAACGGCTCTGCTGTTTCCATCGGGCGAATCTGCTGTACCTGAATGCCCGCTTGGGCAAAGGCACGCTGCACCTGCTGCTGAAGATAGGGGATTGGCTCCCTCAGGGGAATGGGCATTTCTGCTGGCTCACTGCCCCTATGGAGTTGACCGCGGACAATGATCTGCTGGCCGCGCACCTCACTTTCTAGGAATTCTGGTGCATCGGTTGGCACAGTACGGGTTTCATTCACCACTGGCCAAGGAAGATCGCCCTCTGGCGGCTGGAGAATCAAGGGTTGAGCCAACCCTTGGGGCGTTGCTATGAGCTTGAGGGCATTTTGATTGATACTTAAGCGAGTCACGACCGCTACATTGCCCATCGTCAGGTCTTCGATTGCCCATGTGGGTTCAATCCTCACGGGTGTGACGCCGCCCAGCTCCAGGACTTGAATCTGGCGAATCCCCTGCTGAACAAGGCGAGTGGCCATTTGTTGCAGGTCTTGGCTGCTGAAACTGGGATCAAAACTGCCCTGAAGACGCAGGGTTGTTCGGTCGGGCGATCGCGCACTCAAGGTGGTGACAAACCGATGACTCGCTCCCCAGTAGTCAAGGGCGGCAGCGACCGTGGTGAGCTTCACATTCGAAGCCACCAAAAAGAGCTTTTCCCCTTGGTGGTTGTAGAGCACCTCGCCACTCCTCAAATCCTCGACCACAATGCCCCACTGTCCCCGTTGCCATTGGGGGTTTTGGATTTCCTGGGCAATCGCGCGGGCCAAGTCTTGGCGGCACAGACCAAAGGCGGCAGGTGAAACCAGCAGGAGAAGAAGACTAGCAGGGGGCAGAAGCCATCGAAGCCATACCATGAGGCACGACGTCCTTGACATAGACGCGATCGCAGCGCTGCGTTTCCACACCCGTGGCTGGGCGATAGCCCGCCTTCTCGTACAAATGCACAGCCGCCCTCATCACTGAGGCGGTTTCAATCCAGATTTTGCGGTAGCCCGCCCCTTGAATGGCTGCCTCGAGATGGTGCAGGAGAAATGTCCCTAGGCCTTGGCCACGCACCCGCGGATGAAGGTACATTTTGCGAATTTCCACAGCCGCTTCACCCCGCTGAATGGGATAGAAAGCAATTGTGCCAACGACTTCCGCCCCTTGCTCCACCACCCAAAATTGTCCACCCCGGCGATGGTAGTACTCTTCCACGTGAACCACATCGGCATCGGCACCCTCGGGTTGCCAAGCAAGGCCAAACTCACTGAGGACATTGGCAATGAGGTGTATGACCGCTAGCCGATCGCGATCGCACCAATGGCGCACCCCACAATCCCCATAGTGAAGAAAAAACGCACTCAAGGACGGCTGCCTCCAGTAGAATGACAGTCCTTTTCCCAGAAAGAGAACCCAGGCAAAAGCATCAAAACCGGTGTGTCTCAACCGTCGTCGTGAAGACCGGCCTTTGTGCCGCCCACTGCAAAAAGAACTGTACTGCCACTCTAACGATTCAGGGAGAGGCTCGCAAGATCATTTGGCTACTGTTTTTATCTTGGTTTTACCTTTGCTGCCGCCGTCACTCCCCTAATCGCCAATCTAGTATAGGAAAAGATGCTGAACAAACGGACGATGCAAGACTTTGGCGTTGTGATTGTCGGCGGTGGTCTAGCAGGCTGTCGGGCTGCTTTGGAAATTTGCCGCCTGGCCCCGGAAACCCCCATTGCCCTTGTGAGCAAAACCCATCCCATTCGTTCCCACTCCGTTGCCGCCCAAGGGGGCATTGCCGCTACCCTCAAAAATGTGGACACCGAAGACTCTTGGGAAAGCCATGCCTTTGATACAGTCAAGGGGTCAGACTTTCTGGCAGATCAGGATGCTGTAGCCATTCTTGCCCAAGAAGCCCCCAGTGTGGTGATTGACCTTGAGCACTTGGGGGTACTCTTTTCGCGTCTGCCCGATGGCCGCATTGCCCAACGTCCCTTTGGCGGTCACACTCACCCGCGCACCTGCTATGCAGCCGACAAAACGGGGCATGCCATTCTCCACGAACTCTACTGCAATCTCCTGAAGTACAATGTCACCTTTTTCAGCGAGTGGTATGTGCTGCGGCTGATTGTCGAGGACCAGCAGGCCAAGGGGGTCGTTGCCTACCACATTGAAACAGGTCAACTGGACATTCTACGGGCACCCGCCATTCTTTTTGCCACAGGGGGCTATGGTCGGGTCTTTAATACCACGTCGAATGATTTTGCCTCCACTGGGGATGGCCTAGGGATGACGGCCCGGGCAGGCTTACCCCTTGAGGATATGGAGTTTGTTCAATTTCACCCGACGGGGTTGTATCCAGCGGGGGTCTTGATTTCTGAGGCGGTGCGCGGCGAAGGGGCTTATCTACTCAATGCCGAGGGGGAACGCTTTATGGCACGCTATGCTCCCAGTCGTATGGAACTGGCTCCCCGTGACATTACCTCGCGGGCGATCGCCATCGAAATTCGCGAAGGGCGGGGCATTCACAGTGACGGTTCTGCGGGTGGGCCCTTTGTCTATCTCGATGTCCGCCACTTGGGTCGGGAAAAAATCATGAATCGCATTCCCTTCTGTTGGGAGGAAGCCCATCGCTTGGCGGGGGTGGATGCGGTGGTAGAGCCGATTCCTGTCCGTCCGACGGTGCACTACTCAATGGGGGGTATTCCTGTCAATCTCAATGGGCAGGTGCGGGCCAATGCCACGGAGATGGTGACCGGCTTCTATGCTGCTGGCGAATGTGCCTGTGTCTCGGTGCATGGTGCCAATCGCTTGGGCAGTAATTCTCTCTTAGAATGTGTCGTCTATGGCCGGCGCACCGGTGCCGCGATCGCTAAGGATTTACCGAGCCTGCCCCGCCCCCAATTGGACCCCCAGTTCTACCTGCAGGCGGCGGCGCGGGAGATACAACACCTCTTTGACCAAGGAGGGGACTTGCGCATTGCCCAACTGCGGCGGCAGGTACAGGATTGTATGACCCAATACTGTGGCGTCTTTCGCACGGCTGACTTCATGGAGAGGGGCTTAGCGGAATTGCAGCGGCTCAAGGCTGCCTATGGCCGAGTTCGCCTTGACGATCGCCAGCGCTATTGGAATACCGAACTGATTGAAGCCTTTGAACTAGCCAACCTACTGATTGTTGCTGAGGTAATCCTCAGGAGTGCCCTTAGCCGCCAAGAAAGTCGTGGTGCCCACTTCCGTGAGGACTATCCCCAGCGGGATGATGTCAACTACCTACGCCATACCCTAGCCACCTATGACAGCGACGGCATCAGAATTGACTATCTGCCCGTCACCATTACCCTGTTTCCCCCCCAAGAGCGCAACTATTAAGCCATGCGACGGTTCCCTGCGACCCCTGCCCTCAACCGTTTTATTATTGGCATCACCCTCTTTGTGCTCATCATGTTGGTGGCGGTGGTGGGCTACACCAGCTTTGGCTGGAACTGGCTCGATGCCCTCTATATGTACGTGATCACGGTCTTTGGCATTGGCTACAGTGAAGTGCGACCCCTGATGACGCCGGCGCAGCGCTTCTTCAACATGATGATCATTGTCGCTGGCAGTGCCGCAACCGTTTATACCATCGGTGCGGTGGTGCAACTGTTTACCGAAGGGGAGATTAAACAGCTCCTAGAGATGCAGCGGGCCAGCCGCGACATTAACAAACTCAACCGCCACGTGATTGTCTGTGGTTTTGGCCGCATTGGCCAGGTGGTGGCTCAGGAATTAACCGCCAGCAAAACCCCCTTTGTGATTTTGGATGTCAATGAACAGCGCATTGATTTAGCCCTACAGTTGGGCTATTTGGCCTATTTGGGAAGTGCGGTGGAGCAGGAAACGCTACAAGTGGTGGGCATTGATCGGGCGATCGCCCTCGCCACGGTGCTGCCCAATGACACGATGAATGTCTTTATTACCCTGACGGCCCGCTCCATGAATCCGAGTTTGCTAATTGTGGCCCGGGCGAATTTAGCCACCACAGAATCGAAGCTACGTATGGCAGGGGCAGATCACATTGTCTTGCCGACAAAAATTGGCGCCAGTCAAATGACAAACCTCATTCGGCGGCCGCGCATTGATTTCCTCGAACAAACGGGCGATCGCGAGACCCTCAACGACCTCTTGAGCCATATTGATGCCCGCCTTGAGGAACTGGAAATTACCCCCGATTACCCTTATGTGGGCACCCGCTTGACGGGACTGGAGGTACGCGGCGAAGGGGCCTTTATCATTGTTGGTTTACGCAAGAGTGATGGCCAATTATTCCCGGCCCGCGCCAATCCCCTTGTGGAAGTGGGGGATACATTGATTTTATTGGGTCATGCCCAAGATGCCCCCAAGGTAATTCGTAAATATACCTACCGCGCCCGCCACCCCCAATGACCAATGAAATGGGATACAAGCTCCATCCTTTTAGGACGGCTTTTTTTGATTTCTAATATATTCCTTAAGCACCTCTAACGGTGCTCCTCCAACAGATGCCGCAAAATAACTAGGGCTCCAAAGTGATTCTTCATGGGGTTTTGGTAGTGCAGCTTTTCCATATCGACGACTAGATACACCTTTAAGCGCATTTACAATCTGCGAAACAGAAAGTTTAGGAGGGTACTCAATTAGCGCATGGACATGGTCTTCTTCGCCGTTAAATTCAAGAATCTGGAAATCCATCTTCTTAGCGACTTCTCGAAACGATTTCTCGATCAGCTCTAATCCCTCAGCGCTAAGGACTGGCCGGCGATACTTAGTCACGCATACCAAATGAATCTTTAGGTCCGTAACACTGTGTCTCCCTTTACGAAGATGACTTGACATTGCCTGTAGACCAACCTATAATCTAGCTACAGACCAATTATAGCACAACCAATGAAAGCTAGATATAGATATCGTTTCTATCCCACAGACCAACAACGACAACGCCTAGCTCAGTTGTTTGGCTGTGTCCGTGTGGTATGGAACGACGCACTGGCAATTTGTAAACAATCTGATTCATTGCCAAAAACTAGTGAATTGCAAAAGCTAGTAATTACCCAAGGGAAGAAAACACCAGAGCGGCAATGGTTGTCTGATGTTTCTAATGTCCCGTTACAGCAGTCCGTTGCCGATTTAGGAGTTGCCTATAAAAACTTCTTCGATTCAATTAAAGGTCGGCGAAAAGGCAAGAAGATCAACCCTCCTAGATTTAAAAAGAAGACAGAAAGACAATCCGCCAGATTTACTACCTATGGTTTTTCAATTAAAGGCGAAGAAGTTTATCTAGCGAAGATTGGTAATGTCAGACCAATTTGGTCAAGAAAGCTTCCTTCTAAACCAAGCTCAGTTACGGTGATTAAAGATGCTGCAAATCGATATTTTCTCAGTTTTGTCGTCGAGATCGACCCAGTTCATCAACCTGCAAGTAATCCTTCTATCGGCATTGATTTGGGAATTAAAGCGTTTGCTACTTTAAGTACGGGCGAAAAGATTGATGGCCCTGATTATTCCAAGTTAGACAAAAAGATCAGGCGAAAACAACGCAAACTGGCCCGTCAAGTTAAAGGAAGCCAACGGCGGGAGAAAACAAGACTGCAAATCGCTAAGCTTCATAGTCGGATTTCAGACATTCGCAGGGATTTCTTGCATAAAGTGTCTACCCGCGTGGTTATCGAGAACCAAGTGATCACACTGGAAGACTTGAATGTCTCTGGAATGGTGAAGAACCGCAAACTCGCTAG
Organism: Thermosynechococcus vestitus BP-1; assembly: GCF_000011345.1. Lineage (NCBI taxonomy): Bacteria > Bacillati > Cyanobacteriota > Cyanophyceae > Acaryochloridales > Thermosynechococcaceae > Thermosynechococcus > Thermosynechococcus vestitus. The sequence continues at coordinate 1,448,599 of NC_004113.1, forward strand.
AGCAATTAGCTTGCAAGGTTGGCGAGAATTCAGGGTTTTAGTTGAGGCTAAGTGCACGAAACTAAACCGTGAGTTCATTGTTATCGACCGATGGGAGCCAACCAGTCGGACTTGCTCAACATGCGGTTTTAAATGGGGCAAAATCGATCTATCTGTCCGCTCTGTTGTATGTCTAAATTGTGGTACAGAGCACGATAGAGACGAAAATGCCGCAAGAAACATAGAGAAAGTCGGGATAGGGCATTGCCACGACTATAAATGGACGCAGAGGGGGAGTAAGACTACTTCGGTAGCATCACCCAGTGAAGCGTCAAGAATCATCGCACTTTAGGGCGGTGAGTATGTCAAACCCCCCTCTTATCTTGCTGACCTCAAGGATCACGTCATCATTTGCGGCTATGGTTCGCTGGGGCGCACCTTAGCGAGGAACTTGGCCGCCGCCCAAATTCCCTTTGTGGTGATTGACAACCAGCGGCAGCGACGACGGCTTGCCCAGCAGTCAGGGCACCCTTTTTATCGCGGTGACGATCTGATGGATGAAAATGAGCTCTTGGCCGTGGGGGCCGATCGCGCTCGCACCCTGGTGGCCGTTTTGGACGATGATGCCAGCAACGTCTTTATTACGCTGATTGCCCGTCGCCTCAATCCCAAATTGCAAATCTTGGCCTATGGTGAATTGCCCACCACAGAGTCGAAGCTGCGTTTTGCCGGAGCAGATCATGTGGTCTTGCCCTCCAGTATCAGCGCCCAGCGCATGGTGCAGCTCATTACGCGCCCCACAGTATTGGATTTTCTGGAGGAAAAAGAGGAGCGCAGTCACCTCATTGAGCTCCTCAGCCAACTTGATCTCCAGATTGAGGAGTTTACGCTGCCCCTAGAGTCGCCCCTAGCAGGGCTAGCGATCGCCGATGTGGAAGCAAAAGGCCGCGGGCGCTTTATTATTGTCGCTGTTCGCCATCAGAACGGTGCCCTGGTGACCCATCCCCCCTTAACCCTGCCCCTAGCGGCGGGGGATACCCTGATTGCCCTTGGCCAAGCAGCGGAAATTCAAACCTTCTTCCGCCAATATGCCCACCGCCAAAGGATTCGCTATCGCGGCCTAAGACGTTAGCCCTTCAGGCCAGCACCAGTTTCTGAGGGAATAATGTATCGCTGCAAGCAAATAAACACAATGAACACGGGCACAATTGAAATCACTGAACCAGCGGCAATCAGTCGCCAATCTAAGGAAAACGTCCCCGCCAAGGTTACCACACCAATGGGGAGGGTATACAGTTCTGGCTGATCCAAGACCAGCAATGGCCAGAGAAAATCACTCCAAGCGCCAATAAAAACAAAAATCCCAAGGGTAACGAGGGCAGGGCGAATGGCAGGCAGCATCACAAACCACCACAACCCCACTTCTGAGCAACCATCGAGACGAGCCGCCTCCTCTAGTTCTTTGGGCACCGCCATAAAGGCCTGTCGCAATAGAAAGATGCCAAAGGCAGAAGCCAAACTCGGCAGAATCATTCCCAGATAGGTATTGCGCAGACCCAAGTGCACCGCCAAAATAAAGAGGGGAATCATGATGATTTGAAAGGGGATCATGATCGTGGCCAAAATGGCGGTAAAAATCACCTCACGCCCGCGAAAGGAAAGACGAGCCAAGGGATAGGCGGCCAAAGCCGAAGTTAGAAGATTACAGCCCACCGTTAAAACCGCCACCAGCGTACTGTTGAACAGGTACTGGCCAAAGGGATTCGTTTGCCACACCGTTACAAAATTTGCCAATGTGGGTTCGGCGGGAAACCAGCGGGGCGGAAAGGCAAAAATATCTTCATTGGCAGACTTAAAGGCGGTACTGGTGAGCCATACCAAGGGCAGGAGCATAGCAATCGCGATCGCCCCCAACAGGAGGTAGGTCAAGGCTCGCCGCAGGGTCATCGCCGTGTCCAGAGATTGGTAAACATCATCAACAGACCACCAATGACAATGGCGATCGCCAGACCACCCGTTATCCAGTCGAGGGTTGTCGTTTCCATCTGCAATTTCCCAAGGGTACGCTTAAACACTGCTAAACACTGCGCAGGGCAACAATCGGATCCAGCCGCGCTGCCCGCTGAGCCGGAACCACTCCAAAGAAAAGGCCAATACTGCCCGAAACACCGACAGCGAGAGCCACAGCAACGGGGGCAACGCCAGCCTCTAGGGGGGTCAGGATCGCCACCAGCATGACACCGCCTACCCCCAGCCCGGTACCAATTAGGCCACCGAGGGCAGAGAGGATCATTGCCTCAATCATAAACTGTGCCAGTATATCCCGCTGAGTCGCACCAATGGCCTTGCGCAGGCCAATTTCTTGGGTACGCTCTGTCACGGACACCAGCATAATGTTCATAATGCCAATACCCCCCACCAGCAGTGAAATGCCGGCGATCGCCGCCAACATCAAGGTCAGGGCATTGCTGATATTGCCGATAATTTGCAGGGCTTCCTTTTGGGTTTGAATCGTAAAATCATCCTCATCCACAATTTGATGCCGTAGCCGCAGTAGGTTGGTTATTTGAAACTTAGCGGCATCAATGCTTTGCTCATCGCGGGCAGACACCGAGATAAAGGTTAAGGAAATCCCATAGGGCGATCGCTGCCCAACAATGCGGGAAGACATGGTCGTAATGGGAATATAGGCCGCCTCATCCTGATTATTGCCAAGGAAGGCACCCTTTTCAGCCATGACGCCAATCACCTCAAAGGAAAGATTCTTAATCCGCACCTGCTGACCCACAGGATTTTCGTTGATAAAGAGCTTCTTGGCCAAATCCGAGCCTAAAATCACAACGCGGCGATGCCGTTGCACATCCTCATCGGAGATAAAGCGCCCCTGCGCCACTGTAAAACTGCGCACTGAGGGAAATGTCGGGGTGGTACCCACAATCAGCACATTGGTGTTGCGTCCTCGATAGGTTACCCGTTGTTGCAGTTGGATTTGCGGGGCGACTTCCTGAACCGTGGGCACTTGGGTGGCGATCGCCTTGGCATCCTCAAGCACAAGGGTTTGGGGCACATTAGACGTGCGGTTACGGGCTTGGGGGGTCCCCGGCACAATAAAAAGCGTATTGGGTCCCAAGGATTCAAACTGGCTGGCGGCATAACGCTGTGCCCCCTGACCGACGCCGACCATGGCAATCACTGCTGCATTGCCAATGATAATGCCCAACATCGTTAGGCCACTGCGGAGCCGATTGGCCTTGAGGGTGGCGATCGCCATGCGCACGCTTTCGCCAATATCCATAACTTGGCACCGAAAACACCTATTTTTAATCTAACTTGAGATTTTCTTTGCCCTCAGACCGCCCGTCGTGGGGTCAGGCTTGCGGTAGGGGAATACTTTTGCCGTTGTAGCGATTCATGGCCACCTCAACCCCAGACTGAATACTCAACTCAATGGCATCCACAGCCAGGTCAAGCACAGCGGGTAAAATGGCCAGTTCAGTGGCTGAAAAATGCCCCAAAACAAAGGGCACCGCGTTGCGAGGTCCCGTCTGCTGCTGCAGGCGATCGCCAAAGGCAATGCCCACCTTAAGGCGAGGAAACTGTTGGGAATGACAATGCTGAATAATGGATTTAATCCCGTTGTGTCCCCCCGTTGAGCCACTCAGGCGCAAGCGCAGTCGCCCCAGGGGCAAATCGGCATCATCATGGACCACAAGGGTTCGCTCGAGGGGCAGCTTATAAAAATTCAACAGGGCATGGAGAGATTGCCCCGAGCTATTCATGTAGGTGGTGGGCTTGAGGAGCCGCACCTTTTGACCCTGAATCAGTACCTCTGCCACCTCTCCCAAGAAGCGCCGCTGCTGAGTCAGCTGCACCCTATACCGCTGCGCAAGAGTGTCGAGGACACGAAAACCAACATTGTGGCGAGTTGTGGCGTACTCTATTCCCGGATTTCCAAGACCAACAATGACACAGGGCTGGAGTGCCATGCCACCTAAGGGGAGATTTCCCGAGGCGATTCAGCCTCTGCCTTGGCCTGTTGTTCCTCCTCAAGGGCAGCGGTCTGCCGCTTGATTTCATCTTGGAATTCGCGGGAGGCTTCCTCAAAGGCGCGCTTCGTTTTGCCAAGACTGCGGCCAATTTCCGGTAGCTTCTTTGGACCAAAGATGAGCAGTGCCACCACCAAAATGACGATGAGTTCCGGCAGACCGATCCCAAAAACGTTCATGGATTATCCCAGTGCCTTCCAACTCACGTTAACACCATCGAGGATCAGTGTCGAGTTGTAGATCTCCAGAATGATGAGCAAAAAGACCAAAAATAGCCCCATAAAGACCGCCATCAAGGGAGTGGTCCCCCAACCGGGGGCGACTTTACCGTATTCAGAGTTCAAGGGGCGCAGAATATCCCCAAGCCAAGTCCGTCGTGCCATAAATTCCTTTTTTGAACGAAATGAACAGCGTTTTAATGTTTCGTAATATTATAGAAGCATATCTTGCTCCCATTTAGTAGGCTTCTATGGAACCTGCAACAGTTCTTAGCATTGCTCTTGCTGCCGTCTGCATTGGTGTGACTGGCTACTCGATTTACCTTTCCTTTGGCCCCCCCTCGAAGGAGCTAGCGGATCCCTTCGATGATCACGAGGACTAAAATTACAATCCTTCAACGGGAACCCCCAAAAAGCTGGCGATCGTTGCTCCCTGGGTTTCCAATTCGGCCAAGGGTAGCGGCGCCCCCACACGAGTCAAGGGGACTTCACCCCGGCCTTTAATCTTCAGGTAGAGAGACCGCTTTGGGTTGAGTCCCTCTTTAATGACAATTTTCACAGCTTGGACATCGCTAATGGGGCAGCTGACCTCAATTTGGCGGTTTTTACCGGGGAAGCCCCAGCGAAAAATGCGCACAAAGCCCGTTTCTTTGTTGAACTCATTAAAGCCACCGCCCACATCCCAGGCGATCGCTAGCCACAAATAGGTTGCCAACAGGAGCGCCGCCACGCCATAAAAGCCAATGGCAATCCCTTGGGGAATAAAGACCAAATCAATTGGGTTGCCGATGGGCAAGAGGTTGCGGTGCAAGTAGCTAGAGAGGCCAGCGAGAAAGAAACCGAGGCCCCCAATGGAGACCGCCGTTGCCCAAAAGTAGTTACTAGGGCGACGGGATCCCAGCACCGGATAGCGCAGAACCGACTCTTGACGGGGGGATGGCTCAGTGATAGGAGAATTCGTCATAGCTCGCGTTGCCAAAGTTAAAGCACCTTACATATTAAGAGAAATTGGGGGTATTCCCAAAGGAAGCATCCCTGTGCTCCACAATGCTCTACATAAAAGCTAGGCTAGAACTACTCCTGGGTGGCTAATTCTACCTGTGGAGTAGGGAAGTCCGAAAAAGGGTTTTTCTTGCAATCCATACAATACAAATAGTTAGAAACTATAAACAGGGGTCAAAGGGTCAGCTATGCAACCATCTAATCCAAATCAATTTACCGAAAAAGCATGGGCAGCGATCGCCCGCACGCCGGATCTGGCCAAGCAGGCACAGCATCAGAATCTGGAAAGTGAACACCTGATGAAATCGCTGCTAGAGCAAGAGGGACTGGCGACACAAATTTTCCAAAAGGCTGGCTGTTCGGTGCAGCGAATTCGGGATCTGACCGACGAGTTTATTAGCCGTCAGCCCAAAATCAGTCATCCCAGCGGCGTTTACCTTGGACAGAGCCTCGACAAACTTCTCGATCGCGCCGAAGAGGCCCGCAAACAGTTTGGCGATGAGTTTATCTCAATTGAGCACTTGGTGTTGGCCTTTGCCCAAGACGATCGCTTTGGCAAGAAACTCTTTCAGGACATTGGCCTTAGCGAAAAAGTGCTGCGGGAAGCAATTCAGCAAATTCGTGGCTCCCAAAAAGTGACGGATCAAAACCCAGAGGGTAAATACGCGGCACTGGAAAAATATGGCCGTGATCTGACACTCTTGGCTCGCCAGGGGAAACTGGATCCGGTGATTGGCCGCGATGATGAAATCCGCCGCGTGATTCAGATTCTCTCCCGCCGCACCAAAAATAACCCAGTACTGATTGGGGAGCCGGGGGTGGGGAAAACCGCGATTGCTGAAGGCCTGGCACAGCGGATTGTGGCCAGGGATGTGCCCGATTCCCTGCGCGATCGCCAGTTGATTGCCCTGGACATGGGCGCCTTAATTGCCGGTGCCAAGTATCGTGGTGAATTTGAAGAGCGCCTGAAAGCTGTTCTTAAGGAAGTCACAGATTCCAACGGTCAAATCATTCTCTTTATTGATGAGATTCACACCGTTGTTGGCGCAGGGGCAACCCAAGGAGCGATGGATGCCGGCAATCTCCTCAAACCCATGCTGGCACGGGGGGAACTGCGCTGCATTGGCGCCACCACCCTAGATGAGTACCGCAAATACATTGAGAAGGATGCGGCCCTTGAACGGCGCTTCCAGCAGGTCTATGTGGATCAACCCAGTGTGGAGGACACCATCTCCATTTTGCGGGGCCTCAAGGAACGCTATGAGATCCACCATGGTGTCAAAATTTCCGATACGGCCTTGGTGGCAGCAGCGACACTCTCGGCCCGCTACATTAGCGATCGCTTCTTACCCGACAAAGCCATTGACTTGGTGGATGAAGCGGCGGCCAAATTAAAAATGGAAATCACCTCGAAACCTGAGGAACTCGATGAAATTGACCGCAAAATCCTGCAATTGGAGATGGAGCGGCTCTCGCTGCAAAAAGAAACCTCGGCGGCTTCCCGCGATCGCCTTGAGAAACTCGAAAGAGAGCTAGCCGACCTCAAGGAGGAGCAAAGCCGCCTCAATGCCCAGTGGCAAGCGGAAAAAGAAGTGATTGACCGTCTCCAATCCATCAAAGAGGAGATCGAAAAAGTCAACATCGAGATCCAACAAGCGGAACGCAACTACGACCTTAACCGTGCCGCCGAACTCAAATACGGTAAACTCACAGAACTCCACAAAAAACTGGCGGAAGCCGAAGCCAAACTGCGGGAGATTCAAGTGGGGGGTCGCTCCCTATTGCGGGATGAGGTGACCGAGGCCGACATTGCTGAAATCATCTCCAAATGGACCGGCATCCCCGTGAGCAAACTGGTGGAGTCGGAAGCCCAAAAACTGCTGCACCTTGAAGAAGAGCTGCACAAACGGGTGGTTGGTCAGGATGAGGCGGTCTCCGCCGTCGCCGAGGCCATTCAGCGCTCCCGTGCTGGGCTAGCGGATCCCAATCGTCCCATTGCCAGCTTCATCTTCCTGGGGCCAACGGGGGTCGGTAAAACGGAATTGGCTAAAGCCTTGGCCGCCTTTATGTTTGATACTGAAGAGGCGCTGGTGCGCATTGATATGTCCGAGTACATGGAAAAACATGCCGTGTCTCGGTTGATTGGGGCACCCCCTGGTTATGTGGGCTATGACGAAGGCGGTCAACTCACGGAAGCGATTCGCCGCCGTCCCTATGCCGTCGTTCTCTTCGACGAGATCGAAAAAGCCCATCCTGATGTCTTCAACGTGTTCCTGCAAATTCTTGATGATGGCCGCGTCACTGATTCCCAAGGGCGCACCGTGGACTTTAAGAACACGATCATCATCATGACCAGCAATATTGGTTCCCAGTACATTCTCGATGTGGCCGGCGATGACAGTCGCTACTCAGAAATGTACAACCGCGTTATGGAGGCGATGCGGGCCCACTTCCGACCCGAATTCCTTAACCGCGTGGATGAATTTATCATCTTCCACAGCCTGCGCAAGGATCAATTGCGGCAAATTGTTCAATTGCAGGTGCAGCGGTTGCAGCAACGCCTGAGCGATCGCCACATTACCTTGTCCCTCACTGAGAAGGCGATCGACTTCTTGGCCGAAGTGGGTTACGACCCTGTCTATGGTGCCCGTCCGCTGAAACGGGCCATCCAGAAACAACTGGAAACCCCCATTGCCAAAGCCATCCTGCGGGGCGACTTCTTCGATGGCGATACGATTCTGGTGGATGTGGGCGAGGACGAACGCCTCAGCTTCCGGCGCCAAGTGGAACTCGCCACCGTCTAGGCGCAACTGAAGCTCAGACGGGAGGACTGAGTGGGGCTATCCCTTCAGTCCTCTGTTGATCCTCTTTTGATGGGTGGTACTGTCCAGTTCCTTCGCCGGCCTAGCCGATGCCGCCGGTGTTCAGCATAGCTATGCCAATAACGAGAGATTAGGCGGCACAGGAATCGCCTCATCAATAAAACCCTTTGACCCTGCATAGATCCGGGCTCGCTTCGGTGCACTGATTAAAGGAGCATGGGAATGGGCAGCAACGTCTTTCCAATCCAGTGTCCAAGGACGACGGGGGACCACCGTGGGCGCTCAGTTATCTTGCTTTAGCCAGCAATGGATGGGGGCGCGACTCACCTGAAAGACTGGAGTAGTCTGGTCGCTCCCTTTCGAAATAGTTATAGTTGCCACTCCCAATCGTCAGAGCACTGCCAGATCAAAGAAACCGGCTGCTAGACAGTCTGGGGGTTATCCATACCAGCAAGGATGGCACCTATCCCATGGCGTGTGACTCCCCTTGTGGGTGTTAGAAGGCCAACAAGGAGGGAGAAAAAGAGCGTAGATCCTAGGCTGTGACGGTATATTGGATTCAGGCTGCCCGCCCCAATCTTTGGTGATGAGGAAACTTGTGTTCATAGTCGGTGAGCAACAGCAATGGTAAGTTCTGGTCCCCAGCCCCGTCCAGAAGGGTTTGCTGCTCTGATGCGGAACAGGAATTTCCTCAAGTTATGGGGCGGTCAAATTATCTCCCAAGTGGCGGACAAAATTTTTCTGGTCCTCCTAATTACACTGGCGGTTTCCTACGATGCCAGCTATGAGCTGCCGGGCTCTAAGGCCTCAGCCGTCATGATTGCCAATACGCTACCAGCAGTTTTCTTTGGTTCAACGGCGGGCACCTTTGTGGATCGCTACCCAAAGCGGGAGCTAATGAGCATTACCAATATTTTGCGGGGGCTACTGGTCTTTGCCCTGATCTTGATTCCAAAGCGGTTTACACTGCTACTCCTGATTGCCTTTTCTGAGTCCATCCTGACGCAATTCTTTGCCCCAGCAGAACAGGCGGCAATTCCCCTGCTGGTGAAGGAGGAAAATCTCCTCTCGGCAAATGCCCTCTTTATCACAACAATGATGGGGTCACTGGTGGTGGGATTTGCCATTGGCGAGCCATTGCTCAGTGGTGCTGTGTCCATTGGCGGTGTCTATGCCCGTGAAGTTGTTGTCGGTACGCTGTATGTCATGGCGGGGTTGGTTTTAGCCTCGATTCGCTACCGAGAAGCAGTTGATGAGCGCGATCGCCCCCTGAATGTTTGGCAGGACTTGCGGGAGGGGTTTGACTACGTGCGCAAAAATCGCCTCTTGGGCAATGCGATGCTCCAGTTAACCATCCTCTATTGTGTCTTTGCCGCCTTGACAGTGTTGGCAGTCAGTATCGCCCAAGAAATTGGCTTGCGGCCCAACCAGTTTGGCTTTCTCTTGGCTGCCGCAGGGTTGGGGTTGATTTTAGGGGCGGGGGTTTTGGGTCAATGGGGGGAGAAATTACATCATCGGCCCCTGCCCTTGATTGGCTTTCTGGTGATGGCAGCCGTCTTGCTGGTCTTTGCCTTTGTGCATCATCTGTGGGTGGGTCTGGCCTTGAGTATTTTGCTGGGAATGGGAGCCTCTTTAATTGGTATTCCCATGCAGACACTGATCCAGATTCGGACGCCTGCGACGATGCGGGGTAAGGTCTTTGGCTTCCAAAATAACATTGTCAATATCGCCCTCAGTGTGCCCTTGGCGATCGCCGGCATTCTTTCCGACTTCCTTGGCCTCACGGTGGTCATGGTGGGGCTGGCGGCTATCGTGGCGATCGCTGGGATTTGGGCGTGGCAGAATACACGAGTGGTTCTTGAGGATGCGATTTAGGAGAGAGGGATGCCCCTACTACATTTGAGCACTTGGCCAGAGGTGGAAGCCTATCTCAACACTTCCAAGGGGATGATTATTCCCATAGGCTCTACGGAGCAGCACGGCCCTATGGGGCTAATGGGTACTGATGCCCTCTGTGCTGAGGCGATCGCCAAAGGGGTCGGAGAAATCACCCAAGCTCTTGTTGGCCCCACCATTTCCGTGGGCATGGCTCTACACCATACGGCTTTCCCCGGCACCATTAGTTTGCGCCCTAGTACCTTGATGCTGGTGATTCGCGACTATTTAGTGAGTTTGGTACGCGCAGGCTTTCAACGCTTCTTTTTCATCAATGGTCATGGTGGCAATATTGCTACACTAAAGGCAGCCTTTGCTGAAACCTATGCCATCTTGACAGATTTACAAATTCCAGAGGCCGATCAAGTGCGCTGTGAATTGGCCAACTGGTTTATGTGTCCTTCCGTGGTGCAGCTGGCGCGAGAATTGTATGGCGATCGCGAGGGTTCCCATGCCACCCCCAGTGAAGTTGCCGTGACCCAATTTCTCTATCCAGAGGCTATTAAGCGGGTTCCCCTCAATCCCGAAGTCAATAGCAGTCATGCTATCTACAGTGCGGCAGATTTTCGCCGCCGCTATCCGGATGGTCGGATGGGATCAGATTCCAGTTTGGCCACCCCTGAGCATGGACAGCAATTTTATCAGCGGGCTGTTCAGGAGTTGAGCGATCGCTACCGTCAATTTCTTCAGGCCGACTAAATGACTGTCTCTCTCCCATCGCAAACATGGCAGTGGCAAGGATACCCAATTCTCTATCGCCATCAAGGTAGCCAAGGTCCCCCCCTGCTTCTGATTCACGGCTTTGGTGCCTCTAGTTTGCATTGGCGCAAAAATATTCCTGCCCTTGCCGCTGACCATCGAGTCTACGCCATTGATTTGTTGGGCTTTGGGGGCTCCGCTAAACCCGCTCCCTCCGCGATTCCCTACACCTTTGAGACGTGGGCAACCTTGGTTTTGGCCTTTTGCCGTGAGGTGATTGGCCAGCCTACCGTTTTTATTGGTAACTCTATTGGCTGCGTGGTCGCTTTACAGGCAGCTGTTTTCCAGCCAGCGTGGGTCAGTCAATTGATCCTGCTCAACTGCTCTCTGCGGCAGCTTCACGATCGCAAACAACAGCAACTCCCTTGGTACCGCCGCTGGGGAACCCGCCTACTCCAGCGACTTTTAGCCAATCGCACCCTTGGCACCTACTTTTTCCGCCAAATTGCTCAACCCCGTGTTGTGCGCCGCATTCTCCACCAAGCCTATGCCAACGCTGCTGCGGTCACCGATGAACTAGTGGAGATATTACTCACCCCTGCCCAAGACGCTGGGGCTGCCGATGTCTTCCTAGCCTTTGTTCGTTATTCCCAGGGCCCCTTACCCGAAGACCTGCTACCGCAGATCACCTGCCCCACCTATTTCCTTTGGGGCGCTGCCGATCCTTGGGAACCGATGGATGAAGGTCAAAAGTTAGCTGAGTTTCCCTGTGTGCGGGAGTTTGTTGCCTTACCAGAGATTGGCCATTGCCCCCAAGATGAAGCACCTGAGCAGGTGAATGCCCACATTCTGAAATGGTTGGGCAAAATTTCCGTCAGCACCTAGGATGTGCGCTGAACTCATGGTATACTAGTGAAGCTTGACGGGGCGTAGCGCAGCTTGGTAGCGCACCACTTTGGGGTAGTGGGGGTCGTGGGTTCAAATCCCGCCGCTCCGATCTTGAAAGTAACTGAAAACTTGGTTAGGGCGATCGCTCTGTTTCTGCACTTTGACGGTGCACTGTATTATTCCTATCGAGCGATCGCTCCTCTAGGGTGAACCCGTTGACCCCGCAGCTGATCAAGACCGTCTCGCCACTTGGGCGCAGGGGGTTGTCATGGATAAGCAGCAATAATCAGCAAATCGTCATCGCTCCCACTTTAGAGGAGAGTCTTGAGGGCAACCCGCTTAATTAAAGCAGATGCTGAGAGAATCCCAGTGGCCTGAGGGGGCGATTTCTTTCAACTCATCAACGGAACAAAATTTTCTACCCCCTTGGTGCTTTCTATACCTTTCGAGGCGCCCAATAACAACCTGAGCCTCGTCAATGGTCAATCCCGGAACACGCTTCTTAAGACTCTCCGCATCTCTATAGCTGTTGATGCGAATAGTGCGCCGGTTTTGTGATCCGGTTGGGGAGGACCCTAGGATGTTGCTAAGGGTTTTAACCTGTGCTGAGAGATGCATCACCTGCTGAGATTGCTTCGCCATTTCTTGATGGATGCTTTCTATCTGTTTTTTGAGCGGTTGCAGATGGCGATCGAGGATGTTTGTGAATCCTGAGACTGACAAAGGTGACTGTAAGTAGGACCCTTCCTGTTGAGAGGGATGCCCTTGGGCATGGATTTGCATCAGCCTTTTGATCCGCTCTTGGAAATCTGAGACTTCTTGGTCATCCGCCAGTTCAACTCTGGTGGCCCACAACTGCTTAATCCCCAATTCCCGAGCAAAGTCGACAACTTCCTTGCCAAAGACAACTTCGTACTCTACATCTCTTGCCGGCGTGGTGACTGAGCGAATAATTAGGGGAATCAGGTTGGTTTGGTACTTTTCTAGATCTTCACGGATCAAGGTTGGTGAAACATACAGTAGCTCTTGGGGATAGTCATCGGGAACTTTCAGGAGATCAATGTGCACCTGACCCTGATGCACATCGGATAGACCAAGGTACCTTGAGAGTCTGTTGGATTTACTCATGCTGTGCGAAGGTCTCAGTGGAAAGATGGCGCGCTAAATTTTCAAATGTTGTGGCTAGCTCATCAATTGATTCTTGATCTGCTCTTGGCAATTCCCTATAAAGATTTCTACTAAATATGGGCTGCTGTAGATCTGTTGCTCTTTCTATAGCAGCACGCTTAGGAATCCACGTGTTCTCAGGCAAGAGATGACAAACGACAGCATACTCGCGAGCGACCTTCTCAAGGATACCCTGGAGCCTCTGTTGCATCTGCGCATTGACAGCGGAGTTCCTCTGATCGTACATATTAACGGCAATACCCAGAAGCCGCGGCGGGTTATCCATGACAGGCCTGAAGGCTTCTAGGCGCGCCAAGACATACTCAATCGCCCGTATGGGGTAAGGGGCGAATTGTATCGGAACCAGAACGCCATGGGAAGCCATCAAAGCAATGGCGTTGACTTTACCGAAGGCGGGGGGTGGATCAATTAGAATGACATCGTAGGGGTGGTTTTTTAGCTTTCTTTGCAGGACGCGATCGATATCTATTGTCCTGATCAGGTCCGCTTCTTGGTCTGCGAGGCGAATGTGGGAGGGAACAACGTCTAAGCAGAGATTGTCCCAACGCTTTTGATAGACGACTTCTTCGAGGGTGACCTTTGGTTCTAGGAGGAGGTGAGCGATGTCTTTCCTGCCTTGATCCTCAATATCCTTCAAGGGATCAATGCCTAAACCAATGGTCAGATTCGACTGCGGATCAATATCAATGAGTAGCACACGCTTGCCCGTAGCAGCAAAGGCAGCACCTAGGTTCAGGGTAAGGGTTGTTTTTCCCACTCCCCCTTTATGATTAAAGACAGTAATAATCATGGAAGTCCGCTGCGGATGTGTTAAGGGAAAAGCATAATTTTTTTGCAGTACTTTTTCAAGGTGATGATAAATCTTGAGTTGCCCTTGGGTTAAGCGGCTCACGAGCATTTCAGCGGCATTGCGGTGCAATACCTTGGTCAGTGTTTGAATGCTTTTTCGATCCAACTGGCCGGCGGCACACTTGAGTTGGCACAGGGGCTTTTTTAGGGGATTTTGATAAAAGAGTTGGTAATCTTTACCATTGATGAGGAGGCCAAAAACCGCCTGAGCTGCTCTCATGTATCCCCGCAGTTGCTGCTGACCCCTGAGCCTTGACTCATTTGAGGATTTCACCTCAATCACAAGGTAGTTGAAGGAGCGATCGCCCGCCAGCGGCAAGCAAATTAGAAAATCGGGATAGCCATTCCCTAGCTTTGGCTTGCTCCAATAGTCTGAAGAGGCATAGCCCCATACCTTTAACAAAGGTAGGATGATCTTCTGTTCAATCTCGGCTTCGTTACCCCTAGGCATCCCTCAGTGTCCTTGCCCTTACCTTCTGAGTAAGTACCAGTGGCTAAAATTAAAGGGAACGCTGGGCCACCAAAAAGGTGTGGGCAACAGCCCAGCAAAGACGCGCAGAACAATGAGTGTGTGGGCAAAAAAGGTCAGAGCCACCCAAAAGAGGGGAAACCAATAGGCACGTGGGTCGCTACTCAGGGGGGGAAACAGTTGATAGCCCAACCAAATTAAGGCGGGAGGCAAGGTTACCAATAAAATTGCCAGGATAATCGCCGTATAGGTGAGGCGAAGGGGGGGAGTGTTGAGCGATCGCCAGTTGGTACCCGTCCACTGCCAGCGAAATACCATGGCGCTGTCTTCGATCCGTGCTGTTTGATGGACAAAATCCAAGCTGAGAATATGGCGGCAAAAGTTACAGGCATAGGTATCCATCAGTACCATCGGCGCAATTTGCCCGTGACGGCAGACGGGGCATAAATAGACGCCATTGGCTTCCAAGGGCTTAGCAGTGGTGGACTCTGGCATAAGCTACGCTTGGGGATGTAGCGCCCGTTGTTCAAGACCGCGGTAGAGGCGGTTCAGGGCATTCATATAGGCTTGGGCAGAGGCGACAATAATATCCGTGTTGGCGGCATGGCCAGAGTAGATGCGATCCTGGTGCTGTAGCCGAATCGTCACCTCACCGATAGCATCAATGCCGGCGGTAACCGATTGTACTGAGTATTCAATGAGGCGATTGGGAATTTGCACCACACGGTTAATGGCGCGATAGACTGCGTCCACAGGGCCAGTGCCGATGGCGGCATCGGTCAACTCTTCCCCACTGGGGGTACGTACGGTAACCGTTGCGGTTGGGCGGGCATGATCACCACAGGAAACTTGGACAAATTCCAGTTGATAGCCCTGTAGATCAATCCCTTGGGTTTCATCCTTGGCGATCGCCTCCAGATCCCAGTCAGTGATTTCTTTTTTCTTGTCGGCGAGATCCTTAAAGCGCAAAAAGGCCTTATTGAGTTCCGTTTCACTGAGTTCAAAGCCCAATTCCCGCAGGCGAGTGGCAAAGGCATTACGGCCAGAGAGCTTGCCCAAGACAATTTGGTTATCGGCAAGGCCAATGAGTTGGGCATCCATGATTTCATAGGTTTGCTTGTGCTTGAGGACGCCATCTTGGTGAATCCCCGATTGATGGGCAAAGGCATTGGCACCCACGATCGCCTTGTTGGGTTGAATCAGCATCCCCGTTAGATTTGAGACCAAGCGGGAGGTTTTATAAATTTCACGGGTGTTGATATTTGTTAGGGGTGCCTCTGATTCGGGTGGGCGACCTAGGAAGGGATTGAAGTACTGCCGCCGCACATAGAGTGCCATCACCAATTCCTCAAGGGCGGCATTTCCCGCACGCTCACCAATGCCATTAATCGTACACTCCAGTTGCCGGGCGCCATTTTTCACCGCTTCCAGGAAGTTAGCAACTGCCAAACCCAAGTCATTGTGACCATGAACCGAGATGACGGCGCGATCGATATTGGGCACATTTTCCTTAATGCCTTTGATCAGGGCACCAAATTCGGCGGGGGTGGTGTACCCCACAGTGTCAGGAATGTTGACCGTCGTTGCACCGGCGTCAATGACCCGCTCTAGGACTTCATAGAGAAACTCAGGATCTGATCGCCCAGCATCCTCTGGGGAAAACTCGACATCATCCACAAAAGACTTGGCATAGGCCACCATTTCTTGGGCAATTTCCAGTACTTCAGCGCGGGTTTTCCTGAGCTTGTACTCTAGGTGAATATCGGAGGTGGCAATAAACGTGTGAATGCGAGGATAGTAGGCGGGTTTGAGGGCTTTGGCAGCGGCTTCAATATCTTGGCGGGTGGCACGAGCCAAACCACAAATGACAGGCCCGGTTTCGGTGCCGACAGTTTCGGCAATCCGCTGTACGGCTTCAAAATCGCCGGGGCTGGCAAAGGGAAAACCCGCCTCAATAATATCCACCCCCAGTCGAGCCAGTTGACGGGCGATCGTCAGTTTTTCATCCACATTCAGTGAGGCACCTGGAGACTGCTCACCGTCCCGCAATGTGGTATCGAAAATTAACACCCGATCAACGGTCTGGGGAGGATATTTAATGCGCATAGACAAGCCCCATCCAAGCTTGAGAAAGAGTATCAATTATTTTAACTCTAACATTTTCGCTGGCGAGCAATCATTAGCTTTTTCGGCGGGAAGCTGTGGGTCTTATTGGATGGATGGCGGGAGTCGGTCACGGCACCTGCCAAATGCGTTGGTGATAACTGGGTAAGTGATCTAAATCCACGCTTGATCCATGGGGATGGTGGTGAGCCCCGTGATCATGGCTGTGGGAGTGGTGCTCATGATCATGGGGATGGTGGTGATGATGACCATGGCCTGCCACCAAGCGGAATTTGCAGGTTTCACAGTTCATGGCCACCTGTCCCGTATGGGTTTCAATTTCCCGCTGCCGCGTTAGATAAAACAGCTGCGGATGCAAGCCAATTTCCGGCAAGTTCACAAATTCAACATCGGGATAGGCCGCCTGCGCTGCCGCCGTGAGCCGATAGATTTTCTTGACGAGTGCCCCGGTAAACATGAAATGGGGCAAGACAATGATGCGGCGGGGTTGGTAAAAGTTAGCGCGTGTAAAGCCTACTGGTAAGCGCGGATGGGTAATGCCAATGAAGCACACCTCAACCGTTTTGTAGCCACTGCCCTCCCAGAGCATGCGGGCCAGCTTAAAGACATCGCCATTGGCATCTGGATCACTGGAGCCTCGACCGACCACTAGAAGTACGGTGTCTTCCCGGCCGATGCCCTGGGGATTAAATTCCGGTGCATCCAATTGTTCGAGGCGCGATCGCCAGAGGGTTAAAATTTCTGGGGCAATGCCATAGTGGCGACCATAGTGATAGCGCAATTGCGGAAAAGCCCGCCGTGCTCGATCCAACTCATTTGTGACATCAAACTTATTGTGGCGAGCGGCAAAGAGCAACACCGGCAGCACGGACAACTCCCTGTAGCCTGCGGCAGCACATTGGCTGAGAACCTCAAAAATTGAGGGTTCGGTTAACTCCAGAAAACAGGGAAAAATAGGCCGACAGGCATCCAGTTGATAATAGGCTTGGGCAAAGTCTAAAAATGCTTGGCGACCTTCCGGATCGCGCGTACCATGACCCACCAGTAAGAGGGGTCGCGGCTGGGGAAGAGGGGGTAAATCGAGACTAAAACCAAGGGGATTGAGAATTGAATCGTTGAGGGTAACCACCACGTTGAAGCTCCATGCCCGTGCGACGCAGGCAAATAGAGTGAACCACAGCAAGTAGGCATTCTGGCTGAGGGAAGATTCCCATCACAGCTGCGGCACAGCACCAGACTTGCACTGGATTTTCCCTACAGGCTGCTTCTCACAGTGAACGTCGCCAATTCTAACGAGATTCTCAGACCCCTGTCTATGCTGGGGGTGGGCACATGAGGTACTTATAGCGCCGCCGCATCGAGAACGCCAATCGTCTGGTTGTAGATGGCTTGGGCTTCTTCGGGGGTGTTCCCAATACTGACGAGTCCGAGCTTACCAAACTCCGAAAGGGCCCCCATGAGGTGAAAGACGGTGCCCGTTTCGGTACTGGAGTCAAAGTGGAGATGGTAGCGAGCAATCATATCCAGGAGATCATTGGGCAGGAGGCCGCGATAGTGGGGCTGGCAAAGGTTATCGGAGGCAATGTAATACTTCGGCCGGCGGTGCTTGCTGTAAAAGCGTCCAGATGCTAGCTCATAGTGGCCATCGGTGAGGAATTTTAGGGTCATAAAGGGGTGCGTGGTACCGCCCTTGCGCAGATTAATTTCAATGGCGTAAAGCTCCCACCCTTCTGTTGTCTGGGTTGCAACAACGTCCACACTAAAACAGCCGATCACTCCCTGCTGTGCCAAGTATGTCCCTACTTTTTGCCCCAGTTCTTGCAGTTGCTGGCGATAGTCGGCATGGGCGGGAAATTCACAGCCAATAAAAATTTGACCTGTGGGGGCGTTGAGTAACTGTTCATGGGTCGAAACAATTTCAACACTGCCTTTGGGGGTAATACACCCTTGGACACTGGGCGATCGCTTGACTGTCCCTTCAACAAAGGCTTCGACAATTCCCCCCAGATCGGTAAACCGCTGCCGATAGGAGGCCCAAGTTTCATTGGGAGCTTGAAAGACCATGTCCTCTAGGCTATTTTCAATCCGCTGGAGATGATCGGGGGTATGGGGGCTGCCCAAGGGACGCAGTGGCCGGAGGTCGAGAAGCGCATTCCCTTCTCCAGAAAAGGCTTCATTGAGTTTCACCACCAGCTGTTGCAATTCAGGGCATTTTTCCTGTAGATGAGCGATCGCCCGCACCAGTTCTGGCACCCCCTGCAAAAAGCCACTGCCAATCGGGTGGCGGATTCCCGCTGCTGCAAACAGTTCTCGGCTGCCAGCCTTGGTTCCCCAGTAAAGAAGATCAGGATCCGTAGAGTAGAGGGGAACGCCTAAGCGTACCGCCAGTTCCCGCTCCAAAGGGGTGGAGTTAAAACACACCATGTAGGCTTGGTTGGGACGCAGGGCTTGACGAATACGCTCCAAGAGGCGAGGTCGCTCTAAAATTTTTGCGGTGAGAGGTTTATCGGAGCGATCGTAGGTGGCCAGCAAGAGCAGGCGATCGCGGGCATGGCAACTGGGCACCCCCGGCAGTAAGTCTAAGTAGTAATCGACAATACTGGGATGCAGGGGCTGTGATGTGACATAGATCATGCGGGTACGCGGATTGCGCAACTGGATCAGCGTATAAAGCTGCCGCTCCTCATAATGGGTGTAGCCTGTGATCTTGCCTAACTCCGGTTGGGGAAAACTTAGGGAAGGGACTACCAGAATATCGCGCTCAATGCCGCCGGGGCCTCTGGGCAGTTCCGGAATAAAGGTTTCTGTCCCCTCCCAGCACTCCAAGAGCCGCGTTTGCAGTTGGCGGAACTCGTCGGCGATCGCCATCTTTACCTTCCCAGCCTATGTTTTCTAGTGTAGAAAGTTGGGGGTATCTCCCGGATCATTTGACCCGCCTGTTCAAACTTTCTTTACTGAGAAATCAAATTTTCTTGGTGAACATAGCGTGCTCCGGCAAACACCTCACGGGTGCTGCGGCTATACCAATTGCGAAATGAGGGCCGCTTGAGAAGGGGGCGCGTCCAGTGGCTACCCCCCTTGAGGACAAAATGCTCACCATCAAAGTAGGGGGCAGAATAACCACGGTAGGGATAGCTCTGGAAGCCCGGATAGGGGGCAAAGGGACTTTGGGTCCACTCCCAAACGTAGCCCCTATTCAAGAGTCCCTGCTGGGCAGCAATTTCCCATTCCCGTTCACTGGGTAACCGTTTGCCTTGGGAATGGCCGTAGGCTTCTGCTTCGTAGAAACTGAGTCCCCACATGGGGAGATCCAAGTTCTCAGGGATGGGGTAAAACGGTGAGGTAATTTCCTCGGCTTCTCGCCATTCCCAGCCGCTGCTGGACCACCATTCCCGCCGCTGATAACCGCCCGCTTCAACAAAGGCAAGAAATTCCCGCCACGTCACCGGTGCTGCATCAATCCTAAAGGGGAGTGTGTCGACACACTGGCTGGGCTGTTCGTTATCCAGCGCCAAAAGGTCTTCACTGCCAATGGCATACCTGCCAGCGGGAATCCGTTGGTGGTCCTGGGGCAGCGATAGGCTAGGGGGTAATGTGGTGAAGATCCCCTGCATCGCCAGGACCATTTGCATTGTTTCACTGTGCTGGGCTTCATGCTGCAAAATCCACCACCAGAGACGGGCTTCCTGTTGCCATTGCCTGTCGCTCAGGCCGTGGAGGCGATCGCCCGTGCGTTGGCGAATCTCTGCAAGGTACTCCAGTAATTGGTGCCGTGGTGGCAAGTGCTGTCGCTCCACCTTAGGCCGGCCATCGGCGGCATACCAATAGCGATCGCGCTCCCTAAAAGCGGCATCCTCAGGTAATAGCCAAAAGGCCTCAGTATAACCAATGTGTCCCAAATGCCACCCCACAGGACTATAGAGGGGATGGGGCTGAGCACAAAGAATGACCTCGCTCAAGGGGGCAACGAGTTGAAGCGTAAATTGCCGCTGCTGCTGAAAGGCTTGCCACAGGGCTTCGCGGTCAAAGGGCTTCCAGGAGGTTGAAGTCTCAGAAGGCGTAAATTTCTGGTTCACTCTGCAAACTCATCAACAGCAATTTATTTTCCGGTAAAGGATACCACTCTGTTTCAGAATCTATGGGTTCCGAGGTGAGTTGAATTTTTTCGGCATCCTGACTCCAGTAGAGGGTGGGGGGTGGCGTGCCCCGGGAACAGCGGGTGGCGAGAATATACAGACCATCGGTGAGAATCATAGCCACACTGACCCTGGTCCGCGCTGCCTGCGCTAGGGAAAAAACGATTTGCAGTGTTTGCCGCAGCACCATTACCGGTGACAATTGTGGATTTAACACCAGTTCATTGCAAAAGAGGGCAAAGAGATGTTCAGAATCCGTCGAACCTTCAACAATGTTGTAACAAATATCCGACAGGCGATCGCGCATCGGGCGGTAGAGGGTTTGGCGAAAGTTGTCGATAAAGCCATTGTGCATCCCCAGCCAGCGTCCCCAGCGAAAGGGTTGGGTATTCGTCATCTGCACCGCTTGCCCTGGTGTGGCACTGCGGACATTGGCCAAAAAACAGGCAGATTCAATGTAGCGGCTTAAATGCTCAGTAAAGTTGATATCCTGCCACATGGGGATCGTTTGCCGATACAGAAAGGGAAGCACATCTTGGCGGGCAGCATACCAGCCCACCCCAAAGCCATCCGCATTCAAGAGTCCCGCCGTCATTTCGCGGGGTTGATAACTTTGCACCAACAGGGAATGGGGAGCGTCCACTAGGGCATGGGCAAGGGACGTTTTGCGCCCCATATAGGCGTAAAGACGACACATCGGAACATGCAAATTGGATAAAAATACCCTACCCACGATTCTAACTTTCAGCAAAGGATTTTTCGGGGAGCGATATCCAGTTTGAGGGCTAGCAGTAAAGCTTGCTAAAGTGTAGAGAAAAAAGGTTATCTGCCATCAATGAACCCGACCGATTCCCTAGAGGATGATTTTCCTGACGTTGAAGCCCTTGTGCCCCCCGAGGAGAGCCAAAGCTGGGGGCGATCGCAAATTCAGCGCACCCTCGTCATTACGGAAACGGCCTTCCTGGCCAGTACCGCTGCCCTGCTCTGGGTGGTTAACTTTTATTTACCCGTTGGCCCAGTCCTGCGCCTGTTTTTTCCGATTCCCATTGCCTTGGTTTACTTACGCTGGAACCGCCGCGCCGCTTGGATGGCCGCCATTGTGAGTGCGTTGCTCCTTTCCGTTTTGATGGGGCCACCCCGCAGTCTGCAATTTCTCTTGCCCCACGGCATTATGGGGGTCATTTTTGGCGGCTGCTGGGCAAAAAAAGAGAGCTGGGGACGCTCCATCCTCAGTGGGGCAGTGATTGGCACCGCAGGATTTTTCTTTCAGATTAGTCTTGTGTCTATTCTCCTGGGGGAAAACCTCTGGATTTACTTCAATCAACAGGTCACAAATTTTATTGATTGGGTACTGGTCAATCTAAATTTGCTGCTGGAGCCAACGGTGACCTTAATCCAAGTCGTGGCACTACTGCTCGTCTTTTTCCAGTCCACGGTTTATGCCTTAGTCGTGCATATTTTAGCATGGACACTGTTGGAGCGATTGGGCAATCCAATTCCGGATCCGCCGCCGTGGCTGCGCACCATCCTTGAAGAGCCTCGCTAGATCCTTTCGAGACAGCGGCGCTGATAGAGAGCTTGGGGAGTGGCACTGCCGGTACAAAATAGCACGGTTTTCAATTCCTCAAGGAGCAAGTCAATGCGTTGAGCCAGGGCTTCCTCTGATTGATGGGCAGCCTGCAAAAAAGGTCGAGCCAAGCCGGCAAGACCTGCCCCAAGGGCCAGGGCTTTGGCCACATCAATCCCATCTTTAAGACCGCCGGAGGCAATGAGGGGCGTATCTGGTAGGGCAGTATGAACTTGCTCAAGGCAGTGAGCCGTAGGAATCCCCCATTCGGCAAAGGCGTCTCCGAGGTATCGTTGACTGGCATCTTGGGCACGGGCTGCTTCCACTTTTGCCCAAGAGGTGCCCCCTGCCCCCGCTACATCAATGGCTGCCACACCCACATCCACCAATTGTTTGGCTACCTCGGCACTGATACCATTGCCCACTTCCTTGACAATTACAGGTACCGGTAGGGCGCGGCAAAGTACACCAATTTTCGTCAAGAGTCCCTTGAAGTTGCGATCGCCCCCCGTTTGCACGGCCTCTTGCAGCGGATTCAAGTGCAAAATCAGGGCATTTGCCTCTAAGAGGTCAACAATTTTTTGGCATTCACTAACGCCACAGCCATAGTTCAACTGCACCGCGCCAAGATTAGCCAACAGAGGAATGGTGGGGGCCTCCCTGCGAATGGCAAACGTGGTTGCCACCTCTGGATGCTCCAGCAGCACCCGTTGGGAGCCCACACCCATGACAATTCCCTTTTGCTGCGCCACCCGTGCTAAACGGCGGTTAATTTCTCCTGCTTGGGGTGTGCCACCGGTCATGGAGGAAATCAGCAGGGGCGCTGCCAGCCGCCAGCCAAGAAACTCAACCCTTAGATCAATCTCGGCAAAGTCCAGTTCGGGCAAAGCACAATGGCGAAAGCGATACTTCTCGAAACCCGTGGTGATTTCTTGATGATTGACATCACCTTGAAGACAAAGCTTGAGGTGCTCCGCCTTGCGCTGCTCAATGGGACTGTTCACCAGTAATGTTCCTAAGTTGGACTGCACCAAACATTATAGGGGTCAAGGTCTCCAATGCTTTTTGAGCAGCGACTCACCGACATGACCAACCTTAGCGCCGAACCCCAGGCAGCCTGAAGCCCGATGCCAACAATTTTAGGCCATTGGCTGCCACATCGCGGTAGCGTAATTGGCCACAGAAAATTTGCCCCATCCGCTGTCGAGCACTTAAACGCTTGACGGCGAGTTCATAGGCAGTGCGGGGCATGCGATAAAAAAGGGTGGAGAGCCGCTTTGCCCAGATCATATCGGCACCCCATTCCTGCTGTACTTGCTGTGAGTAATTGGTCAGGGCTTCTGGATCGCCACTGAGGGCGCGATCAATGGCCTGGGCAGCCAACATCCCGGTCAACAGGGAGGGGCGAATGCCCTCGGCAGTAAACGGATCAACAACACAGGCAGCTTCGCCAGCCAGAAGGGCATTTTGGGTATGCAGGCGTTGGTGCTGCTGCCAACAGTAGAGAGGGTGGCCATAGACCTTGACTTGATTGAAATCAACTCCAAAAGTTTTGGCATACTCTGCCCCGATCGCCCGCAGGTTTTGCTTGCGCCCCAAGGCCACTGTGCCCACCCCAATGGAGTAGCCATCACGTTTGGGAAAGTTCCAAATGTAGCCATTGTGGAGGCGACCAAAGTCAAAATGCGCGGCAGTGAGGGAATGATCAGGCATCGCTGCTTCAATCTCGATCGCTGCCCCCACCCGCTGCTGACGATCCTTAAATCCCAGCCACTTGGCCATCGAACCTTTGGCACCGTCACAGCCAATCAGGTACTGGGCTGTAAAATCCCCTGAGGGGGTGTGTACCTGCCAGCGATCGCCCCCCCATGTCAGACCCGTTACGGGGGTTTGAGGGCGCAACTCTGCTCCCTGTCGCTGGGCCTGTTGAATTAAGAAGTAGTCAAAAACATCGCGACGCACCATCCACATTGGCTGCTCTGGGGGAAACTCCAGAAGTTGAGCCTCTTCCCCCTGCCACGTACAGACCATTTGCGTCACCTTCAAAGAGATGGCCGGACTAAAGTCAAAGTCAAACCAGGATTGCACTTGGGGTGACACACCACCCCCACAGGGCTTATAGCGCGGCAGCGCCTCCTTTTCCAGCACCAAAACCCGCCGCCCCCGCTTTGCCAAGTGATAGGCAGCCGCACCCCCTGCCGGCCCTGAACCAACAACAATGCAATCGTACACCTGCGATAGCTTCCTCTAGTGATCCTGGTTTCAAGCCGATTTTAATCGAAAAAGTTCTTAGGAAACGCTGATCTGACTGGATTGGTAGCCCGGGGGTTCAACGTGGATGACGATGCGAGCAGGCCCGTAGCGCTCCTGTAGCAGGGCTTCAACTTGCTCAGTAATGTCATGGGCCGTGGGAATATCTTCTGCCTCCACGATTAAGTGCATCTCGATAAATACTTGCCGCCCCACCATCCCCCGTGAGCTAATGTCGTGGCAATTAACGACACCGGGCACGCTCATCACCAGTTCATGAATGGCTTCTGGGGCGATCGCCACCGCATCCACCAGCCAAGGAATGTTACTTTTGAGGACTTCCCAGGCACTCCAAAAGACAAGAGCAGCCACGGGAAATGCCAGCACCACATCCAACCAAGCCCAGTTGAAACTCCACACTCCAATCAGCCCTAAAAGGACAATGATGGTTGTCCAAACATCGCTGAGGGTATGCTTGGCGTCGGCAATTAGAACAGAATTTTTAAGCCTGTGCCCCATATGGTGCTCATAGAGGGTAAGGCCAATATTGAGGCCGAGAACCAAGATTAGAATCCAGAGTTCTGCCCCTGTAATTGTTACAGCATGGGTTTGATGTAAAAGGCGTTCAACGGCACTTTGTAAAATCTCAAAGCAGACCATGCCCAAAAAGGCGGCAATGCCCAATGCACCAAGGGCTTCAAACTTTTGGTGACCGTAGGGGTGCTCGCGATCGGGGTAGGGGTTAGCCCACTGCATAGCTACTAAGCCCAAGATGCTGCTACCGGCATCGGTCAGACTATGGAGGGCATCGGCTTGTAAACTCAGGGACTGACTGAGAACACCGACAATTGCTTTAATTGCCGTTAGGGCCACATTTACCCCCAGCGCTAAGAACAATACCCGCTGGGCTTGCTGGCGGTAGTCGGCCACAGCCATAGAGCATCACTGAACTTTAGGGATTAGGGCCCTGGGTCGGTCGCGCGGATTGAGGATTCCGTCGCTGGGCTAGGATGCGTTCATTGAGAACCGCTAGCGCCCGCATAAATTGGGGATCGCGATCGGTAGCAATGTCATCGCGAGTCAGTTGCTCCCGCTGCTGCTCCGTGAGCGTGACTTCAACATCGGGTTCAATGCCCTTCTTATTAATATCGCGACCACTGGGGGTAAAGTATTTTGCGATCGTCACCGCAATCCCTGCCCCCTCTCCCACCGGTTGTACGGATTGGACTAAGCCTTTGCCAAAGCTCTTTGTACCCACCAAGATCGCTCGGTTATTGTCCTGCAAGGCACCGGCTAGAATCTCACTGGCACTGGCGGAACCGCCATCAATCAGCACCACAAGGGGTTTATCGGTCAGAAAACCGCGACCTGCTCGCAGCCGTTCTGCTTCCCCTTGGCGATTGACCGTAGAGACAATATCCCCCTGCTTTAGAAACATGCGGGCAATTTCAGCACTGGCAAAGAGGAGGCCACCCGGATTCGAGCGTAAATCTAGAACATAGCCTTCAACCCCTTGCTTCTCTAACTCACGAATGGCTGCCCGCATTTCCCCTGCTGCATTGGAGCTAAAAGTGACAAGGCGAATATAGCCCACCGGTCCTTGGGGAGTTTGGCGCAGGCTGTAGCGCACAGGATGAATTTCAATACGGGCACGAGTAATCTCATAGTTCAAGATTTGATTGCCCCGCCGGATCGTCAGGCGCACTTTTGTATTCACCGGGCCACGGATCATGCTGACTGCTTGGTTGAGATCCATGCCCTTGGTGGATTTGCCGTCAATTTTTAGGATCACATCCTTAGCCATTAAGCCCATCTCGGCGGCTGGGCTCCCTTCAATGGGAGAAACAACCGTGATCTCTTTTGTCTTTTCGTCCTGTGTAATCGTGATACCTACCCCCGTGAGTTCACCAGAGGTTTCAATTTGCATGGATCGAAATTGCTCGGGATCCATAAAGCGGGTATAGGGATCATTGAGCTTTTCTAGCATTTCCCGCGCCGCTTTGTAGGCCTCTTCGGGCTTGGTATAGTTGCGGGAGAGAAATTCTCGCCGCACCGCACGCCAATCATTGCCATTAAAGGTGGCATCAACGTATTCACGGTCAATGACCTGCCACACTTCATCCACCAGTTCCTTCGGACTTTGGCGAAAACCCGCTAGGCTGCGGGACCAGTGAAGACCCGCACCCGTGACAGCAACCAATGCCGTCATGACCACTGTTGTACTGACAACGAGCGTGCGGTGTGTGATTCCCATATGATTTCGTCCTAAATTTTCAACCCTTGAGCCTACGCCCAATCTAGCACAAAGCCTGTCCTTGGCTGTGGGCGATCGCTCGCTGAATTGGAAGGACGTTACTTCCTGTCAAAAAGTGCCTAGCCGCCAAATTGCCGCCGCACACAATGGTTCACACTGTCATCTAAGACACGTTGTGCCCGCTGCTGGCGACGGGACTGGGGTTGACCACCATTGGGATCAAGGGCTTGAAAATCGGCGTAGTCCAACCGCTCCTGAATATAGTTGATGGAGCACCGACAAATATTACTCATCACTGCGCGAGGTACAATGGGCGCCGATCGCCGGCCACGCTCAATGCAGGCATCCATAAAACTATCCACAGCCACTTGGGGGTAGGGTTGGGGAATAGCGCGTGCTAGCAGTGTCAGGCTAGGAGCCAAGCCGCTACTCATTAAAATTAAAGACAATACTTTTAAAGACAATACTTTCATCAGTAATAGACGCTTAGCCTCAAACATCCTCGGTATACCTTAGGACGCCCTTTTTCATGCAAAAAGTTTCAACCACTGAAGGCGCTATCATAGGCTGCATTCGAGCCCACTAGCATCGAGCCAATCCCTGAATCGGTAAAAATTTCCAGCAGCAGGGCGTGGGGCACTCGGCCATCAATAATGTGGGCTGCTTTCACGCCTTGGGCGAGCGATCGCACGCAACAGGTGACTTTAGGAATCATCCCCCCCGAGACAACCCCATCTTTAATCAGTTGCCGTGCTTCAGCAATGTCAAGGCGATAAATAAGGGTACTGGGGTCACGATAATCCCGTAAAATACCGGCGGTGTCCGTCAGTAAAATCAGCTTTTCAGCCCCCAAGGCCGCTGCAATCTCGCCAGCAACCGTATCGGCATTAATATTGTAGGCTTGCCCAGTATCATCGGCAGCCACACTGGAGATGACAGGAATATACCCTTTTTCCACCAGCGCTGTAATCACACGGGTATCCACCCCCTGCACTTCCCCCACAAAGCCAATGCTCTCTTCCCCTTTGGCACGGGCACGAATCAGGTTGCCATCTTTGCCACACAGCCCCACCGCTTGCCCGCCCGCCTGATTGATCAGGGTGACAATTTCTTTGTTGACACGGCCCACCAAGACCATCTCCACCACATCCATCGTCGCGGCATCGGTGACGCGCAGCCCATTTTTGAATTGCGGTTCAATGTTGAGCTTGGCGAGCCAAGTATTGATCTCTGGGCCACCCCCATGAACCACCACAGGGCGAATCCCCACATAGGAGAGAAAAACAATATCGCGAATCACGGAATCTTTGAGCTGCTCTTCCTTCATAGCGGCGCCGCCGTATTTGACAACAAAGGTGCGCCCGGCAAAGGCTTGGAGGTAAGGAAGGGCTTCACTGAGAACACGAACGCGATCGCTATCGCTGAGCATAAAATTCTCTCATCATTCTAAAAATCTAAACAGGGACCAATGGGGGGCTTGGCAGAGGGGGAATCCTTCTCAGCGGCAATCGCCAAACGGGCGGCCAACACTGCCGCATAGTCGCGAATCAGCGACCAAATCAGGGGAGCCAGCCAGCCGCGCAACATCACTGAGCAGGAAATCTGACTGCCACAGACTGTCGATTCCAAACGATAGGTCACCCGTTCCTCTACTCCCGGTAAGACCAAAATGCGAATACTCAAGAGTTTCCCTGGTGAGACCCGTTCGACAAAAATCTGAATCGGCCAGGGAATCCAACGGGTCATTGCTTGGAAAATAAACCCCGGCTTGGGTACAAGTCCGTAGGGCACATTCGTGCGCAAAATCAAGGGATGCCATGACACATCGGCCAAATTCATCACTTTGCGCCAGATCAAATCCACCGATGCAGAGCTAAGGGCCTGATAGGTGCCTGCTAATGGCCAACTATAGGTCATTGGTTGTTTTTTCTTTGGTTGACGACAGCGATCGGCCACAGTCTTGTTACCCTGATATTCCTGAGGACTTGGACACCAAGAAAGAATAAATAATCGTCTGAACCCTTGATTGAGCTAAGAACCTTACCTATATTAGAACAGAATTTTCCGAGCAGGAGTTTCGTAACCCTGTGTAACAATTATTTTTCTAAACGCACGGCATACCACTGCAGGTAGCCACCATTGGCCAATTGCAGTTCACAAGCCGTTGTCATCAGGTACTGGGCACGACTTTCCACATCGGGCAAGGCC
This sequence comes from Thermosynechococcus vestitus BP-1, assembly GCF_000011345.1. NCBI lineage: Bacteria > Bacillati > Cyanobacteriota > Cyanophyceae > Acaryochloridales > Thermosynechococcaceae > Thermosynechococcus > Thermosynechococcus vestitus. Next base: position 1,477,233 of record NC_004113.1, read on the forward strand.
AGCAGATCTGGTGAGAGGGAAACCTCTGTTCCTGTTAAGTACTCCATCAGTTTGGCCTGTAGCTCCATGGGCGTGAGAAAGGTCTCAGCGCGGGTAGTGGATTCAAGGACAACGTACATCTCTTCCGTGAACATCGCTCCTGTGACCAATGAAATGGGATACAAGCCCCGTCCTTGTAGGACGGCTTTTGTGATATTTGTGCTAGAATGTGGGAAGTCGCCATAGGACATTGGGAGACTTTAAATGGACGTGGAGAGGCCGTAAGACTACCTCGGTAGCAGGTTTCTGTGAAGCGTCAAGGAATCCTCGCTCCTTTGGGACGAGGAGGTATGTCAACAAGTTTTGCCCCTCTTACTGGGGTTGCAGCGCAAACATTTGTACAGCATAAACCTCCCTCCGTGCTGAATTCAAAGCAATACCAAAACCAAAACGGGTAAATTCAGGCCGAAGGATATTTTGGCGGTGCCCTTCACTATCCATCCAGCCTTTTTGGCAACGCTCAATCAGCTGATAGTTGAGCACCAATCCGAGGGTGCCCTTCTGTTGCATGATATTTTCACCGACGCCACCGCGACCCCCTAGGGCGATAAAGCGATCCATTGGCGATTGTCCCTCGAGATTGATATGGCTAAAGTATTGGCGTTTGAGCATATCTTCGGCATGGCGCTGGGCTGCCTCGCTAAGTACCTCATCGGCGACAAGGGGCGGCAGTCCATTGAGCTGGCGATCGCGATTCACCAATTGTAGGGCAAAGGCTCGCACTTCCCCAAGGGAACGCTGCCACTGAGCAGTCATCACATCTACCTGGGGCGCACCAATTTGCCAGTCTTGTCCCCCTTGGCCGTTGCTGAGGTGAAAATACTCCTTGGCCGCTGCAAGGGCAATGCCAAGGGTTAAGGTGATGTACAAAAAGACCTGCAGCCGTTTTTGATTGAGCCGACGGTTACTCATGGCTAAGAAGTCTGCTGATGTGTTGCCAGGATGGGCGAGCAAGTGCGGAATCCTCTACATCTTCTCGTATTGCCCTAAGACACTGCTCCAGAGTATTGTGAACACTGGCTTGCAGTCTGCGAAGTTTGCAGTTCCTCAATCCCGATCTCCAAGTTACTATTACTAAAGGATAGCCACCGATGGCAAAGTTAGTTGCATTTCATGAAGAGTCCCGGCGATCGCTCGAACGCGGAATTAATGCCCTTGCCGATGCCGTGAAAATTACCCTTGGCCCCAAAGGGCGCAATGTGGTGCTCGAGAAAAAGTATGGTGCACCGCAAATTGTTAACGATGGCGTGACGATCGCCAAGGAAATCGAACTGGAAGATGCCTACGAAAATACTGGTGCTCAACTCATGCGGGAAGTGGCCGCCAAAACCAATGATGTGGTTGGGGATGGCACCACCACCGCAACCGTCCTTGCCCAAGCCCTGATCCGCGAAGGTCTCAAAAACGTGGCTGCCGGCACCAACCCCATTGCTCTTAAGCGGGGCATGGAAAAAGCCATCAAAACAATTGTGGATGGCATTGCCGAAGTAGCCAAACCCGTTGAGGGGGATATGATTGCCCAAGTGGCAACTGTTTCTGCCGGCAACGACCCCGAAGTGGGGGCAATGATTAGTGAAGCCATGGCCAAGGTGGGCAAAGATGGCGTGATCACCATTGAAGAATCGAAATCCCTGCAGACAGAAATGGAAATTGTTGAGGGGATGCAATTTGATCGCGGTTACATCTCCCCCTACTTTGTGACCGATCCAGAGCGGATGATTGTCCAACTCAACAATGCTTATCTACTCCTAACGGACAAAAAAATTACGAGCATCCAAGACCTGATTCCCACCCTAGAAAGAGTGGCTCGCAGTGGTCGTCCCCTCGTGATTATTGCTGAAGACGTGGAAGGAGAAGCCCTGGCCACCCTGGTGGTCAATAAACTGCGGGGCGTCCTCAATGTCGTCGCTGTCAAGGCTCCAGCCTTTGGCGAACGCCGTAAAGCCATGCTCCAAGACATTGCCATTCTCACGGGTGGTCAAGTCATTTCTGAAGAAGTCGGTCTGACCCTAGAGGATGTGGAACTGACAATGCTAGGGGAAGCCTCCTCGGTCACCGTCACCAAAGACACGACAATCCTTGTGTCGGAGAAGGGCAATAAAGCCGATATTCAAAAGCGGGTCGAACAGCTCAAGCAGCAGTTAGCCGAGACCGACTCCGAATACGACAAAGAAAAGCTACAAGAGCGGATTGCCAAGCTCGTGGGGGGTGTGGCTGTGATCAAAGTGGGTGCCGCCACTGAAACGGAATTGAAGGATCGCAAACTCCGCCTGGAGGATGCCCTCAATGCCACAAAAGCAGCAGTGGCTGAAGGGATTGTCCCTGGCGGTGGCGTGACGTTGCTCCACTTGGCCAGTCGCATTGACGCACTCCTGCCTAGCCTTAGTCCTGAGGAGCAAACAGGGGCGCGCATCGTCGCCAGTGCCTTGGCAGCGCCAGTGGCTCAAATTGCTGACAATGCGGGTGCCGAAGGAGCCGTTGTCGTCGAAAATGTCCGTGCTGGCGACTTTAACTATGGCTTTAATGCTGCAACCGGCGCCTATGAGGATTTGGTCAGTGCAGGTATTATTGACCCTGCCAAAGTGGTACGCTCTGCCCTGCAAAATGCAGGTTCGATCGCTGGCATGGTACTGACCACAGAAGCCCTTGTGGTCGAAAAACCGGAACCTAAACCTGCAGCCCCCGCTAATGGCGGTATGGGGGGCATGGGCGGCATGATGTAGGCTGGTTGCCCTAGTACGTTGCTATTTTCTCTCCTCTCTAACTGGGGGGAGAGTTTTTTATTCATAGCTAAAATTGCAGGGCGTTCTGGGTGACTTGGGCGATCGCCTGATCGGTGGCCTTAGGTAGATGGTAATACTTACCCCCCGCTTGCTGTGCCAATTCCTTGCCCATCCCTGTGGAGACAAACTTATTCTCAGTATCAATGACCAAGAGCTTTAGACCCAGGGCTTGAATCTTGGCGGCAATTTCCAGTACCTCGGCTTTGACATCCGGCTTCGTCTGCGGCGGTAGGGTTTCCCCAAGGGAACGGCTCAAGGGGACGTTGCCCCGACCATCGGTGATGGCCACAATCATCACTTGACCAATTTCACCGCTTTGGCGGGCATTCAAGCCCACCCGTACCGCTTGGGTGAGGCCGTGGGCAAGGGGGGAGCCACCCCCACAGGGGAGCGTTTCCAGGCGCCGCCGCGCTGCCTCAATGGAGCGGGTGGGGGGTAGGAGCACCTCTGCCTGTTCACCGCGAAAGGGAATGAGAGCCACCATATCACGGTTTTGATAGGCTTGGGTCAAAAGGCGTAGGACAGCTCCTTTGGCGGAGTTCATCCGGTTCAGCGCCATCGACCCAGAGGCATCCACAACAAAGATAATCAAGGCACCCGCTTTGCGCACTAGGCGTTTGATCCGCAGATCACTGTTTTCAACAATAACGCGGCGTTGGGGTTGACGTAGGCGACGGGATTTTTGGTAGGGAGCCGCGCTGCGCAGGGTGGCATCCACGGCAATTCGCCCCCCTCGACCACGGGGCAAAATGGGGCGGATGTAGCGACCGCGATCTTGGGAGTAAATGAGGCTGCGACTCCCCGATTTCCCTTGGCGTTGGGTCAGTTGGGCAAAGTAGAGCACTGACTCATCCAAGACCGTGCCATCGGCTTCAAAGACAAATTCTTCAGGAATGGGTGGGGTCTGCTGCTGCTCTTCCGGTGGCGTCTCTGGTTCATCGGGTTCTGCGTTGGGGTCAGACTGCTGGTTCTCTGGGGGGGGCGGCGGGGGTGGCGGTGGCTGCTCCGGGGGCGGTTCCAGTTGAGTGGCTCGCGGCACAATCACCAGTTCAACAGCGCGGCGGAGGTCCTCGGCATTGACTTCACTACGACCATTAAGGGCAGCGTGGGCTTTGGCTACCCGCACCGCAAAGAGTTCTGCCCGATGACCCTGCACGCCGGCTCGTAGGGCTTCGGTGACGAGATAGGCAATTTGCTGCCGTTGAATTTTCACCTCCTTGAGCCATTCCCGCGCCAGGATAATTTGGGTGCGCAGATCCTCTAGCTCAGCTTCGTACTGCTGCAAAAAGGCCTGGGGCGAATCCGCAAATTGGGTGGCATGATCCACCGCTGCGACCCGCTCATCCAAGCCCAGCACCTGATCCGCTGATAGGGCGATCGCAAATCGATCGAGCAGATGGGGTGGGACTTCCCCTTCTTCGGGGTTAAACGTGGCAATTAAAAGGGGACGACAGGGATGATCTAGACTAATCCCCTCCCGCTCGATTTGGTTGCGCCCAGCACTAAGCACCGCCATCAGGACATTGGCCAGTTGCTCGTCCAAGAGATTCATTTCATCCACATAGAGCACCCCCCGGTGGGCTGCCGCCAATAGGCCGGGCTGAAAAACCGCTTCGCCCCGCTGCACTGATTGACTCACATCCACGGCCCCCAAGAGGCGATCCTCCGTTACCCCTAGGGGAATTTGCACAAAGGGGGCTGGAATGACTTTGGTTTTCAACTCCCCATGGGGATGGCTTTGGCGCCAAGCCTGCAAGCGGCTATCCCACTCTTGAGGGCATTCAGGGTCGGGGTTGGCAATGATCGGTACTGGAATCTCCCCCTGATCAATGACTTCAATAGGGGGCAATAGGGCATGAATTCCCCGCGCCAGCACGGATTTGGCAGTACCGCGCCGCCCCGCAATGATCACTCCCCCCAAACCGGGATCAACGGCGGCCAACAGCAGTGCCAGCTTAATAGCCTCTTGACCAACGATAGCAGTGATGGGAAAGGGGGCGATCGCGAGCGTCATTGCATCCTTTTGGGTAAACAGCAGTGATCATTCCTATCTTACCGAGGGCGGCAGCGCTTTCCCGCCTCCTTGGCTAGAGTGGAGTGAGAAACCCATAAAAACCCATAAGGAATCCCACTCATGAAATCCTTTGGGCAGACCACTGCTGCCGTGACCCTCTTGATCCTGACACCTCTGGCGGCGCTGGCACGTCCCCTCTCCTGTCGCTCCTACGAGAGGACGTTTGTAGCCACGCAGACCCGTAGCTATTGGGTGACTATCTGTGGGGGCGATCGCCCTGCCTACTATATGGCACGACACAAGCAGGATCCGCGCCTATCGATTCGGCTGCCGCTGCGGGATTGGAGTCCTCAAGGGTACTATTTTGAAGCAGTTAATGGTGAGTACACGTATCTATTGACTAAAACACCCCAGGGAATCTTCTTGACCGTCAATCGCGGTACCTATGAATTGCTGCGCGAACCTGTTTTGGAGCCATGGTAAGCAAAGGCACCCCCTTCGCTGAACTACCCAGATGGGGAATTTCACGGGAAATGTTAGAATCAGCTCTTGTTAACTGAGGTCGCTCTATGGCAGAAGAGATTTTCAACACTGCGGTAATTACCTTTACACTGGTTCTGGTGGGTTTAGGTGCAGGCTACCTGCTGTTGCGCTTGACCCCAGACGATTAAGCAAAACGCCCCTAGCCGGCAAAGAGCACGAGCCACAGGGGCAACAAAAGAATTAAGACAAACAGACTAGTCAAAATTAAGCTAGCGGCAAAGGCGCGGTCTAAGTGATAAACATCTGCTAAGATCAGCGTCATAAAGGCGGGGGGCATCCCTGCTTGGAGTACCATCCCTAGGCGTGGCGGACCTGTGACCCCAAACAGGGTTAACCCTATTCCCAGCAGCAGTGGCACCAACAACATCTTGATGGTCAAACAGGGAAGAATGCGCTGCCATTGCAGCTTGAGGGGGGCTTCCCCAAGGCAGATGCCCATATAGATGAGTCCAGCAATCACCATTAACCACGCCAAGGTCAAGAGGCCCTGTTGAGCGATCGCCGGTAGGGGATGTTGTCGCAGCAGCAGTCCGACGCCGACACACCAGAGGGTTGGATTACGGCCAATGTGCCACAGCAGTTTTGAGATGGAAATTGCGCGATCGCCAAAACTTGCCGCCACCCCAATGCCCGCACTATAGGAAATGAGGAGGGTTCCCATCAGATCAAAAAACAACGCCCAGCTAAAGTGTTCCTGGCCCAACAGTCGCCAAGTAATCGGAAAGCCAATAAAACCGGTATTGCCCACCATGGTCGCCAAGAGAAAACTGCCCTGCTCCTGCCGAGTGTGAGCAGGATATTGCTGCAACCACAGCCACGCCAAACCAACGCCGATCCCCATCCCTAGCCACGCCAACAGGGGAGCCAAGGTACTGTGACCTGCAATTTTGGTTGTGACAATAAAGCTCAATGCCGTTAGGGGCGTCCCCACCCAGAATAGCCCTTGTGCTAGCCAACCCCCCGTCCTTGGGGGTAAAAAGCGACTACTGCCATAGCCAATGCCCATGCATAGAAAGACCCATCCATACAGTTCAGCGAGGGTTGGCAGTAGGGTAAGGAGAATTTTCACCGGAAAACGATAGGCCTTGGGAGAGGAATTCTGGCTTGACTTTGGCCAAAAAGACCAGCAGTGAAGCCGTAACCACTCCCTCCAAGATAGCAAGGGGCAGATGGGCAATCACGATGGCAGTAATCGCTAACCACTCCCGCTGTTGATCTAAGGTGGCTGGCAAGCTTAGGATAACAACTGCGCTAAAGAGGAAAACCGCCAACAACACTGCCCCGCTGCCTAGAAGCAACCCCAGGAGCGATCGCCCCCTGGGTGGCCAGCGATGCCACACCCCCCGAAACACAGCCGCCGCCACCAGTGCTGGTATGCCCATGATCAGAGCATTGAGGCCAAGGGTGGTCAGGCCCCCATGCCCAAACATGACTGCCTGTAGAAATAACCCAACCACCACGGCGATCATCGCCCCTTCCCCCAAAAGCACCCCCAAGCTGCCCAGGAATAGGAGATGGACACTGGCGGGGGGCACCGGAATATAGACAGCGGAAGCAGTGAAAAAAGCACCTGTTAACAAGGCTAAACGGGGGACGATCGCCAGCGTATCCACCGTCGCCCGCTGTAAACGGCGGCAAGACCACCAGAGGAGGCCACCGCTAGCGGCGTAGCCCAGTCCGCACCACAGAGGCGGAACTAAACCATCGGGAATGTGCATTACTCCACCTCTACTCGCCGTCGTGACCACGCAAAGCAAGCAGTGCCAATGGCACCCCACAGCACCGCCAAGACCATGACTGTGATTTGAGCAGGGGTGTATTGACTCAGGGAAAGGGTGGTTGGCACCCTTGGAGCAACCGCGATCGCGGCTGCCGTTGTTGTTTGCCCCTGAGGCGCGACTGGAATAGTCAGCCATCCCCCGTGCCCGGCTTGGCGTACCTGTACCTGCCACTGACCGGGGCGATCGGGGACAAACTGAAATTCCCCTTGGGCATTGGTGGTACCACTAATAACGGCTGCTTGGGGGCGATCGGGAGCAAAGACCTGCACCCTAGCATCTGCCAGCGGTTGACCACTGTCGTACTTCGCTGTAATGCGAATAACTTGTTGGGGCTCGTAGCGCAAATCCACCCCATGGGCAAGGGCTTTAGGAACCATCCATCCGAGGACCGCACCACTCACTAAAACCATCTTCATAGGGAGACCTCCCGACAGTGACCTTCCCCCACATGCCCCAGGCTGCTAAGAACCTTGCGCAGTCTTTCAAAGTCCTGGGACCTGAGTTTTTGCTGTAATCCTGTCCAATCAACCGTGACTCCCTCAGGTGTAGCGATCGCGGCAAAGGGGTCAAAACCCACCGCATCTCGATTGATCGCTGCAGTTGGTGGTTCAGCCCCATCCCCAAAAAGATGATCAAAGTGCAATGTGATCTCTAGATCAGCAGCGCTATTGGCTGCCACAATCCCCTTGCGCTGATCGCCAATGTAGTCGCCACAAACAAACGCCAAGGGCTGATCCAACGTCAGGTTAAAGGGCACCCTGACACTGCCTCGTTGTGCTGTGCCCACCAGTTGTAAACTAGGCGCAACGGTCTGCCACTGCAGGGCATTAAAGTGACCCACTGCCGCCACAGTACTGCCCACCAGGGGACGCTCATCCCTCACCAAATCCACCGTCACTGGATCGCTAAAGACAACCGTGACCTCACTTTTGGGGCGATCGCCCCCCTCAGGATCAAAGGGAGGATTAGTTTGATAGGCCGTCACCGTTCCCAAGGTTAAATACACATGGTCAAACTGGAGCTGCCAGCCATCTTTGCTGGTCCATCCCGTTTGCAAGCGTTCTTCGCCATTGGCATAGAGCTGGAGAGTCCCCTTTTGCGAGGCTGGCGCACAACTGACTAGGAGTGCTGTACTGAAAATAATGACCATCCCTAAACGTCGGTACAAATTCATTCGTTTGCTCACTCCGAACAAGCCCCAGAAGGAGGACCCCTGTAGCCAGTGGCAAAAGCAGTAAAGACCCTTTTTGTAGCTTAGAAGGTGCGGCATCGGTTCTACAATCCACGGGAGGGGGATGGCGTGACGCTATAGTGTCTTTACAGAAGGAATCTCATGGAGCAGAAAATGAAACAGGTTTGGGGCTGGTTAGGACTTGTCCTACTGCTGTGGGGACTGTGGACAACACCGAGTTGGGCAGGGTTACAAGACGATCGCTACGATGGGAACATCTTTGCTCTTTATGCTGGCAATGGCTCCTTGGTGCCGCCCAAAGTGACCCTTGAGAAATCGCGCCAGAGCGATCGCGCCACATTGCTGCTGTTTTATGTGAACGATAGCCGCGACTGCAAGCAGTTTGCCTCAACCATTTCTCGGTTGCAGGGCTCCTATGGTCGAGTGACAGATTTTATCGCCATTGATGTGGATGCCTTGCCCTTTGGGGCGCAGTTCGCCTCCAATGAAGCGGGCTACTACTATAAAGGCCGGGTGCCGCAAACGCTGATTTTCGATCGCCAAGGGCAATTGCGGCAGGAATTTATCGGTACCGTGCCCTTTGAAACCCTCGATGACACCTTTCGCGAAATCTTTGACCTGCTGCCGCGATCGCAATCTTTGGAACTGCGGCCGCGCCCTGTGAATGAAATCAATGTGGAACTGGTGCCCCCCACACCTCCTAAAGGGGAGAATCTGTCCAAGGGAGCGGTACAGTAAAAGTAAACCTTGGAGCGAGGTAAAACATGGAGTTACCTACCCTACAGGAACGTTTAGCGATTGTCTTGGCGAAGCGGGAGAGCCTTAAAAAGCTTTTGGACCTCCCCGGCAATGGCACCCTCAGGATTGACATTGAATCCGCCCTCGCGGAACTGGATGAATTGATTAGCGACTTCAAGCGCACCTTTCCTGACCTCGACATTTCTGCCTAGGAGGTTCACGATGGTGGAGATGACCAGTCGTTGGGTTAAAGTCGTCAATGGCGATCTGCTAATTGATGCCTACTTGGCAGAGCCAGTGGCTGCCGGCCGTTATCCAGCAGTGATTGTCTTTCAGGAAATTTTTGGCGTCAATGCCCATATCCGCGATGTGACCGAACGCATTGCCCGCGAAGGCTACGTGGCGATCGCCCCCGCCCTTTACCAACGCTTCGCCCCCGGCTTTGAAACGGGCTACACTGCGGCTGATATTGATTTGGGGCGACAGTACAAAAACCAAACCACAGCCGAGGAACTCCTCAGTGACACCCAAGCCACCATTGCCTATCTGCGTGGCCTCGAAAAGGTGGATGGCGACGCCATTGGTACCATTGGCTTTTGCTTTGGGGGTCATGTGGCCTATCTGGTGGCCCAGTTGCCGGACATTAAGGCCACGGCCTCATTCTATGGTGCTGGGATTACAACCATGACCCCCGGCGGTGGCCTACCCACGATTGAAATCACACCAAAAATTCGTGGCACACTCTATGCCTTCTTTGGCGATCGCGACCAAAGTATTCCCATGGAGCAGGTGAAACAAATTGAAACGGCGCTGCGCCACCATGGCATTCGCCACCACATCTTCATCTATCCTGCGGATCATGGCTTTTTCTGCGATCAACGGGACAGCTACGATGCAGCAGCAGCACGGGATGCCTGGGAACAGGTGAAAAACCTCTTCAACACCGTCCTACGGCAGCAACACTGACAATGACAGCCCTTTTTATGGGGATGCAACCTGCCCAACACTGGGGAAGCCACCGTGACAGAGGCTCAAAGTGCCTTGAGGTGCCCTGTGTCTTAGAAGCGGGCTGTATGACCTGAATTTTTAAAGAACTTTACTTTGACGCAGTTGCAGCACAATGGCTTCAATGCAAAGGCTATAGTAAAGATAGATTTGTGTTCCCCATGGTCCAAGGAACATCCAGGGCAACTGCCAGTAAGCTTAACATCCAACTATTAAAATTCCTCTACCCAAGCTGTTTTAGTGATGAGTACTTCAACCCACAAAGTCCTGCTGAAGCAGGGAGCGCTTGTTCTCAAGCAGTGCAAAAAAGCCCTTCTTGAACGGGATATGGCTGTACTTCAGCAGCAGGCACGGATTTTACAAGTCGCAGCCTTGGCATCACGACAAACACTGATTGAGGCAGAAGCTCGACTCTTGGAGCAGGCAGCCCAGCAAAATCAACCCCGCCGGGCAGCCGAAATTCTCATGAACATCAAAGCGTGTTTGGTTGCCCTAGCGGGAGATCGGCATGATTTTGAGAGCCTGCCGGGCGTGAGCGCAGAGACTGAGGAACGTCCGAAAAAGTGCTCCGCTGCTCAGCGTCCCCAGGATGACAGCTACACGAAGCGCTTGGGCAACTATCTCGTCGAGGCAGAATTGGTGACACCGGCGCAAATTGAAGTCGCCTTAGCAGATCAGCGAGCAACAGGGGCAAGGCTCGGGGATATTTTGGTGGCACGGGGATGGCTACGCAGGGGCACGATTGAGTTCATCATGGAGCGGGTAATCTTGCCGGAACGCCGTCGTCAGGAGGCAGGAGCCCCCTCTGTGCCATCCACCTCTTCAGGGGCCCAACCCCCTCAGACCCCCCCCAGTAAGTCAGTGCATGATCGGGCAACCTTCATTGATAGCAGCTATTGAGGTTTTCTCCTAAGGACGCAGCCTGTGGTCATCGCGTATTCTGCCAAGGTCTTGGAACGGGGCGATCGCGCCCTGCGCTGTAGTCCCTTTTTGCCGCCCTTGTTTCAAACAATGCAGCAGCGGAGTGTAGCCCTTGCAGAAATTGCCGGAGAGGGGGGTCTCAAATCTGGATTCACGCGATCGCCTTTGCCCGCGCTCCTAGCAGAAGCAGAATTGGACTGGTTGATCCGCGTCGGTTTACTGCGCCGCGAAGTGGATGGCCAAGGTCTCACGGATCGCTACCGCCTCACGCCCTTAGGGCAACAGTTAATTCAAAACTACAGCCAACCCACATGGTCGGCCTCTTGGGGCGATCGCTGGCGCAATCGACTCAGCCGCTGGTGGGGAATGTAACAGTTCTGTAACGAGCTGTAACGCATCGGTGATTTTCGCTACCATGCTCTATGAGTGCCCTTAGCAAAAGCGAGACGCAGCTTTTTTATGGTCAATACCGTCGCTAAACCAGAGTTTGAAGAACTGCGGCCGGGCATCAAAGCCCCCGCCAAGGAAACCATCCTCACGCCCCGCTTCTACACCACCGACTTTGAAGCGATGGCCAACATGGATATTACTGAAAATAAAGCAGAACTTGAGGCCATCCTTGAGGAATTCCGCTGCGACTACAACCGCCACCACTTTGTACGGGACGAAGAATTTGAACAGTCTTGGGATCACATTGATGGCGAAACTCGCCGGTTATTCATTGAATTTTTAGAGCGCTCCTGCACAGCCGAATTTTCTGGCTTTCTCCTCTACAAAGAACTCAGCCGCAGGCTCAAGGATCGCAACCCCCTACTGGCGGAGTGCTTTGCCCTTATGTCTCGCGATGAAGCCCGCCATGCTGGGTTCCTCAACAAAGCCATGGCTGACTTTAACCTGTCTCTGGACTTGGGCTTTTTGACCCAGCACCGCAGCTACACCTACTTTGAACCGGAATTCATCTTCTACGCCACCTACCTCTCTGAGAAAATTGGCTACTGGCGCTACATTACGATTTACCGCCATCTAGAAAAGCATCCCGAACATCGCATCTATCCCATCTTCCGCTTCTTTGAGAACTGGTGCCAAGACGAAAACCGCCACGGTGACTTCTTTGATGCCGTCATGCGTGCCCAACCGCAAATGCTAGATCGTCCGCGCACCTTCTGGCAAAAAATTAAGGAAATTCCCCTCTCCCTCTCGGGTAAGAAATGGGCACGCTACTTCATGGTTTGCTGGGTACCACCGAAACTGTGGTGCCGCTTCTTCCTGCTGTCGGTCTTTGCCACAATGTATCTCAACGATTTGCAGCGGGCGAAATTCTATACTGCCCTTGGCTTGGATGCCCGTGAGTACGATCGCGAGGTCATTGCAAAAACCAATGAAACCGCAGGCCGTGTTTTCCCGGTGATTCTCGATGTCGATCACCCAGAATTTTATCAGCGGTTAGAGCGATGTGTCGAAAATAACGCTAAGCTCACAGAAATTGCCAAGCAAAACGGGGGCTTCCTCAAGAAACTTCCCCTTTATCTCTCGAATGTGTGGCAGATGATCAAGTTATTCTTGATTCCTGCCAAGGAACCGACACGGGTTGCGGTGCGTTAATTTCCGCCGTCCCCAAGAAATATAGTGGTCTTTCCGGGTTGCGTGGCCAAACGTAACCCTTTTTTTGTTTTTCCTACGATTGATGTCCGTATTATTACGGAGTATTGCGGGAGTATGAAAAGAATCTAAAAGCAGTTTTGAGCACCGGGGATCGCCAAAACGAACTCCCTAGGCCCCTTTCACCCTGTGATCGCTGAAAAAGTCCCTGGGGGCAATTTCATAGGATGGAAGGTAGAGAGCCTAAAGATTTTACTTCGGAGTTGATCCCCGCGATGGACAGCCCAATTGTCACTCCCACAACTTGCCGCTTTTGCCGCTTCTATTATTCCGAAGGACGACGCGGTGGTATCTGCGAAAAACTGAATGTGCCAGTGCGGGGATTTTGGCGGGCCTGTCCCTTGGGGTCAGCTATCCCTGCCCGTGGGAATGAGCCCGCGATCGCCGCCAGCCCATCAACCGCTGCTAGCCCGTTGAGTGCGTTTGTATTTTTCTCTGAGGATGATCCCGAAGCCATTGCCTGACCTCAGCAAGGGTTGGTTGGCCCGCGATCGCTCCCCGTTTTGTTGTCACTAGCGCCCCCACCACCGTGGCAAATTCTAAACAGGCAACCTGCCATGCGGGATCACGGTAGGTTTCTGGAGTGCCCTGCAATAATTGGGCAATCCAACCCGCAACAAAGCCATCACCGGCACCAGTGGTATCCACAACTGACATCGAGGGTGGTTGTAATTCCCCTTGATTTTCGTGCCAAAAGTAGCGAATCGCTTGATCCCCGTCAGTAATGACCACCCCATGGTCAGGCGCTCTCCCCCAAAGGGCACGATAAACAACTTGGGGATCACTGTCGGAGAAAAATAATTCTGCTTCTTCCTTGGCAAGTTTCAGGAAATGCGCCTGGGCCAGAAAAGGACAAATGCGCTCAGGAGCAACCCTTGGATCAGACCAAAAGATGGGTCGCCAATTGGCATCAATGAGAATAAGGGTACCTTTTTGCCGCAGTTGGTGCACCAGATGTGCAATGGTGGTGGCGGTGGGTTCACTGGCGAGTCCGAGGGTCCCAGTGACAAAAAATCGTGCCCCAGTCAGTAACAATGGCGAGACCTGCTGGCCACAGAACTGCATATCCGCAAAGACAGAGGTTCCCGCTGGGGCAAACCCGACAAACTGGCGATCGCCCTCCACCAGTTGAACCCGCACTTGCCGCGTTGGCAGCCCAGCTACCCGCTCAACCGCTTCGATATTGACCCCCAAGGCGGCCAATTCGGCACAGGCTCGCTCCCCCAAGGGATCCTCCCCCACAGCCCCTAAAAAGGCCGCACTCACGCCCAACTTCACTAAACCACAGGCAACATTAGCCGGGGCACCCCCGAGAAAACATTGGGGGGGATCCGGGGGAATTTCTAAACAGTCAAAGAGAACTTCGCCAGCACAGAGGACAGTGGGTTGGGACATTGCTAATGATTCGCTATTGGGGAATTTAGTTTTTTCTATTGATCCCTAGCCTAGCGATTGCTAGGGGAGTGTGTCAAAATGGTAGCGATTCCAAGATTGAGGGACACTGCAACTGTGTTTGTTCTCAGTGGTTACGAGTATTTTCTCGGCTTTTTGATTATTTGTAGTCTGGTACCGGTACTGGCCTTGGCTGCTTCTGCCCTATTACGCCCCAAATCGGGGCGGATGATCCGCCTGACGACCTACGAATCGGGGATGGAACCCATTGGTGGCGCCTGGATTCAGTTTAATGTGCGCTACTACATGTTTGCCCTCGTCTTTGTCATTTTTGATGTGGAGACGGTCTTTTTGTATCCCTGGGCAGTGGCCTTCCATCAGTTGGGATTGCTGGCCTTCATTGAAGCCTTGATTTTCATTGCCATTCTGGTCGTGGCTCTGGTCTATGCATGGCGCAAACGTGCCCTTGAATGGTCCTGAGTGAGTCGATAGCCGTTTAAGTTGGAGCAGCGAACATGAGTGACACCCCGGAAGCCCCCATTGTTGAAGCTGGCCCTGTCGGCCGCCTCCTACAGTCTCAAAACCTGAGTGTGGAATCCCTTGGTAGGGATGCCTCTGGCGTAGAAATGATCAAAGTCGATCGCGATCGCCTGCTGGCGGTGTGCCAGACCCTCTATGCCGATGGCTTTAACTATTTGCGGTGTCAAGCCGCCTATGATTCGGGCCCCGGCCAAGACTTGGTGAGTACTTACCACCTGATCAAACTCAGTGATAATGCCGATCGTCCCCCAGAGGTACGCATTAAAGTCTTTGTGCCGCGGGATGATCCCCGTGTGCCTTCGGTCTATTGGATTTGGAAAACAGCCGACTGGCAAGAGCGGGAGTCCTACGATATGTTTGGCATTGTCTATGAGGGGCACCCAAACCTGAAGCGCATCCTCATGCCGGAGGATTGGGTGGGTTGGCCCTTGCGCAAAGACTACATCACCCCTGACTTTTACGAATTGCAGGAAGCCTACTAAGCCCCCTTGGTTCCCCCTGATGCTGCCTACTGGTATAGCTGGTCACAAGTACCCGGCCTGGGTCCGGTGTTACTCAAGCGCCTCTGGGAACACTTTGGGGATTTGAAAACGGCTTGGCAAGCGCCCATAGCAGCTATTGGACAGGTAGAGGGGATTGGTCCTAAACTCCAAGGGGCGATCGCCCACTATCGGAAGCAGTGCCAACCCCTCACTCTCTACGAACACCACTGCCAGCTCAATCCCGACCATTGGGTACTGAGTGATCCCCGTTATCCACCGCTGCTGCGGGAAATTCCTGATCCACCACCCTTGCTTTACTATGGTGGCAACCGTATTTTAGAAATTCTCCGTCAACCCACACCAACCGTTGCCATTGTCGGTACCCGTGATCCCTCAGAATATGCCGAACGGTGGGCGCACAAGCTGGGGTATGCTCTGGCTCAGGCTGGCTTGACTGTCGTTTCGGGAATGGCTGCAGGCATTGACGGTGCAGCCCATCGTGGCTGCTTAGAGGCTGGCGGTGCCACCCTGGCGGTCTTGGGGACAGGGGTGGATATGATCTACCCGCAGGAAAATCGTCCCCTTTATTACCAGATCCATGAACGCGGCGGATTCTTGAGCGAGTACCCCAGGGGCGTGGGTGCCGATCGCTCCCAATTTCCTCGCCGCAACCGCATCATTGCCGGCCTGTGTCGGGCGGTGATTATTGCGGAGGCTCCCTACAAATCCGGTGCTCTGATTACGGCTCGCTATGCTGCTGAGTATGGTCGCGATGTCTATGTGCTGCCGGGGCATCTGGATAACCACCGTGCCAAGGGTGCCCTTAGTTTAGTGAATCAGGGGGCACACCTTATCTTGGGAGAAGAAGCTCTCCTTGAACAATTATTAGGGCATACACCCCCCCTTGATCCGACACCATTCTCAGCCCCATCCCCAACGCTATCGCTCCCGCAGCAACAGATTTTGGAGGCGATTCAGCAACTGAGTCAAGGCAGCCAGAGTGTTGCCTTCGACGACATTGTGCAGCGAGTCTGCTTGGACACGGGCGTTGTCATGGCGGAATTAATCCACCTAGAGCTGATGGGCTACGTAGAGCAGCAGCCAGGGAATCGCTATCGCAAAACTGGCTGTTAAAACATTTCATAAAACATTTCACTTGTCACTTGGAGGCTGAAATGACCAACTCCCAGAACCTACAACATCCTCGCGAAGCTCAAGATCGGTTAGTCCTCGAGCGTCTACAGCAAGAGGGCATCAGTGATTACAACTTGGCGGAATTGGGGCGATTGCTGATTCG
Organism: Thermosynechococcus vestitus BP-1; assembly: GCF_000011345.1. Lineage (NCBI taxonomy): Bacteria > Bacillati > Cyanobacteriota > Cyanophyceae > Acaryochloridales > Thermosynechococcaceae > Thermosynechococcus > Thermosynechococcus vestitus. The sequence goes on from NC_004113.1 coordinate 1,493,619, forward strand.
CTACGACGGCTTCCCCGGCGCCGAGACAAATAAGAAATTAATGGCCGAGCTGCTCGAAAAATGGCAACTTACGCAGGAAGAACTCTTTGAACGTACCCGTGCCATCCACGCTCGCGGCGGCGTTTACAAGGTGGGCAGCAATAAACAGGAGGATTGGACTTAGATTGCTTTGCCGTAGAGGCGATCAAGGGTGCGAAAGTCCTTTTCGACTTCTTGCCAAAGCTGACGGTTATCCGGGTCTACTTTTAGAGCTCGGTGCAGGTATTCCCGTGCCGCTTGGGGTTGGCGATCGCGAATGAGTTGCCGCGCCCAGCACTGATAGGTAACGGCTTGCCACTGCCTTACTTCTGCATCCTGGGGCAGTCGACTGGCCAAGCCTTCCACAAGGGAGATGGCACGTTGATAGCAGCGATATTTGAGGAATTCCTGAAGTTGGCGGTAGCTGGCGTGTTTCAGTTCAATGTCAAAGGCAGAGGGCGGTGGCGGTGTTTGTGGCGGGGGAGTTTGCGGTTCTGATGGGATGGGGGTAGGGCGAAAGGTGGGCAGCACCTGCACTAGTTTTTCATAGGCCTGTTGGAGGAGAATAAACTTCTCATGGGCCGTGCGATCGCCGGGGTTGACATCGGGATGGTAGCGTCGTGCGAGCCGTCGATAGGCGGATTTAACTTGGGCTAAGGACGCTCCCTGTGACAGCTCCAGAATGCGATAGCACTCCTCTAGATTCATTCCGCAGGGCACAACATGACATCTGCTTTGCATTGTCGGATGTTCACTTTAGTTCTGCAACCAATGTCCTACGCTGGAATCAAGTCAAACATGCGAAGTAGCCCCAAGGTGCAGTCGGCGCATATTTTAGGAACGCGGATTGATGTCACCACCTACAGCAAAGCCTGTGATCTCATGGCTGAATGGATTGGTCAAGGCCAGGGGGGCTATGTGGTGGCGGCCAATGTCCATGTGGTCATGACGGGGGTGTGGCGATCGCCCTTCCAGCGGGTGGTCAATGGTGCCCAACTGGTGACTTCTGACGGCATGCCTTTGGTGTGGGGCCTACGGCTCTTGGGTTTTCCGGAGGCAGAGCGGGTCTATGGTCCTGATTTGATGCTGGCTCTGTGCGATCGCGCTCAAAAGGCGGGCTGGCGTATTTTCCTCTATGGCAGTGAACCCCTAGTGTTAGAGCGTCTGCAACGGAATCTACAGCAGCGCTTTCCCAAGATCCAGTTCGTGGGTGCCTACGCGCCCCCCTTTCGTTCCTTGACCCCTGAGGAGGAGGCCCGCGATCGCCAGCGCATCCTTGATAGCGGAGCGGATCTGGTCTTTGTCGGCCTTGGTTGTCCAAAGCAGGAGGAGTGGATGGCTCGCCAAAGCCCTTTTCTGCCCGTTGTCTTGGTGGGTGTGGGAGCGGCCTTCAACTTTCACAGTGGCGTTGTGGCTCAAGCGCCTCGCTGGATGATGGCGATCGGTTTAGAGTGGCTCTTTCGCCTCCTGCAGGAACCCCGCCGCCTCTGGCAGCGCTATCTGATTAACAATCCCGCATTTGTTGTACTCTTCGCGGGACAACTCCTGCGCCATTGGCTAGGCCGACGGCAAGCCAAGAGAGTGTCCTAGGGTTTGCAGGGGAGAGCGTCCCACCTGTTGCTGTGCCCACTGAAGGCTTTGCTGCAAGCGAGCCACCAAGGGCAGGGATGGTGCTTGGGTAGCCGTCTCAAAGTAGCGGATCAAGCTCAGACCACTCAGGCGCAACACGTAGGCTGCGGTTGCTCCCTGTAAACAACTCCCCGCTAGATAGGTGAGGGAATTGCCCTTGAGCCACTGCCCTAGGGATTGGGTCCCCAGTTCCACAGCCCCCAATTGCACCATTAGCCGCAATAGCTCCTTAGCCAGGGGTTCAGCATCCGCCAAGCCGAAGGAGCGTTGATAGATTTGGCCTAGGTCCCAGGTGAGGCGCACCAAGAGCCCCCCCGCCATAACAAGATCCAAAAGGGGGAGGGGATTCACTGCCGTTGCCGCTGCCGCCAGCCATTGGTAGCGTTCAATGATGGGAGTGGCTCGTTCTTGGCGATAGTGATTGAGGGCAGCTTGCGCCTGTTGATGGAGTTGTTGGGCACGGCGATAGGTACCGGCTAGGACAAGGTTGGCTCGCTCCTGGCTGAGGTAGTGTAGGAGTCTTGAGGTCAACAATTCAGGAGCCTGCGTTGTAAAGGGAACTAGTTGCTCTTCGGGGATCTGGAGGTCTTGCAATTGCTGTTTTAGACACAGGGCCACGCGATCGCGCTCCTGCACCGTTTCTGGGCACCACACCACCAGCACGCGATAATGGCCTGCCTGCAACACCCGCAGCATCTCAAACTCACTGCCGGTCAGGGTACCCCTTACCGTCAAAAGCACTAAGTCCGCTTGGGGAACGGTTGCCAGTGTTTGCTGCTGAAGCCTACAGCGATCAAGTAGTGTGGCGACGGCCTGGTACACCTGATTGAGGGCATCAGCCGACTGCCCAAGGACACACACTTCAACCGTTGGGTTATCTAACCGCTGTTGTAGTTGACGATGGGCGGATTGGAGGGAGGCTTGGCGCTCTGGGGGAAGTTCCTGCAAAAGGCTCTGAGTCTCTGCTAGTTGCTTTTCAATGAATTGGGGATCTAAAGCAGGTTGAGGGGAAGCCACATTCGGCACAGCTGGCGATCGCCGCCAGTACCAATAGCCCAGCCCCATACTGAGAATCAGTAGCCATCCCCACGGATGGTCATTCACCCAGCCACTCAACAACAAGAGAATGATGGCGGCAGCAACAGCCATGTCTTTTACCCCAAGCAAAATCCTCTGTTTGTTAGCTTACCTTGACTAGTGAGCAGCACTCAAATTGGCGAAGCTCGAGGAAATGCAGCCTGAATTTTGTGCTCGCCTTTCAAGAATGCAAGCACCTCTGGGCTTAAATATTCTCTGAATTGAGTCATATTCAAAACTAGCTTCTTGACATGGTTTGAGAGTTTTTGTTAAATTTAGAGGTGCTTGAAAATCTCTGCACCTATTCCCCAAAGCGGGATGGGCAACTGAATAGAGAGCCAGACTAAAAATTTTACAGCCCGCAAAAAATCAAGTGGCTGAGGTGCTTGAAAACGACCTGTACTAATCTAGTTCTAGAGAGGCTTTTGAGGTGGGTCGTGGCTGGTGCCTCTACCTCTGATGCCCTAAGGCGTTCAGCACTTGGTTGCTCCGCAGCAAAAGAAGCAGGGTTCTTCCTTGCGTGAAGTCAAAAAGTGGTACCCTCAAGACTTGCCCTCGGTGCAAGGGACAACTATCTTTAGGGGTGACGCGTTCGCAAAGGTCTCAATGAAAGCCCAAGTGTTCCGGGGGGTGAATCAACTCAGCTACGAAGAGATTCCGATTCCCGAGATTGCTGCTGATGAAGTACTAGTGCGGGTCAGAGTGGTTGGGTTGTGCCAATCGGATATCAAAAAAATTCGTTATCCCCTCTATGAGCCGCCCCGTATTTTTGGCCATGAAACAGCGGGTGAAATTGCGGCCGTGGGCGATGCCGTGACAGGTTGGCAGGTGGGTCAGCGGGTGGTGGTCATGCACCATATCCCCTGTATGCACTGCGCCTACTGCTTGAACGAAAACTACTCCATGTGTCATGTCTATAAAACAGTAACGACAACCGCAGGCTTTATTCCCAGTGGGGGTGGCTTCGCTGAGTATGTGAAAGTGCCGGGACACATTGTGGAGCATGGGGGACTGATTCCCATTCCCGATCCTATTAGCGATGAAGAAGCCAGCTTTGTTGAACCCACTAACTGTTGTCTCAAGGCGGTGAAAAAAGCGGGGATCGCTCCTGGTCAAACGGTACTGATTACCGGAGCAGGGCCTATTGGCCTGATGTTTATTATGTTGGTGAATCTCTTTGGGGCGCGGGCGATCGCCACCGATCTCCTGCCCTCCCGGATTGCCAAAGCTAAGGAAGTCGGTGCGGCGGCCGCCTTTGATGCCCGCGATCCGGATCTCAGTGCCAAGGTGCAGGCCCTGACCCATGGCCTGGGGGTAGATGTCAGTCTCTTGGCCGTTCCCAGTGAAAAAGCCTTTTTCCAAGCCCTAGAGTGTACGCGCAAGGGGGGCAAAATCCTCTTTTTCGCGGAGTTTCCCGACGAAGTGGAGATTCCCCTCAATCCCAACATTCTCTACCGCCGTGAGATTGACCTCATGGGCAGCTACAGTTCCTCCTATCGCTTGCAGTCCCTTGCCTGCGACATTATCTTTAACCGCCGTATTGACGTCAAAACCCTCGTCAGCGATCGCTATCCTCTATCCAAGCTGGCTGAAGCAGTGGAACAGGCAGTACACCCGACACCGGAAACCTATAAAATCCTCATCTATCCAGAGTCCTAAATGCACGCTTTATCAATTCCCACGTGGATGGTGCATATTTCCAGTGTCCTGGAGTGGATGGCAGCCATCTGGTTTGTGGCACAACTGGATCGCCGCCGTCCAGGGCAGGGCTGGCGATGGTTGGCCTGGGCAATGCTGCCAGCGTTGGTGAGTGCCATGTGTGCCTGTACCTGGCATTACTTTGATAATGCAGTAACACTGGCCTGGTTAGTGGATCTGCAAGCCCTGCTCACATTCCTTGGCAACTGTACCCTCTGTGGTGCAGCGGCCTGGCTGTGGTGGCGATCGCAAAGCGCGCTGTAGCCCCTTGCTGTAGGTAGACCTTAGCAAAATTAACTGAAATTGGCAGTGCTCAAGGACTTCCAGTATCCTGTAATCAGATTCCCCTGCAATGGGGTGTGACAAATGCAACAGTCCAGTATTGACCTTTGACGTAGAAGAAGGAGGAACGCTTGCCCGCCAGTCTAGCCCTAAACGCCTAAACCTCTGTGGAGGCTGCGATGGAAAGTAGTGCCGAACTCACCGCCTTGTTCGTCATCACAGTTGTGCTGGGCATTGGTGCCCAAGTGGCTGCTCACTGGCTACGGCTGCCCAGTATTGTCCTGTTGTTACTGGTAGGGATTCTCTCAGGGCCAAGCGGCTTGGGATGGGTTCATCCTGAAGTGTTGGGGGAGGGCATAGAAGTTTTGGTTCCCCTCTGTGTCGCACTCATTCTTTTTGAAGGGGGGCTGAGCTTAGATCTCAGTCGTGCCGACCAAGATATTACAGGTAGCCTGTGGAAGCTAGTGACGCTGGGGGGATTGGTTACGTTTGTGGCTGGGGCAATGGCTGCCCACTGGATTGGTGAGTTTCCTTGGCAACTGGCCTTTCTCTATGCCTCCCTTGTGGTGGTAACGGGGCCGACGGTTGTGGGTCCCCTGTTGCGCCAAGTGGGGGTCGAGCACAAGTTAGCCGTGATTTTGGAAGGGGAAGGGGTGCTCATTGACCCCATTGGTGCCATTCTGGCGGTCGTCGTCCTGAATGTGGTGCTCAATCAAGACCTCGGCATGGGGGCGATCGCCCTTGGCATTGGTCAGCGCTTGGCTGTGGGTGCCTTGATGGGGGGCATTGGTGGCTGGTTTCTTAGCCATTTCCTGCGTCGCGCTTGGTTTCTCGCCGATGATCTCCGCAATTTACTGGTGCTGGCGGTTCTTTGGGGCTTGTTCTGGCTCTCGGATCAACTGGTGAGCGAGTCGGGTCTGATGATGGCCGTTGTTCTCGGCTTGGTACTACGCTGGGGTGAGGTGCCGGGGGAGCGACTGCTGCGCCGCTTTAAGGGACAATTAAGTACCCTTTCGATTTCAGTATTGTTTGTGCTCTTGGCTGCCGATCTGTCGATCGCGGGTCTATTGGAGCTGGGTTGGTCGGGGGTGCTCACGGTTCTGTGTTTGATGTTTATCATTCGCCCCCTCGGCGTGGTTCTGTGCACTTGGGGCAGTGATCTCAGTTGGCAACAGAAGGCCTTCCTCAGTTGGATTGCCCCGCGGGGGATTGTGGCGGCCTCGGTGGCTTCCCTCTTTGCCATCACCCTGACCAACGCCGGCATGAGTGGTGGTGATGCCATTAAGGGACAAGTCTTTCTAACGATCCTGATGACCGTGTTTGGCCAAGGCTTAACAGCGCGTTGGGTGGCCACTCAACTGCAGGTCCGTGCCCAAGGGGCTTCAGGGGTGATGATCGCCGGCTGTACCCCCCTCGGTAGGCTGCTGGCGCGGCTTTTGCGCGATCGCGGCGAAGAGGTGGTGATGATTGACACCGATCCAGAAGCGGTGGAGCAGGCTCGCCGTGAACACCTGCCCGTCTATCTCAGCAGTGCCCTTGACTTGAATATCTTGCAGGAGGCCGGCATTACCCAGTTGGGCACCTATTTGGCGGTTACCAGTAACACAGAGGTGAATGCAGTGTTGGCACAGCGCGTCCTCGAAGAATTTCACCCGCCACGGGTCTTGGCTGCCCTTGAGTTAGAGGATTGTCCCTTAGGGTTGAGTCCAGCCTTTGCCCTACAACTGTCGATCAAAAAATGGAATCAATATATCAACACTGAGGCCGTTCGTCTTGGGGAACTGGTCATTGAGGAGGAGCGATCGCAATTGCAACGCCAGCACCTTGAGGCCTTGATACGCTCTGGGAAAGTGCTTCCCCTCCTGGTGGAACGGCCAGAGGGATTGCGGGTGGTGCGAGCCCATGAAGAGTGGCAAGTGGGCGATCGCTTGATTTACCTGCTCCACAGCCCCAAACCCCACACACTGCCAGCGGCCCTGATTTCTGGTTGGCAGATGAATACCCAAGTGGAATCAGTTCTTGTCCCCAGTGAAGCTCCTAGCCCCAAGGGAACCTAATCTACGGCGCTGCGTCCATAGGGATGAGCAGAGTCAACCATTGGCGTGTTTTCCCAATGAAAATTGCTGAGGGGTCAACCCTCTCAAAGAGCTTTAATGTCTTAATTGGAGAGATTTGCGATGCAGAGCCTAGCACAGCGCAGCTTGGCCGTTTTGAGTTGCGGTTTAATGAGTTCTGGTACCCTTGCCCTTCTAGCAGCGGTTCCTGCCCAAGCCCAATCCCGTTTTACCGATACCCAAGGCATTTGGGCACAGGGCTGTATTGATCACCTTGCCAGTCGCAACATTATCAGCGGCTATCCCGACGGCACATTTCGGCCTTTGGCGCCAGTAACCCGCGCTGAATATGCGGCCATGCTGGGGAAGGCGTTTCCCAATGCCCCAGTGGTGCGGGCCCCTGGTACGTTTAACGATGTCCCCAGTACATTTTGGGCAGCGAGTGCGATTCAAAACGCGACCCGGACCGGCTTCTTGAGTGGCTACCCCGGCAATGTTTTTCAGCCCAATCAAAATATTCCTCGCGTTCAGGCAATTGTTGCCCTTGCCAGCGGCTTGCAATATCCCACACCACCTTCTGTTGAGGCAGTTTTAGCCCAGTTCAATGATGCGGCTGCGATTCCCGCCTATGGGCGAGCCGGTGTAGCTGCGGCGACCGCTAAACAGGTGGTGGTCAACTATCCGAATGTGCAAGTTTTTGGCCCTAATCAACTGGCTACCCGTGCCGATATTGCGGCATTCCTGTGTCAGGCGACCCGTGCTCCCGGTGCCCAAGCCCTCGTCCCGACACAGTACATTGCGGGTGCAGCCACCACTTCACCCATTGCACTACCGGCTGGTCAACAGATTCCGGCTCGTTTTCCCGATGCGGAGCGGATTGTCCTGAGTCCCAGTGAAACGATTGCCCTGCGCTTGGTGACGGCTGCCGATGTCCGCGATAGTCAGGGTCGAGTCGTCATTCCCGTAGGCAGTGAAATTTTTGGCCAGATCCAGCCGGCCCAAGGAGGCTCCCAATTTGTGGCCAATACAGTGGTGATCAATAACCGCCAGCTACCGATCGCCGCCAATTCCCAAGTCATTCGCACGATTCGCGATGCCCGCGACCCCAACATTGGCAATGTCTTCCGCAATGCGGCCATTGGGTCAGCGGTGGCGGCTGGATTGTCTGGCCTGCTGGGCAATCAAAAGATCACCCCCTTGAAGGTGCTCACGGGAGCCGCAACCGGCGCAGCCATTGAAACCAATCAGGGGCGTCCGGCAACTTCGATTATTCGGGATACATTAATTGGGGCGGCCGTTGCCACCGGTGCCTCGGCGGTGATTGGCGATCGCAAGATTACGCCCGAAAAAGTGATTACCGGTGCCGCCGCCGGTGCCACGATTGGGGGTGTGATTGATCCGGCGGTACGGCGACTAGTGGTGGTTGATGCCAATACGGATTTGCGCCTGACCCTGACTCAGTCCTTTACTGTCCCGCAATAGAGACTAGGCACGGGCTAACCCCAGCGATCGCGCGCAGTCCTCCACTGCCTTGGCCACCGCTGGTGCCACCCGGGGGTCAAACACCGAGGGAACAATATAGGCTGAGTGGCGTTCCGAGGGACTCACCAAGCCCGCGATCGCTTCTGCTGCCGCGAGGAACATTTCCTCGGTCATTCGTGGTGCTCGACAGGCAAGGGTACCCTTAAACACCCCCGGAAAGGCCAGCACATTGTTGATTTGGTTGGGGTAGTCACTGCGGCCAGTGGCGACCACCGCCACATGGTTATAGATGAGTTCTGGTTGGATTTCCGGAACCGGATTGGCCATGGCAAAAACAATCGCTTCTTTGGCCATGCGCTGTACCATTTCCACTGTGAGGACACCAGGGGCGCTCAGGCCAATAAAGACATCGGCATCCCCAAGGGCATCGGCAAGGGTTCCCGTTTGGGTAACGGCAAATTCCTTTTGAGCGGGAGTTAGGTCTGTCTGCAGTGAGAGAATGCCGCGGCGATTACATAAAATTAAGTCTTTGGCCCCCGCTTTGCGCAGGAGTCGTGCCACGGCAATCCCAGCCGCCCCTGCGCCATTAATCACAATGCGCACCGTTTCTAAGGATTTACCCACGAATTGCAGGGCATTTTTAAGGGCCGCAAGGGTGACAATGGCCGTGCCGTGCTGATCGTCGTGAAACACAGGGATATCCAGTTCCGCCTGCAGGCGAGCTTCGATGTCAAAGCAGCGGGGGGCACTAATATCCTCTAGGTTGATGCCACCAAAGACAGGGGCAATCCGCTTCACGGTGGCAACGATTTCATCCACCTCTTGGGTGGCCAAACAGATGGGAAAGGCGTCCAAGCCAGCAAATTCTTGAAAGAGCATGGCTTTGCCCTCCATCACCGGTAGGGCAGCCTCTGGGCCGATATTGCCCAAGCCCAACACAGCGCTACCGTCACTGACAATGGCAACGGTATGGCTTTTAATGGTGAGTTTGTGAACCAAGTCTGGATCGTCAGCGATCGCCTGGGATACCCGACCCACACCCGGCGTATAGGCCATCGCCAGATCGTCGTATTCTTGCAGCGGATGCTTGCTCTTAATGGTGATTTTGCCGCCCTCATGGAGGCGGAAGGTGCGATCGCTCACCTCTAGCACTGTGGCTTGGCCGTCAGATTTCACAGCATTGACAATAGCCTGCCCATGCTCCTGGCTGGCAGCCACCACCACCAGTTCCCGCAGGATTCTATTGGCCGTTTTCTCAAGGAGCCTGATGGAACCCACTTGCCCCTGTTGCCCGCCAATGATCTGAAGAACCGTTCCCAATTCCGTTGGATCCAAGGAGGTCTCTAATCGCAGGGTCAGACTGTAGGCAGGGGTTGGCGTCAGTTTCACCATCGATAGCGCTCAAGAGTTCACGGCAGAAGGTACCGTCTGATAATAGCACCTCTGCCTAGCTTCCTGTTTGGGTGGCAATGGGTAGTGGTTCGGCTTTGCAGGCGGCCAAAATGGCGCGATCGCTGGCGCTCAAGGGACGCAAACTATAGAAACTGGGCAAATCAATTTCTGCTGGATAGGGCTCTTCCTCGTAGGTGGGCAGAACCGTCACCTGCAACTGGCGATCGCCCACGGTACCCCGAAAACAGTCAAAGGAGGAATTGGCCAGGTAAAGCGCCCCATAGACCTTGCGATCGTGCACTTCAAAGACAATGTAGCTACGACCTATTTGTTGCGGTTGGGGAGATTCGCCAAAGAGGTAGAGTCCATTCGCCAACGGCAATTGATGTTGTCCTGCTAAAAGGCTTGTCGGGCGAGCGATCGCCAGTCCATTGGTAAACCCAAGGGTCACAACTCCCAATACAACTGAAAGTGACCAACCCAAACGTGCCAACGAAATCATTTTATTTCCGTACCTGAGACGAGAAGTCGCTCAAACCAGCGTTTTGAAGCGTCAAGCGTAGCGAAGGGCGGTGTCGTTACGCTGATACCTTGATCGTGACAGGTTAATAGCTGTTTTTCGTTAGAACTATGCCAGTGGTGGCACAGGCACAAACTCACTGCTAGGAACTATACTCTTTGCTAGTAATCTAGGCACAAGTTTCCTGAGTCTCCATTGAGGCGGCGAACAGTAAAATGAACATTGCTTCTTGCCAGTAGATTTTGTTGTCAAGAGTAAAAATAAAAACGGTGCCACTGATGACCCTTAGGATCGAACACGGCTAGGACAAATCCTGAGGGTAGGGAGCATCAATTCCTACACTCGCTCTAGGGATAGAGCAGCGAGCTAGTCGAGTGCTGCAAAATCAACCAAATACAGCTACCTCTTCATCAGCAAAAAGAATCAGGAACACAAGCTGCCACACAATCGTCCAGCGTATCAAAAGCAGCTAAAGCCCACCACATTAAGGCTTTGCACCTTCAAATACATTCAGCATTCAGCATTACAAAGGAGGATTTTGCTCATGGGAGTGCGCAACTCTCTCATTATTGCTGCTATTGCTACTCTTTTGAGCGTGAATATAGCCCAGGCTGAGCAGAAAAAAAAACCACAGTTCCCATCGGTTGACATCCCGCTAATTGGTAATTCATCACGCAAGGCACCTAGGGACGGATCGGTTGACATACCGCTAATTGGTACTTCATCACGCAAGGCACCTAGGGAAGAGTTCATGCAAATAGGTGGTAATCCAGGTAATCCTTGGGATTCTCAAAACAAGTGTTATATCGGTCGCCCACCCCAACATTACGAATGCCCCCCCGGCACTCGCCTTATTGACCTTGATCCATCAGCAGAAATTTGCTGGCGCTGCGAAATCCCAACGGATTAATAGCTCAGCGAGTATTTCTCCATAACTCTCTATACCTCTTCCCCACCCTAATTGCCAACAATGACGAAGGAGGAGATCACCATGAAAATTTTTACTAACACAAAAGCCATTGTTGCTATTCTCTCTATCACTTTTGGTCTGGGGGCAACGCTTTCCCTAGCACAAACGCCTGCAATGCGACGGCGGCCCCCTGGTGGTCCTACTCCGATAGGGCTGCCCCTCCCATCAGAGCCGCGGCGGATTGAGAAAAACAATGCTCCACCTGAAGTAGAAGAACCACCTTTTCTGCAACGGCCTCTACCTCAACTGCCTCAGCTGCGCAGTCTCCCCATACCCGATGAGATTGAAGAGCGCCAAGCCTCGACCGACTTGCTGGGTAATGCCCAAAAGCCCTGTCCAAAGACGATTCTGCTCAAGGCACCCCCGCCCAATAGCACTACGCCCTATGGTCCGGACTTCCCCAGCACCCCCGGTCCACAATGGATAGAGCCAAATTTCAACGGTACTACGATAAATCGCCACGTACGGCATACCTTCCAATGGAACGGGTGCAAAGAACGCTGCTGCGAGGTACAAAAGGCCAAGCTGGTCGTAACAGCCAAGGCGCTGACGAATGGCCAGTCGAACCAAAGCCCTGATGCCGGTAATGACAGCATCTCCATCTGGAAGAACGGCAGTGTGCTGTACTGGCAGTACCTCTGGCCTAACACTGGGGTGAGCGCTGGAACGGTGACAACCCTCACAATTCCCATTCAGCCCTCTTGGCTGGACGGCTGCCGGTTAAGCTTTCAGGTGCAAGATGATACGGCGGTGCTAGATGCTAAGCTGGTAGCCACTGGTTGCTGCCTGAAGCCCAATATTAAGCCATAATCCACTTTTCCTGGGCGCCCTGAGGGCGCCTGTTTTTTGCCTGAATTGCCTTAGTCGGCTATTGCAGTTGACTGATAGCAGTGGATTAATTTCCTTTTAACCTCACATATTTTCAGTCCGATAGAAAACGTTAATTTTCTTTGCAAAGTCCTGAGTTGTGTAGCCTGGATCGCACAGAAAAATCAAGGCAAAAGGCTATCATGATTGTCAAATTGCTTCTGAGTTCGGGTTATGACACTGTACATCGGCAACCTCTCCTACGAGGCCACTGAAAACGATCTTCGCGAAGTTTTTGAAAAATATGGTGCCATTCGCCGGATTGTGTTGCCGGTGGATCGCGAAACCGGTAAGCGACGGGGCTTTGCGTTTGTCGAACTGGCAGATGAAACCCAGGAGGCCGTTGCCATTGATGATCTTGATGGTGCCACATGGCTAGGGCGAGTCCTGAAAGTGAACAAGGCCAAGCCAAAACAGCCGGGGGGGCAGTCAAACTCTTCCTTATAAGGGCATACTGGTAGGGAAGTGCTGTTCACTTTTCCTGCTATGCCTCGACGTTCGCCATCTCCACCGCGTCCCCGTCCCCAAACTCGTCGTCCTCCAGAGCCAGAATCCAAGTCGGCGGTGAACACCCGTACCTTGGCGGTCTTGGGCGGCGTTTTCATTATTGGGGTTGGCGTTGGCGTCACCTTTAGCAAAACCACGACCCTTAACCCAGATAACGTGGCCTCGACGCAGTTTATTGATCAAGCAGCGCCCAATCCCGATATTTGCGTGCAATTTGGCGCGAGCGCGATCGCGGTGGATACGCGGATTTTTGTGACCTTTAATCCCTTTTCGGTTTTTGTGTCTCAACCCTCAATGCAACCGGGCTGTGTTCTGCGGGCCAACAACGTTGCCCTCCTAGAGCAGCGACAACTCATTACGGGTGAACAGTTGCGCAGTTGTCGCCAACGGCTGAATACCTTTGGCTATGTTGGTAACCTAGACGCCAAGCCTGAAATTAGCTGTGTCTATCAGAGCACAACGGATAAAAACCTCTTCCTCAAACTCTCAGGCTTGGGTAATGGTGCTGCGGGTGAAACCGGTAATTTCTAGGACGCAACAGTGAAGGCGATGAAGTGGCCACGGCTACGCTGGCGTGCAAGCCAAGGTGTCCAACGCTTGGGTACAGCCCTTCTCTTAGGGGGTCAAGTCATCTACCGTGTGCTGCGGGGGCGGATTGCTCTGCGTAACTTGATCGAGCAAATGGCTTTGGTGGGGCCTGCCTCCCTCAGTGTTGCCCTGATTACAGCTGCCTTCGTGGGTATGGTGTTTACGATTCAAGTCGCCCGTGAATTTATTGCCTTTGGTGCCACGTCTGCGGTGGGTGGGGTGCTGGCGATCGCCCTTGCGCGGGAACTAGGGCCTGTACTGACAGCGGTGGTGCTCGCCGGCCGGGTTGGCTCCGCCTTTGCAGCTGAAATTGGTACCATGAAAGTCACTGAGCAAATTGACGCCCTCTATATGTTAGGCACCAACCCCGTAGATTACTTAGTGGTGCCACGGTTTATTGCCTGTGTGGTCATGTTGCCAATTCTTAATATCCTAGCACTGGTAACGGGTTTGTGGGGGGGGTTGATTATTGGCGATTATCTCTACGGTATTCCCCCTGGGGTATATATTGAGTCCATTCAGAACTTTCTGCAAACTTGGGATCTGTGGAGTTCAATTATCAAATCGGGCATTTTTGGTGGTGTGGTGGCCATCATTGGCTGCAGTTGGGGCATTACAACCACGGGGGGCGCCAAGGGAGTCGGTCAATCCACCACGGCAGCAGTGGTGATCTCGCTACTGGCCATTTTTATTCTCAACTTTTTCCTGTCTTGGGCACTCTTTGGCGGCAACAGTAGCCTCGTACCCACGTTCTAGAGGGCTGGTCTATGGAACTGCGAGTGGGGCAAGGCTGGCGGGTGGGCTGGCGCAGTGATCAACACTATGCAGGTCTGGTGGGTGCCGAGGATTGGGCCACCGAACTCACTGACGCTGAGTTTAGGGCATTTGTGGAGCTATTTCGCCAACTCCATGAGCAGCTTCAGGCGATCGCCCCCGAATTGATGCCCGAGGAAATGATTACCCTCAGTGGCCACAACGACGCTGTGCAGTTGGAATTGGAGGGCTATCCCCATGCCTATAGCCTGCATCTGATTGTGTTGGGCGATCGCCGCGTTGAGGGTACATGGCCTGCCCCTGTGCCCCCAGACTTTCTCCTTGCCTGCTGTGAACTGAAGGACGGGATTGCGAAGGGGCAAAGTTTACAATAGAAGACATCCTTCTCGGTTGCGATCGCCCCTATGACCTCTGCGAAATCCCCGAAGGTCAGCCCCCCTTTGGCGGCACTAGTGAACACCATCAAACAGTTACAACAGCAAGAGCAAATTGGCGGACTCATTGCTCCCTTGGTGAGCTTTGTCCAAGAAACCCTCGGTATGTCCTTTGTCTGGTTGGGGCTGTACAATGAAGCCTCCAAACAACTCATTGGCCAAGGGGGAACAACGCCCGTCGGTGATCATCCCTTTCTCAAACAGAAACTGACCCTTGCTGCGGGCAGTCTTCTCGATCAGGTGTTGATGAACCGCAAGCCCATTAGTTTGCCTAGTCTTAAGGAGGAACCTCGCCTAGGAGAATTACGGGAAGCCGCCACCCGTTTGGGTATTCAAGGCACCGCTATCTATCCCATTGTCCGCCATCGTCAACCCCTTGGCATTCTCATCACCGGTTCCACCACATGGGGCGATACGCTGCGGGGGGATGATTTGGCCCACATGAGCCTCCTAGTCAGTGCCCTTGGACCAGAACTAGAACGCCTAGCAGCCACCAAAACAACGAAAGGGGTACCAGAAGCAAAGCAGGTGGCTGCTGCCGCAATGACTAGTGATGACCCCATACGCCATCTGCTGCAGGAGGCCAGCCGTGCCAATAGCTTCAGTCAGCGTATTGAAGCCCTGTTGCTGGCAGTGCACCAATTCTGTCAACCTCAACGTACCAGCCTCTTTTGGCGAGATGTGGCGCAACCCCTCTATCGGCGGCGCAGTTACACCGTTGGTAAACCCCAGAGCCGCGAGAGCCAGCGACAACCCCTAGCAATTACGCAGCAGGAGTTAGCAGGTTGTTATACTGCCCTTGCCAGTGGCCAAACCGTGAGTGTCAGCGATAGCCAAAGTGTGGTCAGTGCCACCGCACCATTGCGGCTGATGCAAATGCTCAACTGCCGTGCCCTTCTGGCAACCCCGATTCTGGTGGGCACCGAGGTCGTGGGCTTTCTCACATTCGAGCGCAATGACCCTTACCCTTGGAACGACAACGAGAAGAAGCTCCTGCAAATCACCGCAGAGCTATTGGCCTTAGCAGCCCCCACTGAACGTCTGGAACATCTCTTGGCACAGACGCAGCATGCCCAAAGCTTGGTGAGTGAGTTGGCTCAAGCCATCTGTGATGAGCAGGACTGGCGGCGGGTGCTCCACCGTGCGGGCGAAAGGTTGGCGGCGGATCTGGGGGCGCAGTGGGTCTTTTTGCTGACCTATAACTCCCTGACCCAAGCCTTTGATGTTGTGTTTCAGTATCCGGCTCCCCGGGGGCGCGATCGCCATCCCCCCTTCCCACCATTGCAAAAAATGGACTGGCAGCTTCTGGAAACGGCAACAACAGCCATTGCCCTTGAGGACTACAGCAATGAATTGCGCCTTTACTCTTGGAAAGAGGTTCTCGGCAAGCTGAATATCCAGTCCCTTCTAGCGGCAACCACCACCCCTGGCCATTCTCTGGAGGCGCTGCTGCTGGTGGGGCGCACTGAACCCACCCTTTGGGGCAAAGGTCAGCAAACCCTTGTACAGGAGGTGGCTCGCCTCCTTGGCCTGATTAGCCATCAGTGGCAACTGCAAAAGACCAATACGCAGCAGGAGCAGGTGCGATCGGCGATGTTGGCGGGGTTAAGGGCACTGCAACGCACCCAAAACCTCGAGCGCCTTGAACTGACGGGCTTGCAGCAGCTCATGAATTTGATGCAGGTGCCCCTTGTTGCTTTAGTAACTTGGCAACCCGGTCAGACCGTTGGCTCGATTGTGGCACCGCCCCCCAGCCATCCCAAGTTTGTCATTCGCAACGACATTGAGATTCCTATCTATGAGGATCCCCTCATCCACAGTGCCCTGATGGCCTCCCAAGCCGATGTCAATGGCAATCCCTACGCTGGGTTGATTCAAACCACGGCAGCCGAACTGGATCCCCGTACCCGTGAGTGGCTGTCGGGGCCAGATATTGGCCAAATTTTGGCGATCGCCCTGCGCACAGATCCAGAATATGAGCCTTCGGGAGTGCTGATTGTGGCCGATCACCGCGATCGCCTCTGGTCAACCTTGCACCTAGAGGCCTTCATTACCCTTGTCAACCATTTAGCTTGGGCACACCGCAGCACCTCCCTTATTCAGATGCTCACCCAAGGCTGGCAGACCCTTGAAACCCTCAACTGGTACAAACACCGTCGCCTTGAGCAGGTCTATGGTCAACTCACGAGTTTCTGCCAGCAGTTGACGCAATGGGTTCAGGAGCACCCCGAGGCAGACCCACTGCTGCGGCGGTTGGGCACGCTCCTGCAAACCCAGTTGGAATCTCTCCATCCTCTCCTGAGCCATGAGGTGTGGCAACTGGACAAAGCCACCCACACAGCAGGCCTAGCGGTGGTCCTCAAGCGAGTGATGGATCGCATCGAAAACTGGAAGCAGCGCAAACAACTGTGGATTCAAGTTCACAATCAGCCCGTGCTCACCCTCAATGGCGACCTTAGCAAGCTGGAGTTAATCCTCTATGAATTGCTGCTTTTTGCCTGCCAGCGATCGCCCTCCCAAGGTCGCATTGACATTTGGTGTCAGCAAATTGAAGGCATCGGTCAGGGGGGGAAAACGGCGTCTTGGCTGGAACTCTCCATTACCGACAATGGGGAAGTGGAGCCACAGTTACTCATTAAACTGCACCAACTGGAACATCTTGACTGGCTAGCTCCCTCTAGCCTTGATCAGCCCCCCGGGCGCCACCTCAAAATTTGCTGCCATCTTTGTCAACGCCTAGGCTACAGCCTTGACATGTATAAGTTAGAGGATGGCCGCTTCCTCAGTCGTCTGCTCATTCCCCTCAATCATGGCGACACGGGTACCTTCGAACTGCAATCCTCACAGCCACGCCAATGACCCCCAGCACGATCGCTCTTCTCGGCCTCCCCAACACTGGTAAATCGACATTTTTCAATCGCATTGCTGCCGCCCGTGCCCGTGTGGGCAACTGGCCAGGGATTACGGTGGACTTAGCAGAAGCGGAGATGTCCCTCAATGGTGAGAGGGTTAAGCTGGTGGATTTACCAGGCATCTACGATCTAGCGGGGACAGCTGCCGATGAAACCATTGTGCGTGAGTTTTTCCAACGGGTGCCGGTGCGGTTGGTGTTGGTGATTCTCAATGCCAGTCAGATTCAGCATCAATTGCGCTTAGCCCTGCAGGTGAAGGCGTGGGGGCTACCCATGGTGGTGCTTTTGAATATGGCTGATGAGGCTGGGCAACTGGGGATTGAGATTGATACTGCGAAGTTGAGCGATCGCCTGGGGGTGCCCGTCGTTGCTCTCAGTGCTAAATACGGTGGTGGCTATTGGCAGGCCTACGAAACAATTTGCCATGCGCTCAAGGAAGCCCCTATTCCCCAAGGGCCGCTCCTGCAACCAACGTTGCCAGAGCTTGATTCGGGAGCGATCGCACCCCTACTAGCGGACACCGTCACTTTCCCTAGTCGCACCGTTCGTAGACTGACAGAGCAATTGGATGACTGGTTGCTACACCCCCTGTGGGGACTGCCCCTGTTTTTTGGGGGGCTATACCTTGTCTTTCAAGTGGTGTGGGTACTGGGTCTAGGGCTGCAGGGCTGGCTCAGTGATACCTTTGAAGCCTTTCAGGGACAGGTGCTAGAGCCAGTTTTTGCCGGGCTTCCCCCCTTGCTCAGCAGTTTGCTGCTTGAGGGCCTCTATGGCGGCATAACCACAGTGGCAGCGTTTGTGCCCTTAGTCACCATCTTCTTTATTGTGATGGCGATCGTCGAAGACAGTGGCTACTTGGCCCGGGCTGCTTATCTCATGGATGGGCTCATGGCCCGCTTGGGTTTAGATGGCCGCAGTTTTGTTCTCGGCTTGATGGGCTTTGGCTGCAATGTCCCGGCCCTGATGGCCACCCGCATTATTCGCTCGCCGGGGCTGCGGCTACTGACAATGCTGATCATTCCCTTTTCCCTCTGTTCAGCACGGCTACAGGTGTTTGTCTTTCTCATTGCCTGTTTGTTTCCACCGCAGTGGGGGGCAGCGGTCCTTGTGTCTCTCTATGGTTGGAGTATTCTCGCCGCCTTGTTCACGGCCCTCTGTTTTCAAGGTTATTTCCCGAATACAGATCCCTTTTTGCTGGAGTTGCCCCCCTATCGTTGGCCGACGGCACAACAGGTGATCCTGCGGGCCTGGGGCGAGGTGCGGCACTTTCTCTCGCGGGCAACGGGCTTCATTATGATGGGTGTGTTGGTGGTGTGGGCATTGACCCATTTGCCCTTGAATGCAACCCCCTCAAGCCCAGAGACCTGGGCGGGCCGACTGGGGACGGCGCTACAGCCGCTTTTGGCACCGGTGGGCATTACACCTGAACTGACGATCGCCCTCATTGTTGGCTTTGTGGCTAAGGAGATTGTCATTGGCGCGTTGGCAGTTATCTATCACCTTTCCGGTACCTCCCTACAGCAGGCGATCGCCCAGGACTTGACCCCCCTGCAGGCCTACAGCTTTATGCTTTTTACGCTCCTTTACACCCCCTGTCTCAGCACCCTGGCCACCCTCTGGAGTGAATCAAAACGCGGACCGTTGACAATTTTTGCTACCCTCTATGCCTTGGGGATAGCGTGGCTTGTGAGCGGCGCTGTCTATCAACTGGGGCACTGGTGGGGCTGGGGCTAATGGCTACTCTCTGTGGCATTGGTGTTGGTCCTGGGGATCCCGAACTCATCACCCTCAAAGGCTGGCGACGCTTGCAGCAAGCGACGGTGATTGCCTTTCCTGCGGGGCTACAGGGGCGCCGCGGCATTGCCGAGGAGATCATTGCCCCCTACAAACAACCCCAGCAAATTTACCTCCCCCTGGAATTCCCCTATGTTCTTGAGCCAGATATCTTAGAACGGGCATGGCAAAAGGCAGCGGATCAAGTCTATGCATACCTCACTCAGGGCAGGGATGTGGTGTTTGTCTCTGAGGGGGATGTCAGTTTCTATAGTACGTTTTCCTATCTAGCAGCCGCCCTCCAGAACCTTGACTCCCAGATTGCGATTGAGGTGATTCCGGGAGTTTGCTCGCCCTTGGCGGCGGCCGCCAGTTTAGGGGTGCCCCTGACCCTGGGGAGCGATCGCTTGGCAATTGTCCCAGGGATGTACCACGGAGATGACCTCGCTCGGGTCTGGGCATGGGCAGAGGTGGTGGTTTTCATGAAGGTGCGATCGGTCTATGGCCAGGTCTGGCATTGGCTCAAGGAACAGAACCTCCTGGAGCAGGCGGCAGTGGTGAGCTGGGCAACAACGCCTAAACAGCAAATCTACACCCCCCTTACGAACTATCCAGAGTTAACCCTGCCCTACTTTTCGCTGCTCATTCTCTGGAAGCAGCGCCCAATTTTGCAGAATTTCTCGAGGGCTTAAGTCAAGCCTAGGCGGCCACTGAAATAGTCCTGTAACTGTTGGGCATGGTCATGAGCTAAATCGGCTAAGGGGACGTCACTGAGGGCAAAGGCGGCCACGGCCCGCACTTCCTTGATATCCATGACCTGTGGCTCACCGCTGACGCGGGCAGTGATCGCGATACACACCGCATGCACCCGCGGATCCCGCTTCGGGTCAGAATAGACCCCCACTAAACCCTCAAAGCAGGTGAGGGTGAGACCCGTTTCCTCCGCTAATTCCCGTGCCCCCGTGTCGAGGATCGTTTCTCCCCAGTCCATCATGCCCCCTGGCAGCGACCATTGCCCCGTATCGCGGCGTTGGACCAAAATCAGGCGATCGCCTGCCGTCAAGGCAATGACTGACACCGCCACAAAGGGATGCCGCCAGAATCGCTTCAGGAAAAAGCGTAGAACTCGCCAAAACCCATTCACCCTTGCAGCCGCTCCAGATCCGCTAGCACTTGCGCCACGTGGGCAGCGGGTTTGACCCGCCGATAAATGGCGGCAATTTTACCTGTGGGATCGATGAGAAACGTATCCCGATAGACACCTAGATATTCCTTGCCCATGAACTTTTTCGGGCCATAGCTGCCGTAGGCCTGGGCAACTTTGGCATCCACATCTGCCAGCAGACGAAAGGGCAAGTCGAGCTTTTGCTGGAATTTGGCGTGGGAGGTGACACTATCGGGGCTGATGCCTAAGATAACGACGTTGCGATCGCCCAAGGTGGCACTAAGCTCACGGTAGGCACAGGCTTCTGTGGTGCAGCCAGGGGTATTGTCACGGGGATAGAAATAGAGAATCACCCACTGGCCTTGAAAGTCAGCCAAACGCACCAACTGACCCGTGGCATCCGCCAGTTCAAAGGGGGGAGCGATCGCCCCAGCGGTTAGGGACATTTTTGAGCAATTCCCAAGGGTTGACCCTTTCTATCTTCCCCCAGTTTGGCTCCTGCTGGAGTGGCCAGGGGGGAGCCTCTAGCCCTCAGAGAAAAAGAGGCGAATCAATAGGTACAGCATGAGCTGGCGATAGCGATAGAGGAGGAAGGCGATCGCCGGTGTCAGAACCACAAAAAAGCCGTAGAGGCCGACCACGGTGGCTAAGTCGGTGTGGAAAAAGTCGCGGGCAAGGCGAACCAAGTCGTGATCAATGCCCCCCTTACCCATGAGGTACATTTCCCGAACCACAGGATTAAACTGCAACTGCCAAGCAAAGCGCATATTAAAAAACACAATGAAAAACCCCACCATACCGTAGAGGGGACGTTCAATGGGGTAGCGGCACCCCCAACCACTGAGGGCACGGTAGAGAAAAATCCCAGCAAAAACAAGTTCAAAGCCATGCCCCATCGCCACAAAGAGCATTTCATGGACAGGACTAAAGGCCACAAGGGTATAGACCAGCGTCAAGACCCCAAGGCAAATAAGGGTCAGCCGATTTTGACGGTAGAAATAGGCCAAGGCCAGTAATCCTGTGTAGATGAGCAGGACAAGCCCCCCTGCGCGATCGCCATGGAGGGTGACGCCACCACCGTAGCGAAAATCAAAGGCCGGAACCGCTGGATAGCCAAAGAGCCAGGCCACCACTGCATGACCCAGCTCGTGAACCAGAGTCACCAGCGGACTGAGCAAAAAGGTCATCTGCTCGGAAGCAAGGAGCAAAAGCGATAGACCCAACCCCGCTGCCATCACTTGCCAATCTTGGCTGCTGAGGGGTTGTACGGGAATGCCAAACGCCTCCCTGCGGGGCGGGGTGGGGAGCTGCTGACGCAGGTGCTCCCCCTTGGCAAGGCGCAGTAACTCATGGGGACAGGTCAGATCAAGCACCTCTTCCCAGAGATCGTTGCTGCCTTGGGAGGCGGTGATCAGGAGTCTGCTGTGGGCATAGTTTGGCCAATGGACCAGTTCGCGAGCGAGTAGCGTTAGCACAATCGCAGCCGGGACAGCCCTTGGACACTGAAGGCGCAACAGGAGACATTCTCGCTGCTGGCTCACTGTGACCCCTATCCCCTTGGGAGCAAGGGCCGCCCCTAGAAGGGCTTGAATGGCCGCGAGATTCCCTGTGGCAGCCACTAGGCGTAGAGCAGAGCGAGTCATGATCTACTCCGATTCCAGGCGGCGTAGCCACTCGCGATCAATGGCTTCCGATTGGTCGAGTTCCTGCTCCACCAAATCCTGATCTGAGCGATAAATCACATCCTGTTCACGGATTTGCCGCTGCTGGGCATAGGCTTGAGCGGCCCGTAATTTGGCACGCAACTGGGGTGTGGGATTGGCCAAGAGATTAGCGAAGTGATAGCGGCGGGCATTGCGATCGCGAATGCGTTGATTTTGCGACTGTAACCAGTAGTACCGCCCCAAGGGAATTCCCAAAAAGCCAATGCCATAGCCAAGTAAAATCCAAAAGATCGAGGCGACAAAGGCCACCAGTCCCCCCAGCTCTTGGGCGATCGCCCCATCTCCCAGCAGGTACCACAGCATCAGTGCACCGATGAGATTGACACACCCCAAGCCAATGGCCACCATAATTTGCCAAGCCGGTGCCCGACTAAAGCGCCAGAGCTGCTCCTCCAAGATGGGGGGAAGTCTCTGCTGTTGCCCTTGGCGAGTTTGAGCCGTCGTTTGTAGCTCAGGAAAGCAATAGATAATTTGCCCTGTCTCCGTAACCTGCGGACGGCCATTAAAGTGGGTGAGCACCGGCAGCATGTACCACTCGTCGTCCCCCGGATCGGTTTCTAAATCGAGATAGGGGGCAATTTGCTCTGCCGTCACCGCCCCGCTATTGTTGCGGATGACCTGGCCAATCAGTTGCCAGCGGCGCTCTTCAAGGTCCGCATTGGGATTGCCATCGCCAAAGAGGAAGGAATACACCCCCTCAAAAAAGTTCATTTCCTCGATTTCCTCGCCATTGCCCCTTGATGGGGAGCGCGATCGCCGGGGAGAAGAATCGCCAAAGAAATACCAAAAGTCGGGAAAGACCCAAAAATTGATGCCACCGCCCCCCCAAGAGCGGTCTTGGCCGCGATTGTCATCGTCTCGACCTTGACTGGAAAGGGCAATCAAAATGATCGCGATCGCCAGAAAAATCAGGACAATCGAAATAATGAGGAAAATGCCAAAGGAAATGCGAATGAGATAGAAAACAATGCCCCAAACCCGCTGCGCTACCTCCCGTAGCCGCAGTTGCCAGTATTTGGCCTGCAGGATACTGCGAAAATTTCTTGGGAAGACATAGACAATATCACCGCTTTCGGCCACTTGCAGCGTTCCCCCGACATCGGCGGCCAAGGCCATTAATCCTTTTTCGGCCGTTTGTAGCGGTAATCCCACTGTGCTCGCCACATCCCCTGCGGTCACTCGGTACCCCAGTCTGTCTACAGCCTGCATCAGGCGGCGATCAACCGTCATGGTTGCCTCCCTATTCGGCAAAACCCCTCTTGTTCCACCCTAGCGTTTTCCTGCAGGTCTTGGGGAAGCAAAAAAAGAACCCACCCCAAGGGCAGGTTCCCAACGGACCAGTCTGAGAAAAAGGGGCCCTTAGCCCACGGCTTCAAAATAGACTTTGGATTTGACAGGGTCAGGGTTCATCGTCTTGTCACCGGGGTGCCAGCCCGCGGGGCAGACTTCATCGGGGTGAGTTTGAACGTATTGAATCGCTTGGAGTACCCGCAGGGTCTCATCAACACTGCGGCCAAAGGCCAAGTTATTGATTGTTGCGTGTTGGATAATCCCTTCTTTATCAATGATGAACAGACCCCGCAGGGCCACGCCTTCTTCGGTCAGGACATTGTAGGCAGTGCTGATGTCTTTTTTCAGGTCAGACACCAAGGGATATTTAAGATCGCCGACACCACCAGCTTTGCGATCAGTTTGTGTCCAAGCCAAGTGGGAGAACTGGCTATCCACAGACACGCCCAGGATTTCGGTGTTCAATTTGGCAAATTCATCGTAGCGATCGCTAAAGGCAACAATTTCCGTGGGGCAGACAAAGGTAAAGTCCAAGGGATAGAAAAAGAGAACAACGTACTTACCGCGATAGTCCGAGAGCTTGATGGTTTTGAACTCTTGGTCATAAACAGCAACCGCTTCAAAATCGGGGGCGGGTTGACCGACGCGCAGACACTCAGACATAGAAAACCTCGTACTCCTAACTAGGACAGGTTGAACAGGACTGTTTACATTTTTTAACAGCTATGTCTACTATATCAGACTCATAACGGTTTTGATTATGAAATAGTTGATCGCTGCCACCGCTGCTCAGGGAAGCGGGAGAGCCGTGACCGGTAAAAACAGAAGGCAAAGTAGAACCTTGCCCCCAAGATATAGACAAAAAGCTTCCGCTGCAGATCGGTCATGGGATTGGCAACCGTGCTCGTCAGATTTGCCAATTCGGGCGCCCCAATCACCACCAAAAGAGCGCAGCCCTGCATCAGCGTCATGAAGTGATTGCTGAAGGGGGTCAGGATAATCAAAATAGCTTGGGGCAGAATAATTCGCCATAGGGTTTACCGACCCGAGAGACCGCCGCTGAGGCTGGCTTCCGTTGGTCCTTTGGGAACCCCCTCTCAGCCACTGCCAAAGACCTCACTCCAATAGGCACCATTGTTCAATCCCAAGCCAACGATGCCGTAGAAGATGGCGTTAAAAAGCGGGGACACCAAGCGGTTGCTTAACAGCACGGTCATGACCTCAAAGGCAATTTGCTCCGGATCAACGCCTAACTGATTCAAAAAGCCCCCAATGGCAAACCCCCACACCAGCAGTTGCACCAGCGTAGGGGTGCCGCGCCCAAATTCAATGTCAACCCTACTGAGTCAGCGCAAAGGAGGGGCAGGATGCAACCTCGCCCAGGGGGCGATCGCCCCCAAGATCACCGCCAAAAGCAAACTAAAGACGGAGAGTAGAAACGTTGCCATTGCCGTCTGAAGAAAAAACCGTGCCTACACCATAACAGGTCACGAAAGTCATCGAGGTAGCCACAAAAGGCAAGAATGCCCAGCCCTAACCACACCACAAAAGATGCCATTCAGCCATTTTGCCCAAGGAGGAATCAACGGTGCCCCTTGCTGCCTTCTCAGAAAACCCTCCTTTTTGTCAGGATGATTTTGTCAGGATGATGACACCATCTCGTTTTCTAGGACACCATTCGCCCCACAGCAAAAGTGGGCAAGGAATTCCTGATTGCCCGCAGGCCCCAAAATCGGCGAGGGAGTGACACCGTAGCACTGCCACCCTAAAGCTGCGGCTGCGGTTATCACCTGATCCACCGCTTCTTGACGCGCCTTGGCATCGCGCACCACACCATTTTTGCCGAGGCGATCGCGCCCCACTTCAAATTGCGGCTTAATGAGAGCAATCAGCTCTCGCGGCGGCAGCAGTAATTCCCAGAGGGCCGGCAACACCTTAGTTAGGGAAATAAAAGAGACATCCACCACGCCTAGATCGGGTCGGGGGCCATCGTCGGTGTACAGATCGGCGGGGGTTAGATAACGCAGGTTAGTGCGTTCCCTGAGAATAAGGCGCGGGTCCTGGCGCAGCTTCCAATCCACTTGGCCATAGCCCACATCAATGCCATAGACCAATTGGGCTCCCGCTTGCAGCAGACAATCCGTAAAGCCGCCCGTGGAAATACCGCCATCCAAACACACGCGATCGCGCACCACCACCGGAAAGACCCCTAAGGCATGGGCCAGCTTTTCACCCCCCCGCGAAACATAGGCGGGTTTTGCTTTTACCTGAATCGTGGCATCCACAGCCACCAGCGTCCCCGGCTTATCAATGGGAATATGGTTGACGTGAACTGCGCCAGCACGAATCCAGCGTTGGGCCTGTTGGCGGCTCTCACACAGATGCCGCTCCACAAGAAGACTATCCAAGCGTTGCTTTCGGGGAGTCATTGATCCTTCCGCAGAGGGGCAAAGGCAAAGAGCTGGTTGACATCAAGGGCTAACCCCCGCAACGGGGGTTGGGCAAAGAGGGTGGTTTCACTCTGCCACAGGGGCAAAAAAGCCACGGCCTCAGCATTGAGTTCCTGAAGCTGACGCAAGAGCGCGCCGCGGCGTTGGGGATTGGCCTCACGGCGACTGGCAGCAATCAGGTCATTGGCCTCAGGACTGTAGAAAAACGACCCCCACGCAGCACTGGCACCCCTTTCACAGCCGGTGGCTACAGAACCGCGATCGCAACTCAGGAAGGGTTCAAGGTAGTTATCGGCATCGTAAAAATCACCGTACCAGTCAAGCAAGACCAAGGGATAGGCGCCACTTTCTAAATTGCGGTAGATCGTAGCGGCATCGGCACTGTCTAGTTGCACCTGAACGCGATCGCCCAAATCCCGCTCTAGGGAAGCTTTCAGAACCGTTGCCGCCAAGACATTACTGGGAACATTGGCACGGTACCAAAGGTTGACCACCAAGGGCTGCTGCGCTGAAATCGTCGTCTTCTGCAACCAGTGCTCTATTTGGCTAGAATGACCGTCTCCATAGCGATCGCGAAAGACAGGCTCACTCACAGGAAATACACTCGGCACGAGGGAGTACAGGGGTTCTGCTTCCCCCAAAAAGACTCGCTCCACGAGGCGCTGACGATTCACACTCGCAGCCAAAACCTGCCGCGCCGCCAATTGATCCCAAGGGGGTTGGCGCATATTGATGCTTAGGACAGTCACAGCGTTGCCTGCCCCCGTAATGACCTGCCAGTGCCTTGTTGGCGCTTGAGTCTTGAGGGCACGAATTTGATTGGGGTCGAGAGCACCGATGGCCACATCCACTGCCCCCGTGCGAAAGGCATTGTAGAGATTGGCACTACTGGAGAAGATTTGCACGCGAATGCCAGCATTTTCCGGCTTAGTGCCCCAATAGTCCGCAAAGGGTTCAAGGCGCACCCCATCCGTCCTGTAGGCCGCTAGGCGGTAAGGGCCTGTGCCCACAAATTGGGTCGGCAAGAAGCGATTCCCCGCTGCGCCATAGGCCGTAGGAGAAACGGCACACAGGCCACTAAAGGCCAACAAATGGGGAAAAGCCACGAAGGGTTCCCGAAGGCGAATTTCCAGCAAGTCGTCGGCGATCGCCTTGATTTCTTTGACTCGTCCGGCGAGCAGGGAGGCGGGCTGGCCCCCACTACTTATAAATCGCTGCAGGGAAAAGGCCATGGCGGCAGCATTAAAGGGCGTACCATCGTGGAAGTAAACCCCCCGCCGCAGGGGAATGCGGTAGGTGAGGCCATCGTCGCTGACTTCGGGTAAGGCAGTGGCCAGTTGGGGAATGAGGTCGTTGCCTTTGTAGGTATAGAGGCGATCGCCCAAATTGAATAGGAGCAGGCCCGCTAAGTTTTCGTAGGCATCAGCGGGGTCAAGGGTGCGCAGGCGAGCCGTCGTGCCAATGACAATACTGGCATCCCCTTGGTGCGACCCCTCACCGCCACAGGCAACCAGCAGCAGGCTCAACAACAGTACAAGACATCCCCGTAGTAGCCGTTGTGCCACGGACACACCCGCTCGGTACATCATCCACTAGAATAAAGGGCGAGCGATGGGACTCGAACCCACGAATGGTGGAACCACAATCCACTGCCTTAACCACTTGGCTACGCTCGCCATGTTCCTAAGCTAGTCTTCTAGGATAGCATAGAGAATGCTCCCATGAAAGTGCCTCTCCTTTCCCAAATCATGGCACGCCCTCTCTGGTGCGGCGGGGGGGCCTTCTTTCTGTTGGGGATGATTGCGGCCTGCCTCACCAATCCCACCCCTGCCGACTATCAACGCCGGACCGCAACGGAAATGAACACCTTCCTTTTGACTCAGGTGTGCCCAGAGATCATCAATCGCAATAGCGCGATCGCCAGGGTGGCCTTGGAGGTCTGCGATCAACTCGAATCCCGCTCAATAGAAGACATTGAACGCTACATTGCCTACAACACCCAATCCTACAATCTTGGCGTTGCTACCCTTTTTGTTACCGAACTGCCGATGCAAACCATCTGGAGCCTCGGCCTCTTTGGTCAAATTATTCCGCTAAGGCGATAAAATCCGCTTTCCCCTGGTGGTAGGTGCAAAATGCAAGCATCCAGCCCCACGGTACCGACCAAGTTCTTTGGGGAAATACTGTCGGCAGGGCGATCGCCTCAGGGAGGCCTTTGAGTTCTCCCAGCCCATGACATTGCGAGTGTGGGCTGTTTCCGACTGAACCCCGTCATCGGTCTATCCATTCTCCGGCGGTAACAGCAACGCGTCCTTTTATCTCCCCTTTGGCGATGTCGGGGGGTACCGGGGTGGTTTTCCTCTCTCCTGTGCTGTAGGCCATCTTTACCGCCGACTACCCACTGGGGCACTCTAATGGTGGCGCGGGGAAAGGCTGTGCCAAGATATATCAACGAGGAGACGCCAGTAAAAAACAATTATCATGATTGGGAAAACCCTTGGCGGGCGCTATAAACTCATTCGAGTCTTGGGTGCTGGGAACTTTGGCCAAACGTTTCTGGCAGAGGACGTTCATCGCCCCATTCGGGCCAAGTGTGTTGTTAAATATCTGCGCCCTGCTCGTAGAGATGCGGCCTTTCTCCCTTTGGCGCGATCGCTTTTTCAACGCGAGGCACAAATTCTAGAGCGGCTGGGCACTCATGACCAAATCCCCCGCCTCCTTGCCTACTTTGAGGAGGACAACGAGTTTTACCTTGTCCAGGACTTCATTGAGGGGCAAGTCCTCCGGCAGGAATTGTTGCTGGGCTCTGGGTGGCCAGAGGCACGGGTGATTGAGCTGCTCCACGATGCCCTTGGAATTCTCAGCTTTGTGCATCAATGTGGTGTCATCCACCGCGATATTAAACCCGATAACTTGATTCGTCGCCAATTCGATCAGCGCTTGGTACTCATTGATTTTGGTGCGGTGAAGGAAATGGGGGTCTCCATTGGCGGCGGCACTTTAGTGGGAGATGCAAATCCCCAGACGATCGCCATTGGCACCCCGGGGTATATGGCCCCAGAGCAAGCCCAAGGAAGGCCCCGGCCGGCCAGCGATCTCTATTCCTTGGGCATGGTGGCTGTACAGGCATTAACGGGGTTGAGTCCCCTGCAACTCAGCCAAAACCCCTACGGCTGTTGGTGTTGGCAAGCCACTGAACCGGTGAGCGATCGCCTAGTGCAGTTTGTCAATAAGCTCATTCACCCTTCTCCCTACGAACGCTTTGCTACGGCTGCCGATGCCCTTGCCGGCCTGCAACAGGTAGAGGTGCCCAAATCGTTTTGGTTCCGCCTTGGCAAATTTCTCAGAACTCCCCTGCAAGACCTCTGGCGATCGCCAAAAACGGGGGAGGTGCTCCCCCCTCCACTACCCCCTGTTTCTACGCTATCCCCCCAAGCCAGCGAACCCAAACCAGTCTCCTCGCCACCGGCAGCCACCACTGCCCTTCCCAACCAAGGTCGCCGTATTTTTATCAGTCACTCCAGTCACGGCACCGATTTGCAATTGGCAAGTGCCCTCCAAGAGGCGTTGCAAAAGGCGGGTCACCAACCCTTTATGGCTAGCCAAAGTATCCGCCTCGGGGAGGCATGGGCACAGCGGATTGATCAGGAGCTCAAACAGTGTGATTTTTTTGTTCTGTTGCTCTCGCAAACGGCAGCTCAAAGTGAAATGGTGCTCGAGGAAGTCCGCACCGTCAAACAGTTGCAAGCCCAACGGGGCGATCGCCGTCCCTTGATCTTGCCTGTGCGGGTCAATTTTCCCCTGGATATGCCCTTGAACTATGAGCTGCGGGGCTACCTGCATCGACTGCAACAGCGCTTCTGGCGATCGCCAGCGGATACCGACACCCTGCTGCAAGAAATTCTCGACTTGGTGAATGCGACCACTGCCCCTGTGGCCACCCGTAGCGATGCCCCCCAAGAAACCATTGCTGAACCGGATCAAAGAAATACATTCGTCGCTGATGGTCCCCCTGTTCCCGTGGCTGAGCCGGAACTGCCGGAAGGGCAGGTGGAAGTAGCCTCGGCGTTTTATATTGAGCGGCCTCCTATTGAGCAGCGTTGCCGGGAAACCCTCTTGCAACCCGGCTCTCTGATTCGCATCAAAGCTCCCCGCCAAATGGGCAAAACCTCACTCATGGCCCGGCTGCTGTACCGCGCCACCCAAGAGGGCTATGGTACTGTTCCTCTCAGTTTCCAACTGGCGGATGCCCAAGTCTTCAGTGATTTGGAAAAACTACTGCGTTGGCTCTGTGCCAGTGTTGGACGGCGCCTAGGGCTAGAAAACCGCCTCAATGAGTATTGGGATGACATTTTTGGCAGTAAATATAACTGCACTGCCTATTTTGAGGAGTATCTCTTACCCAATTGCCAAAAACTGGGGACACAATTTGAGAGTCGCCCCCTTGTTCTCGGCTTAGACGAAGTGGATCGAGTGTTTGAATATCCGGCAGTGGCCAGTGACTTCTTTGGCCTGTTGCGGGCATGGCATGAAGAGGGCAAAAACCGCGATATTTGGCGCAACCTCCGTCTAATTGTGGTTCATGGCACCGAGGTTTACATTCCCCTTGATATTAACCAATCCCCCTTTAACGTTGGCTTAGCCATTGATCTGCCGGAATTCACCCAAGAACAAATCGCTGAGTTGTGCCGCCTTCACGGCCTGAGTCTTTCAGAAGGCCAGCTTCAAGATCTGCAGCACTTAGTGGGGGGGCATCCCTACCTGATTCGTCTGAGTCTGTATCATCTCGCCCGCCAAGACCTCACATGGCAGGAGCTAATGGCCAATGCAGCCTCAGAAACGGGGTTATATCGAGATCACCTGCGGCGACAGTGGTGGCATCTCCAGCAGCAGGAAGACCTAGTACCCGCCTTTAGGAAGATTCTGCAAGCAGACAACGGCAGTGTGGTTGATAGCACCATTGGCTTTAAGCTCCACAGTTTGGGACTGATTACCCTAGAGGGGAATTTGGCGAAGGTGCGCTGTGATCTTTACCGCCGCTATTTTGGCGATCGCCTGCATTAGACCCCCAAAGATTGGCCAGCCCGGCAGCGGTTGTCCGAGCAACAACTCCCTTGCTAAGCTAAAGGTACAGGGGTTCGGTTATCCGCCAATGACTCTCATTCGTCTTGGATCTGTATCCCGCTGGCCAGTTCTCCTTCGCGGGTGATGCCGTCTATGACGTTAATGTACGTTGCGCCTCAGTGGCAGACCCTAGCATTTCCCTCGACACTTTTTCTGCAGCCCATCCTAGAGATTCTGATCAGTGATCTTCCCCCCCCATACAAAGAGGAAATTAGGCTAGGTCTCCAAGAAGCCCTCGTTAATGCGGTTCGCCACGGCAATCAACTCAACCCCGAAAAGTTAGTGCTGGTGCGTTATACCTTTTCTCCTGATCAGTGCTGGTGGGTGATTACGGATCAGGGGGACGGCTTCTCTCCCCCCAGTCATGTTTCGGAAACCGCTGATGAGTTGTTACCCGCCGCCGACTGTGAATGTGGTCGGGGCTTATTTTTAATCTATGCGATCTTTGATGAGGTCTATTGGAACGCTAAGGGTACTGAACTGAGGCTGTGCAAGTATCTCATCCCAACCGATCAGAATCGCTTGAGCTAGAGCGGAATGACATCAACCCAATGGCGATACTGCGGCTCTCGGCCTTCAACGATCGCCTGTAATTGTTTTTGCAGTTGGAGTGTCAGGGGGCGATCGCTGGGCAGAGTGTAGGTCTCAATACGACTGACGGGCACAATTCGCGCCGCCGTACCGGTCAAAAAGACCTCATCGGCAATCAACAGTTCCGTGCGATCCACGGGTCGCTCCATCACCTTAACACCGGCTGCTTGGGCCAATTCAATGACACTGCGGCGGGTGATGCCCTCCAGAATATCCTGATCCACACTGGGGGTAATCAGTTGCCCCTCCCGCACCAAAAAGAGATTCATCCCGGTGGCTTCACAAACTTTCCCCTGCTCGTTGAGGAGAATCGCCTCATCAAAGCCGCTGGAAACGGCCTCTGTTTTGGCCAAAGCGGAGACAATGTAGGAGGTGGTCAACTTGCCCCGTAGGGGAAACGAGCGATCGCACTGCCGCTGCCAAGAACTAATGCGGCAGGTAACGCCGGTCGCTGCAAGATAATCTCCAAGGGGCAGGCCGTAAATGAGAAAATCCTTTTCAATATCGTGGAGCCGAGGGGCGATCCCTAGCCCAGAAGTGTAAACCAAGGGTCGAATATAGAAAGGCACCCTGGGTTGATTTTTCTGCACCCACTCAATGATTCTTGCTTTAATCTCACTGGTGGGCAATTCATAGCCCAGATAATAGGCACTGCGACTAAGGCGCCGACAGTGATCCTCAAGGCGGAACAGAAGTATTTCCTTAGGATTAGCGGGATTGGGAAGACCCCGCAAGCCCCCTAGGGCAGCTGTTCCGTAGTGAAGGGCATGGGTAGCTACGGAAATTTTGGCTTCTTCAAAGGGCACAAATTGACCGTTGAGGTAGGCGTAGGGAAGAAAGTCACTCATGCGGACATGGGCAAGGTTGACGAAGGGCAGATGAAATCCAGGGGGGAGCCTCAATAGTTTAACATTTTCGCTTGATCCTCAAAAGCTACGGTTTTGAGTCCTCTGCGGTGATTTCTTCAACCGTGGACACCTGGAGGACTAAGCGAAAAGGGCGACCCATGCGCTGATGGATAAACTCTTCCATGAGTCTCACTTGCTTGGGGGTGACCGGTTCACTGGCGCGTACATTCAGGCGCACAATTGGTGGATTACTGACCCAGTCGGTCTCCGTACTCAGTAAATCGAGCCGCTGAAAGGTGAGGGTACCCCGCACCAGCGCTTGCCGTACCTGATACTGTAGGCGCGCCTGCTGCAGAAGGCGACCAAAACTGATGGCCAGCGGTACGACTAAGACAGCCGTTAAAGCCCCCGCAATGAGCAGTGGACGCCGACTTCGTCGTAGGGGAATATAGCCGCAGATAACAAACAGAACCATGCAGGCAAGGGCAATGCCCAGCAGGTTCGTCAGATACAGCAGGGTTGCCCCCAGGGTCAGGCGGGCATTTCCTTGGGCAAGGCCTAGGCCAATGGTGCACACCGGTGGCATTAGGGCAACAGCGATGGCGGTGCCGGCTAGGGTATTAGAAACACGAGGTTCAGCGATCGCGTAAGCACTCACAGCACCGGCCACAACGGCAATACCAAGATCAAGGAGTGTGGGTTGGGAGCGAGCCATAATTTCACTCCCGTACATTTCAAGACGCACAAACAGGCCAATCACCCACGACATCCCAATAGCAACTACGGTACCTGTCCCTAGAGCGATCGCTGCGTCTCGAAAAAGTTTGATATCGCCACTCAGAGAGGCAAAGGCTAGCCCCCGAATGGGTGCCATCAAGGGAGCAATGATCATTGCCCCAATAATTACCGCTGCACTATTGGCCAATAGTCCAAAGGTGGCGATCGCACAGGAAGTAACAATCAAGACGAGATAGGGAACATTCAAGTGGGATTCCGTATAAAGCCTCTGGGTCAGTTGATTGAGGCTCTCTGGTGTGCGGCGGTGGTAGCGGAAGGATTGTGCTTGATACAACCAATGGAGGAGGCGGTGTTTCATCAGTGATGTGACAAGGTCAGGTTAAATCAATCCTACAGGAAGTGCCACTGGTCAAAGGTGGCGGCCTGTCCCACTCGATTGCCTGCCTCATCTAAAACCGTCCAGATGCAAGCATTTTCAATGCGAAACCGTCGTCCTGTGCGGGAGATCCGAATGCCACTGTAGTTATCGGCATACCCTTGGCGGTCAGCTTGGGCGAGAAGTGCGGCCCGTTCAGCTTGAGCCATTGGTTCAGCTGTAAAGCGCGAGGGAAGCCGCACCCAGTTTAGCCAGGGGTATTCCCAGAGAGTGAGGGCAGCTTGGTTGCCGTAATTGAGAATTGGATCCGCCTCACTGCCATGGGATAGCACAGGCTGGGACCAGTAAAATAATTGCTGCCCCAGGCTACAGTCGTCCTCAGCAGGATAGGGGAGGAGCGATCGCCCCGTCCATCGCTGAAAACTAACACAAATGCGTCGTGCCTGCTGGAGTGCCGCTGGCTGTAACCAAGGTTCCATCCCTTAAGGTGCGGTCAATACACGACTAGCGGCGGCTACCCCAGCGCCTGGAGTAAAGTTGTTGTAGCCCAATTCTCCCAGCACGGCTTCAAGGGCACTGACAGCTGCCAAAATATCGCGATCGCTCACAAAGCCCAAGTGACCTATGCGGAAAATCTGTCCCTTGAGGTGATCTTGCCCACCGGCTAGGGCAATGTCAAAGCGTTTTTTCATCAGGTTGCGAATCTTTTCGGCCTCCACCCCTTGGGGTGCGACGGCAGTAATGGCGGGACTAGCACACTCATCCGGCGCATAGAGGGGCAAGTTGAGTGCCTTCATGGCCGCACGGGTGGCCTGCATCAAGCGCCGGTGGCGAGCAAAGATAGTCTCTAGACCCTCCGCCTGCATCATCTCCAGTGCGGTCTTTAGGGCAAAAAAGAGATTCACGGGTGGCGTAAAGGGGGTTGTGTTCTTGGCGGCGTCTTTGCGGTATTTGCCAAGGTCAAGATAGAACTTGGGCAGCGTTGCCGTTTTGTAGGCTTCCCATGCTTTGGCGCTAACACTGACAAAGGCCAACCCCGGTGGAATCATATAGCCCTTTTGGGAACCAGAACCAACCACATCCAGTCCCCACTCATCAATAGGGACACTCACAGCGCCGAGACTGGTGACCGCATCCACGATGATTAGGGCTTGGCCGTGGGCTTTAACATGGCGATTAATCGCCTCTAAGTCGTTGATCACCCCCGTTGAGGTTTCGCTGTGGGTAACGATCACTGCTTTGATGGTTTTAGCCGTGTCCGCCTCCAGGGCTGCTTTGAAGTCATCGGGGTTGAGGGGTTGTCCCCAAGGGGCAGTAATGCGCTCCGTCTTCAGGCCATAGGCATCGCACACTTCCCCCCAGCGATCGCCAAATTTGCCGTTACAGCCCACAAGGACGCGATCGCCCGCACTCAGAAAGTTAATGATCCCGGCTTCCATTGCCCCTGTGCCGCTGGCCGTCAGAATCAGCACATCATTCGTCGTCTGATGCAGCCATTTCAACCCTGCCGTCACCGCTGCCATGATCTCGCTAAAGTCACCGCTGCGATGGCCAATAGGATGTTTACTGAGGGACAAAAGAACGGATTCGGGCACCGGCGTCGGACCCGGAATCATTAACATCGATTTATCTTGCATCGTGAGTTGCGAACCAATTCCTAGTAATGAAACGACTAAGCCCAGTGGGCGGCCATGTGCTCTGCCAAATCCAGAACCCGCTGGCTATAGCCCCACTCGTTATCGTACCAAGCCACCACTTTCACTAAATTGCCCCCCAGCACCATCGTTAGGGACGCATCCAAAATTGAGGAGGCATTGTGACCCCGATAGTCGGAAGACACAAGCTCCAGTTCACTGTAGTGGATAATCCCCTTCATAGTGGTTTCAGAGGCCTCCTTGATGACCTGGTTGACCTGCTCAGCAATGGTGGGTTTTTCCACCTGAGCGACAAAGTCGACCACAGAAACATTGGGCGTGGGTACCCGCAGGGCAATCCCGTTTAGCTTCCCTTGCAATTCAGGAATCACTAGCCCGACTGCCTTAGCAGCCCCCGTAGAAGTGGGCACAATGTTCATCGCTGCTGCCCGGGCTCGCCGCAGATCGCGGTGACTCGCATCGAGCAGGCGTTGATCCCCAGTGTAACTGTGGGTTGTCGTCATCATCCCCTGCTGAATGCCAAAGGCTTCATGGAGCACTTTGACAATGGGGGCTAGGCAGTTGGTGGTGCAACTGGCATTGCTGACGATATCCTCACTCGGATCGTAGGTGTGGTGATTTACCCCGACCACATAGGTGGGGATGTTGCCTTTGCCGGGTGCTGTGATCAGAACTTTTTTCGCACCGGCGCTCAGGTGTTTGCTTGCCCCCTCACGGCTGGTAAAGACCCCCGTGGCTTCAATGACCAGATCAATTCCCCAAGCGCTCCAAGGCAGATTTTCAGGGTTGCGATCAGACACGCATTTAACCGCATG
The DNA here is from genome assembly GCF_000011345.1 of Thermosynechococcus vestitus BP-1. Classification (NCBI taxonomy): domain Bacteria; kingdom Bacillati; phylum Cyanobacteriota; class Cyanophyceae; order Acaryochloridales; family Thermosynechococcaceae; genus Thermosynechococcus; species Thermosynechococcus vestitus. The sequence goes on from NC_004113.1 coordinate 1,529,372, forward strand.
GCCGCCGGCATAGATACAGTCGTCGTCAGCAGTGATTTCGGCATCCTGGAAAATGCCCAACATCGAGTCATACTTTAGCAAATGGGCATTGGTGCGGGGATCGGAGGTATCGTTGATGCCTACAATCTCTAGCTTGCTATTGGCTTTCCGCTGTAACCAGCAACGCATGAAGTTCCGACCGATGCGCCCAAAACCATTGATAGCGACTCTAACCACCTGATCCCTTCCTCTGTTGACTAACTCATTGCCAGAAATGATCTAGGAAACATTCTAAGGGGCAATGGTCATTTTATTTCGCTTTTTTTAACGATGTACCAAAGGACGTTCCTCAAGAGGAGCCGATAAGGCCTCCTCCAAGGGGGCACGGCCAAAGCGCTCCTCCAGTAGATCCATCACGGTGCGGCCAAAGTTATTGGGATTGAGTCGCCAAGCTGCAAGGCACACTTCCCCAAAGACAGATCCCATGGGTTCAGGGTTCCAAAGCAGTTTCTTGGCCGTCCACGGCATGAGGCTCATCGGGTTGTAGTCGGGGCGCAAAATGCCGCGCTCGAGGGCATATTCCTCAAGGTGGGTATGGGGTTGCAAACCAATGAAGAAAATGGCCGGCTCAACGTTGTCTGCACCAAAGATGCGTTCCAGTTCGCGGTGGTAGGCAATGGTCTGGGCAATGGTGTCGGTGCGTTCATCAATGACATTGAAGGAATAATTCACAGAGACAAGGGCATTGAAGCCAGCAGCTTTCAAATCACGGCAGTTTTGCAGCACTGTTCGCAGGTTGTAGCCCATGCGCATTTTCCGCACCAGTTCCTGGGAGCCACTGGTAATACCGATTTCAAAGTAGTTCATCCCCGTTTGTACCATGAGCTCACACAGCTCGGGGGTGAGGTTGTCGGCACGGATGTAGGCCGCCCAGTGAATGTCATTCATGCCGGCTTTGAGGATCTCCCGCAGCAGGGCGATCGCGTCGGGGATAAATTTACGAGCGGGGATAAACTGGGCATCGGTGAACCAAAAGTTGCGCACACCGCGATCGTAGAGCTGCCGCATTTCAGCGACGACTTCTTGAGCAGGATGAATGCGCACCTGTTTGCCTTCAACCACGGTATAGACGCAGTAGCAACAGTTGTGGGGACAGCCCCGCTTGGTTTGCACGCCAATATAGAAGTCGCCCCCCTGAAGGTAATACTCAAATTCCGGCCAAATGCTCTCGATATAGTCGTAGTTGCAGGCGGTTTTTTCGATGGGGGTTGGCCATTCGTGGATCAGGCGATCGCGGGGCTTCTCAACACCGGCAACGTAGCAACGCTCCCCGGAAATTGGTTGGTTCGTTAGGACTTTGTGCAGGAGTGTTTCCCCTTCGCCAACGGAAACAATGGTGCCTTTGGGCAGTTGAGAGCCCAACTGTTCATAGAAGACACTCACCGCGCCGCCCCCGACAATGGTCGTGACTTCCGGATGGTGACGCTTGGCATGGTGGAGTCCCAAGCGGATTAAGTTGAGGTTGCGCCAAAGTTCACCATAATAGGCACTCATCACCCGCAGCCCCCCGATCGCTCCCCGCAGCTTCACTAAAGGATTGCGAGCGTAATAGACCTCAAAGGCATGTTGTAGGGGATTACCCCCGCGTCCCCCCACTGGGGCATAGATTTGAATATCTCGCCAAGAAAACACCAGATGGGTGGGTCGAAACTCATCAATGACTTGGGGGAGGGCACGCCGAAAATCGAGGGGCGGCACCGTCCCCAAATCAAAAATCCGTTGCCTGATGCCGGGCAATTGCTTATGGATATAGTCCGCAAGATAGACAACACCAATGGGAAAAATGGGATTGCAGGGGAGACGGATGTAGAGGACGCGGGCAGACATGGGCTACTCAGCAAAGATCTATGGAGACGGTAAATTTTTAATAAATTCCTATACCTGTTTAGGTTGTAACACATCCATACCTTGCCAGCAGGGGATCACAGTAACTCAAAGAAAAGATGAACGGTCGATCCTGTAGTTGAGTTTACAACTGCATCGAATTGACAATGTTAGGCTAACAAGGGTAAAGACCTGTCCTATAACAAACCCTGACTTCCTATGCCGCAAATCTTTGATCCCGTCCCCAGCGATAGTTGCGATCGCATCCTCTGCTGTTATGTCAATGCCACCAGCAAAATTCAGGTGGTACGCATTACAAATATTGCCAACTGGTATTTCGAGCGGGTGGTTTTCCCAGGGCAACGACTCGTGTTTGAATCGCCACGGGCAGCACAACTGGAAGTTCACAGCGGCATGATGGCAAGTGCAATTCTCTCGGATACGATCCCCTGCACTGAGTTATTGGTGCAAGAGGGGGGAGATAATTTTTTTCCCAATGATCCTGTCAGCCAGCAACGGCTAGAATTGCTCAATGAGACTCCGACGCAACCCACTGAAAAAGTGATGATCCCTTGAGCCCGCCCCAGTCAATTCCTCGCCCCTACACAACGGCCATTTTGGCCAGTAGTTTAGATGGTCGGCTGGCCCGTGCCGATGCCCTCGGTGAGCGTATTGCCTCGGCCTATGACTTTCAGCACCTTGAACAGCAGGTAGCACAGGTGGATGCGGTGCTCTTTGGGGCAACGACACTGCGGTTGGGGGGGACAGCGATGCGCCTTCAATCTCCCCATCTAATTGCTGAACGGGAACACCAAGGGCGATCGCCCCAACCCTTGCAAATTGTCTGCTCCGCTAGTGGTGAACTAGACCTCAATCTTCCCTTTTTTCGCCAGCCGATTCCCCGTGCCCTCCTGACGACCGAGAAAGGCGCCAGCCGTTGGCAAGGAGCCACTGCCTTTGATCACTGTTGGTGTGCTGGGGGAGAGGCGATTGACTGGCCGCAGGCTTTTGCCCACCTTCAAGCTTCTGGTGTGCAAACCTTGGCTGTGTTGGGGGGAGGACAGCTTTTCGCCTCCCTGCTAGAGATCGGCGCCATTGACGAATTGTGGTTGACCCTCTGCCCACTCCTCCTTGGATCGGCAGCCCCTAGCCTCTATCCGGAGGGGAACCCCTGCTCAGGGAAGTTGATCCTCCTTAATGTGTTGCCTGTGGGCAATGAGGTTTATCTCCACTATCGTCTGAGTTATTGAGCCTTGGTTGCCACTGAGTCTAATCAGTTCCCATCCCTCCTCATCTGGATCTCCAAGGGTGAGGCAACGATGCAATCACAGTAATTCAACGCTGGTGGCCTATGCCAACCCCACGTGACACCAATGCTGCCTGCTGCGCCTCCCCGCCGGGCCATGAGGCCATCACTATCGGCATCACCAATGACTAGGGTGTGTTCGGGGCGCACCCCCAGGCGATCGCACACCCTGAGGAATACCTGGGGATCGGGCTTCGTGGGTGGCTCATCTGCCCCCTGCCAGAGTTGGAAAAAGGGCTGCAAGTGATAGGTGTCTAAAAAAGCCTCGATCTCTGAGGTGCGATCGCTAGAGATAATTGCCAACGCACACCCCAGCCGATGGAGCCGTTGCACTAGCTCCATTACCCCCGGTAGGGGTGGGGTTAACGGTGCTTTGGCGCTCAATTCTCGGTCTGCTTCCCCAAAGGCAACCTTTGCCCGTTCTAAGGCGGCAATCCAAGGAATTCCCTGTGTGGCCACAAAGGCTGCGGCGGCAATTAGGTTCTCCTGCCGTGTCCCCACAGCTTGCAACCCCCTTGGATCAAGGTGATCACCAATTACTCCAAACGTCTGGAGGAGCGACGCCTGCAGATTGGGAAAGTGTTCGGCAATTTTGCCAGCCCGCGCGATCGCCACCAACCTCAGGTAATGGGCAACATCCGCTAACGTGCCATCCTTATCAAAGATCACCGCTGCTACAGGACGAAACCAGCGTCCCTGACACCCTAGCTGCACCATTCCCCAAACCCCTTGGGTAGTAGGATCAAGACACAACGCATAGAAGATGATGAGGATTCTTCTCCCTTGATTATCGTTATTGATAACTACGACAGCTTCACGTACAACCTTGTCCAATACTTAGGGGAGCTAGGGCGGGACTTCCCAGTTGCTGCTGATCTGCGGGTCTTCCGCAACGACCAGATCACCCTCGATGAGATCGCTGCCCTCGCCCCTGCGGGTGTCGTGATTTCTCCTGGCCCTGGCCGCCCTGCCGATGCGGGGATTTCCGAACCCTTGATCCGTACCTATGCTGAACAACTGCCCATCTTGGGGGTTTGCTTGGGACATCAAGCGATTGGTGAGGTTTTTGGCGGTACGGTGACGCTTGCCCCAACCCTGATGCATGGCAAAACGTCGGCAATTTACCACAAGGGTGTGGGGGTATTTCAAGACTTGCCCCAACCCTTTACTGCAACTCGCTACCACAGCCTCGTGATTGATCGCGACAGTTGCCCCGAGGTATTGGAAATTACCGCTTGGACGGAGGATGGCCTGATTATGGGGGTGCGCCACCGCCAATATCCGACCCTGGAAGGGGTGCAATTCCATCCGGAGAGCATTCTTACCACCTGCGGCAAAGACCTGCTGCGGAACTTTTTGCGACAGCTGTCCAGTCCAGCGTTGTGAGCCAGCCACTTTTCGGTACACTGAGCTGGAATAGGAGTGCGGGGAGACAACATGGAACGGCGGCAGTTCTTGCGTTTGGCTCAAGTTGGGGCGATCGCCAGCCTCGGTGGACACTGGGCAGCCCATGCCCAAGGGGGGGGTCTCTCGCTCCAGTGGTTTGGCCACACCTGCTTTTTCTTTACCGGTAGTGGTCAGCGGGTACTAGTCAATCCCTTCCGTGCCATTGGTTGCACTAAAGGATTGCAGCCTCCCCGTGTCACCGCTGATATTGTCATGATTAGCAGTCGCCTCTTGGACGAGGGGTACATCGAAGGCTTGCGCGGTCAGCCTAAACTGCTCTTTCAACCCGGCTCCTATAAAGTCAATGGTTTGAGTATTCAGGGCATTCGCACCAGTCATGATCGCGTTGGTGGCTTCCGTTTTGGTGTCAATGTCGTTTGGCGCTGGCAGCAGGGGGGCATCAATCTCCTGCACATGGGCGGCATCGCGATGCCCATCACGATTGAGCAACGCATTCTCATGGGACGACCTGATGTGATGATGGTGCCAGTGGGAGGCACTGACAAAGCCTATAGGGCTGAGGAAGCCAAGGCGGCCATTGAAGTTTTACAACCCCGTTTGGTCATTCCTTGCCACTATCGAACTGCTGCGGCTGACCCCAATAATTGTGATCTAGCGGCGCTAGAGGACTTTTTGAAAGTCATGGAGGGAACCCCAGTTCGCCGCAGTGGGGGTGCTGCCCTCAGTCTATCGGCAGCCAATCTACCCCCGAAGACGACTATTCAAGTCCTCAGCATTTGATTAAAAAAGGCTATATTTTTGTGTCAAGGTTTCCCGTAGAACCAGTAGCGAGTTGAGGAAACGCCATGATTCAGGTCGAACACCTGACCAAGGTTTACGGTACAACCACAGCCCTACGGGATGTCAGCTTTTCAGCCACCAGTGGTGAGATTCTCGGTCTCCTTGGCCCCAATGGCGCCGGTAAAACCACCACAATGCGGATTTTGGCGGGGTATCTACCAGCAACGAGTGGCACCGCCTCCATTGCGGGCTATGAAGTCCACACGGATCCGATGGCGGTGCGGCAGCGCATTGGCTATCTGCCAGAAAATCCCCCCCTCTATACGGAAATGACGGTGGCGGGCTATTTGCACTTTGTAGCCCGCATCAAGGGCGTCAGTGCGGGCGATCGCCCCCAGCGGGTGGAATATGCCCTCAAAAGCTGTGGCCTCTGGGATCAGCAACGGACGATTATTCGCAAGCTCTCGAAGGGCTACCGGCAGCGGGTCGGCATTGCCCAAGCCATCGTGCACGATCCGCCAGCCATCATCCTGGATGAACCCACAGTGGGCCTGGATCCGCGTCAAATTATTGAGGTGCGCAACCTGATCAAAAACTTGGCGGGACAGCATACAGTGATTCTTTCCACCCATATTTTGGCGGAAGTGAGCATGACCTGCGATCGCGCCGTGATTATTCACAAAGGCGAAGTGGCCGGCATTGGCCAACTGGATGAACTGCTGCAACGCCTCAGCAGTAGCTACACCTATGATCTTGAATTGGTGGGCGATCGCCCCCATCTTGAATCCCTACTCCAACAGTTGCCTGATCTGCAACAAATCACATGGGGAAATAGCCCTCGCCAAGGGCGACAGCAGCTTCAGGTAAGCAGCCCTTCTGAAATCGGTGCCGATCTCGCCAGTCTCCTGGTCCAAAATGGGGTGCAACTCTTTGAAATGCGCCGCTCCCGTGCCAACCTAGAGGAGGTGTTCTTGAAGCTAACGACCGATGAACCCACCGCAGAACCCAGTGACACCACCGAAGAAGCCCATGCTTAGCGTTGCCCGCCACGGGCTGCGGGTGCTCCTTGCCAACATTTTGGCCATCTACCGCCGTGAACTCCAGAGTTACTTGAGTACCCCCTTTTACTATGTGATTGCCGGGGTGTTCTGGCTCCTCAGCGGCCTGTTTTTCCTCGTTGTGATGACGACGATTATTAGCCAAGTGGCTCAGCAGGATTTGCTACAACAGCAGTTTGGAGCGCCGAGCCCAGCCGTTGACGTTCCCAAGCTGATTCTCGAAAGCTTTCTTGGACTCCTAGGTTCCATTTCCCAAGTCATTTTACCGATGCTCTCCATGGGACTCTACACCGAAGAGCGTAAACGCGGCACCCTTGAACTGCTGGCCACCTCACCAATTACCAACTGGTGTGTGGCAACGGGTAAGCTCCTAGCAGTGCTCACCTTCTATAGCACGCTTCTGCTGCCCGTGGTTGTCTATCAATTTGTGGCACTCCAGCAGAGTACGCCCCCCCTCTCCCCTTGGCTCATTCTCGCGGGCAATGGCGGATTGATTCTCTTGGCGGCGGCGGTTCTCTCCCTTGGGATGTTTCTCTCCTCCTTGACCGATAGCACGATCTTGGCAGCCATTTTGGGGTTTGCTGTGTTGCTGATCCTTTGGGTGCTGGATGTCTTGGCTAAAAATACTGGCGGCAATCTCAGTGATATCCTCACCTACCTGTCACCCCTAGAGCACTTTACCAACCTGAGCCGGGGAATGTTCCGCACCAGTAGCCTTATTGTCTTTGGCAGTTACGTTTTCCTAGGCATTTTCCTCACAGCCCAGTCCATTGATGCCTTTCGTTACCAGCGCAATTAGGGGGTACAGGTCATGAAACGCTTTGCCCTAGGCTCACCTGAACGATTGACCACGGTATTGCTGTGGGCGGCGCCACTGTTCATCATCGCTGGCTTGAGTGCCGGCATCGTCACCAACCGCTGGAATTGGCTGCCCTTGGGTCTTTTAGCCTTAGGGGGGAGTGCCCTACTGCTATGGCTGATCCAGCAAAGTCGCGTCTCCACAGGGTTTTGGGGACGGCGTTCCACCCAAACAAGTACCAATGCCATCCTGACGGTGATTGCGGTGATCGCCCTATTGGGCATCATTAACTTTCTGGCCGATCGCTACAGCGTTGAAATTGATCTCACCGAAAACCGTGCCTTTACCCTAGCGGCAGAAACCCGTGATGTTCTGCAACATCTGGATCAGCCGGTGCAGGTCTTGGTGTTTGATGCCAATGCCAGCAGTCGCGATCGCCTGCTGTTGGAACAGTACCGCCGTCAGGCGAATAGCCGGTTTTCCTTTCAGTTCATTGACCCCCAGGCGCAACCCGCCCTTGCCAAAAAGTACAACGTGACTCAAATGGGGCAAGTGATTGTTGTCGCCGGTGAGAAAACCCAGCGCATTGATGAAGAGCTTTCCGAAAGCAATCTCACCCCTGCCTTGATTCGCGTCACCAGCGATCGCACGATCCGCGCCTATTTCACCACAGGACACAATGAACTCCCCCTCATTGGTGGGGCCGCCAGCCTCAGTGAAGTGGCCAAACTCCTCGAACAGCGGGATGTGAAACTCCTGCCCCTGAATTTGCTGGAGAAGGGGAGAATTCCCGAGGATGCCAATGTGATTGTTGTCGCTGGCCCCCGGCAGCCTTTTTTGCGTCTTGAGGAGGATTTGCTCAAGGAGTACCTCAATCGTGGCGGTAGCCTTTTGCTAATGCTGGATGTGGATGTCAACGCAGGTCTTGAGGATTTACTGAAAAACTGGGGACTCACCCTCGATAATCGCTGGGTCATTGATGGCTCTGGTGTGGGTCAGCAGGTGGGACTGGGGCCCGACACGATTATTGTCACTACCTATGGCAATCACCCCATTACTCAGCGCTTTGCCCAAGGTCCCAGTCTCTTTCCCCGAGCGCAAGCCATTCGCATTGATCCTGTAAAGGACGATAACATTGTTGAAATTGCCCTTGCGGGCCCGCAAACTTGGGCAGAAACCGATTGGCGGTCGGGCAACCTTGAATTCACCGAAGGCGTAGATACCAAAGGCCCGCTGCCCATTGCTGTGGCTATTACCCGTCAGTTGAGTGATCATCCCCCGAAGGAGGCCCGCCTAGTGGTCTTTGGAGATTCGGAGTTTGCTACCGATGGCGTGATGGCCTATCAAGGGATTAATAGTGATCTTTTTGTCAATTCCCTGCTTTGGTTGGGCGATCGCGACCAAAAGGCCCTCTCGATTCGTCCTCGCCAAACCACGAATCGCCGCCTTCAACTCAATGTCACCACCAGTCGTTGGCTAGAGATGTTCAGCGTGTTTCTCTTGCCCCTTATTGGTTTTGGTTCTGCCCTCTTGGTCTGGTGGCGGCGACGCTAACGCTTTGGCTATGGCAAGAGCCTCCTGCCCCTATCCCCGTTTGCTCCTGTATGCCCTAATCATTGGTCTTCTCAGCGGCTGTGTGACCACGGCTTTTTATCTGGGTCTCAAGCTAGGATTTGCCCTGTTGTGGGGGACTGATCCTAGCCAAGTGAGCATTGCCACTTGGGAGCACCTCTATCCTTACATTCCGCTGGTTACGGCTTTTGGCGGCTTGCTGGTGGGTTTATCGGTCAAATTCTTTGGGGCAAAGGGGGAACTCGCGGATGCGATCGCAGAGTTACACCATGGGGGTCGGTTAAGTTATCGCTTTCTACCCGGTATGGCACTGGCTTCTGGCCTATCCTTGCTCTTTGGCAGTAGTGCTGGCCCTGAAAGTCCAATGATTGACATCAATGGTGGCTTAGGCACTTGGTTGGCAGCTCGTTTGAATCTATCCCCCGCTAGCACCCGCATTCTCACCCTCTGTGGGATGGCAGCGGGCATGAGCGTGTTTTTTGAGTCGCCCCTTGGCGCAACGCTGTTCGTTTTGGAAATTCCCCATCGCCGTAGTGTTGAGTTTTATGAGGCAATCATTCCAGCTTTGATTTCTGCTGCCGCTGGGTTTACCCTTTTTCGCGTGATCACAGGCACAACCATTGGCGCCATTTACCGCTTCCCCACCTACGATAGCCTGCGTCCTCAGGATATTGGCTTTGCAGTGTTACTCGGCTTCATTGGCGCTGCCGTGGGAACGCTCTTTGTCTTTTTAGATCGGCAGATTCAACGCTGGCTGACCCCCTATCGGCAATATCCTCTCCTCTTAATCGTGGTGGTGGGTTTTCTGATTGGCGTAATTGCCCTGATTCACCCGATCACACTGTTCTACGGTGAGCGCCAAATTGAACAAGTCATCGAAGTGGTCAACCGCTACAGCATTGGCATTTTGCTGAGGGTCGCCTTCTTTAAACTCCTTGCCCTGAGTCTCTGTCTGCGGGGCGGGTTCCGTGGGGGAGTGGTCTTTCCCCTATTTTTTGTAGGTGCCTGTGTGGGCATGGCTGTGCACCAAGCACTCCCGAATACCCCCTTGAGTGTGGCCTTGGCTGGGATGATGGCGGCAGTAACGGTGGTGGTGACCAAAACGCCTTTGGGCCTGGCGATCATTCTGACGGTGATTTCCCATACGGCAATGCTTCCCCTGATGACGATCGCGACGCTAACCAGTTATCTATTGACCTTGCCTATTGGTTGGATCCCCAGCCAGCGATCGCGGGAGGACACCCCTGATCCCTGAGAAATCATTAACACAATATAAAATTCAGACACAACCCTTTACATTTTCCGCAAGGATTGATTAATATAGGGTTACATTCCGTTGCAAAACACCAGCGGGTGCGCCTGAAGTCTTCCAGGCACTCAACTGGAGTTGTGAACGGTTTGTAACATTCATTCATATTGTTCAACAGGACTTATCACTATGACGACTGTTTTACAACGTCGCGAGCAACTGAACCTGTGGGAGCAATTTTGCAGCTGGGTCACCAGCACCAACAACCGTCTCTATGTGGGCTGGTTCGGCGTGTTGATGATCCCCACTCTGCTCGCTGCTACCATCTGCTTCGTGATTGCTTTCATCGCTGCTCCCCCTGTGGACATCGATGGTATCCGTGAGCCTGTTTCTGGCTCTTTGCTCTATGGCAACAACATCATCACGGGTGCAGTTGTCCCCTCTAGCAACGCCATTGGCTTGCACTTCTACCCCATTTGGGAAGCTGCTTCCCTCGATGAGTGGCTCTACAACGGTGGCCCCTACCAACTGATCATCTTCCACTTCTTGATCGGTGTTTTCTGCTACATGGGTCGTGAGTGGGAACTCAGCTACCGCCTCGGTATGCGGCCTTGGATCTGCGTGGCCTACTCCGCTCCTGTGGCTGCTGCTACCGCTGTGTTCTTGATCTACCCCATTGGTCAAGGCAGCTTCTCTGACGGGATGCCCCTCGGTATCTCTGGTACCTTCAACTTCATGCTTGTGTTCCAAGCGGAGCACAATATCCTCATGCACCCCTTCCACCAACTGGGGGTAGCCGGTGTCTTTGGTGGTGCGCTGTTCTCCGCCATGCACGGTTCTCTGGTGACCTCCAGCTTGATCCGTGAAACCACCGAAACCGAATCTGCCAACTACGGTTACAAATTTGGTCAAGAGGAAGAAACCTACAACATCGTGGCTGCCCACGGTTACTTTGGCCGGTTGATCTTCCAATACGCCAGCTTCAACAACAGCCGTGCGCTGCACTTCTTCTTGGCTGCTTGGCCTGTGATCGGCATCTGGTTTACTGCCCTGGGTATCAGCACCATGGCCTTCAACCTCAACGGTTTCAACTTCAACCACTCTGTTGTGGATGCGCAAGGTAACGTGATCAACACCTGGGCGGACATCATCAACCGTGCCAACTTGGGTATGGAAGTGATGCACGAGCGCAATGCTCACAACTTCCCCCTCGACTTGGCCAGCGCTGAGTCTGCTCCTGTGGCCATGATTGCTCCCAGCATCAACGGCTAGTTTCCGGAGCAAGTCTAACTAGCCTTTTAGTTAAAGGAACCGCCTCTTTATTAGGGGCGGTCTTTTTTTTAGGATGGTCAAAGGCTAGAGACGTTATTAGTTAATGAAGTTAACGAATGTTAATGAATGGTTGGATATCCCTCTTAGCAGTCGCAGTGCCCCTTGGGGTTCAAGCAGCAACACCAGCCCCAGAGATGATTCGGCGGGCGATCGCGATCGCTGCCGAGCAGTTTGGTGAGGAACCCGAGCAAATTAGCGTGGTTCAAGTTCAGCCCAAAGTTTGGTCCGATGGCTGTTTGGGCTTGGGGGGATTGCGGGTTGATTGTGCTGAGCGCTTGACGCCCGGTTGGGAAATTACCCTGACCAATCCCAATGCCCCTTACCCGCAGCAGTGGGTCTATCGCGCCAATCAAAGTGGTTCCCTCATTCTTTGGGATGCCGCTGGTAGTCAAATGATTGGCACCCTCATTCAGCGACCCCAGCGTTTGAGTCCAAAGGAGTTGCCGCCCCCCCTTCCTGAGGGCGTGAGTTTTCGCGTTATTCGGCAAAGTGATGCCTCTGGCAATCGTCCACCTTCAACAACAACGACACTGCTCTACAACGATGGTCGGATAGTGCAGGAAACCACCGGTACTCGCGGGCAAACTCTCAGCCGCACCCTGCGCACAGTTACACCTGCTCAAGTGAGCCAGTTTAATCAATTGTTGAGCGATCGCCGGTTTAACCGCTTCAATAGCTTTGATTTTGTCCCCACGCCCCTAGAGCGATCGGTGCCGATTAATTTTGTTTCTACCCCCACCGCAACGGTGCGCTTCGCTGAAGCCAATGAATACCGCCTTGCCTCTGATTTGGTGGCTGTTTTGCGGGCATGGGAGCTATTGGTTGCCAAAGGTCAGCTCCCTAAACCTTCATCAAATTAGGATGATATAGCTATTCCAATAAAGAATGAAACATTAGCGGCACAATAGTTGCAAATCACTTCATCAACCGCATCATTTGCTACCCATGCTTGACAGAGGAGACAACCGGCTCTCATAACATCTGCACTACAGCTCGTGTTCTTTAAGGAGGTCGAACAGCTCACAACTCCGGACCTTCATCCTTCAATGCTCTCCGTCCCAAGTCCGAGATCTCCCAGGTCCCGCGCCGAGAATCCTGCTTCATCAGGCCTTCGCGAACCAAAGTATTGCGGCACCATTGGGCTGTGTTGCGCCAACGAATGGAACGGGGATCTGATGGCAACGGCTCAAAGTCGTCTTTCGTCAGCTTGCCGTGCATTTTCTTCCCAACAAGGTCCAGAACTTCCCCAACCGAGGCTGTTCCGCCCAGCTCTACGAGCGCTTCCAGAATGGGCCGACGAAAAGCGTCCTCGGGGGTGCGTCGTCCTCGCGGCAAGCGGCTTTTGCCTGCACTGTCTGACTTCTCCGGGCACTGTGGCTTTTTGGCCTGGAGAGAAGCCCATTCTTTTTGAAGCGCTTTGACCTTCTCGCGGAACTCCGCCAGGCCGGTCGCTTCGTCTATGGCGCGCCGCGCTGTATCGTAATCACCTTCCTTGAGGGCTTGTGCCCCGTCTTCGTTCAGTTGGTTAGCGACAAGCTCGATCTCTTCGAGAAGGATTTCGAAAGCCGTGTTGACTTCGTTGCCCTGCATCCTGTCACCTTCGCAGTTATTGGTTTTGAGGCGTGCGCTTCAATTTGCTTTTTCGGATGTAAGCGGGATATTTCTCATCAACCGTTTTGAGCAAATCGTTGAGGTGGGCCGTCTTCCCCGCCTTCGTGGGGCAAGAAGGTGAAGGGCACGCCGAAGATGTTGACGTATTCTGGCTCGAGGAGTCCCGTCTCCGGATTCACCTCATAGGACATGCGTCGTAATCCCCGCCCCACCACCTGCTCGCGCAGAAGCTGTGAGGTGAAGGCCCGCAAGCCCATGATGTGTGTCACCGTCTTGGCGTCCCAGCCCTAGGAGAGCATCCCCATAGAGAGGGCGTGTTGAATCTTTTCGCTCGGCTGCTGCACCTTGCCCACTGTGTCCACCGTCTGCCGGAGTAGTTCTACCATCTCCATCGGCACGGCAGGGTCTTACTGGGGCCTCGGCATGCTCCCGGGATGTGCTCAGGAGTTATAAAGGAGAGGTAGCCAGCTCGTGGAGCTGCACCAGCGCCTGCAACCATGTCGTCATCGCACCCCGCGCCTCGTCAGCGTCGTTCAACGGGGTCTCAACATGGGCTACTCGTGTGTTCCGGAATTCATTGACACGCTCCAGCAACTCATAGAGGTCCCGGAATCCTGGAGAGGAAAAGGTATCCGAGACTGCTTTCCATATCCCATCGGCGCCCATCCCGCCTTGATGGGCGTAATGCAGGCAAAAGAGCAGCGTCCCCAGACGTTGGATAGAGCGGCCAAAGACCAGGTTATCGCGCAGATAGCGCTGGTTCCTCTCCAGCAGGGCCTGTTCACGTTGGGCTAGGTGGTTCAGGTCTGGGCTGAAAAAGAGTATGGAAGCCTCTTTGTTCGCAGGGATGGCGGGCTTCAGGAACTTTTCCAGAATGTGCAAGGCGAATTCATCCAGTGGGCCCAGAAGCGGTTGGAAGGCGTGAGCATATGTCGGATACCGTGAGCGCACCGCGTGATCCAAGAGGATCACAGCCTGACGCATCAGGTCGGCGATTTCTGCCGGAGGTTGCGCAATACCAGCTTCTTGCAGGACGCGCTGAAACAAGGCTTCGGATGCCGACTGAGTCGTGGCCTCTTCCAGGGGCAATGCCAACTGCTTTGTTTTCCACTCGTCCAGCAGGGCCTTCAAAGATGGCTCGCAAGCACGCGCCAGCTCTGCAATGGTAGTGGCAGCCCCCTGCTGGAAAAGGTGATAGGGCACATAGAGGTAATGCCAGCGCGCCTCTTTGCCAGAGGCGGTCTTGCACCATTCCACCGCGGCACTGGCTTTGAGCGGCACCAGTTCATCCTGGCGACCTTTCAATTCCACAAGATAATGATCGCCGCCGGCCGTGCGCACGAAAAAGTCGGGGACGTAGAAGGCGCGCTGGCCATCCGGTTTCAGATAGTCCAGCATCAGCTTCTGGGGACCGGCGTTTTTTGCGAACGCGACGACATCTTGGGCCGTTTCCAGGAAGTCCGTAAACGCCTGTTCAAGGTCATTATCGCAGGGTACCAGGTTGAACAGCGTGCGTTCTGCTGGCAGAGCAGGGCGCTGGGCCGTGCTGGTCGCCTGGTAGGGTTTCCAGGTCGAGAGCCGCTGTCCACGGCTGATGCGCTGACGCTTTTTCTGGCGCACAGTCTTTTCCAGAATTAGCGGCGTAAAGGTGGCGCGGATGTGTTCCATCACGTCCATGTCACGCATGCGGTGGTCCACTTCGCCGCTATACAGGTCCACCGGGCGCTCGAACAGCACCTCGGCGATGAAACGCTCGACCAGCGGGGCCAGAACCTGATGTGGGTTGCTGATGCGGCAGGCGCGGCCCAACATCTGGGCAAAGTAGGACGGCGCCGACCAGGCGTTGTTCAACAGCCCGGCATCCAGCTTCATCGTGGCCACGATCTCGTCGGTAAACAGATGACGCTCTTTGTATTCGATGGCTCCTTCCTTTTTGCGCCCAATAGGCAAAGGTTTGAACTTGCTTTGGAATGCCGCACGTATTTCTTCAAAAGTCAGCCCCTGTAATTCACTAGTGGTCTCGACGGCATCGGATACCTGCGGAATCTCAATATCCAAATCGGCCACCGGCTTGTGCTCGTGATCCACAAAAATCGTGACCGTCTGTTTGAAGACCTCCCGAACCGGCAAGAGGGCGATATCCAGCCCCTCCTGTGCCAGTTCATCCTCGTAAAGTCTGCGGAAGGCAGGATGCTCGATCACGGTAACGATCTCCGGCATCTCACCCAGGGGGAACATGCGGCGCAGACCGCGCCCCAGCGTCTGTTCCGGTAAAATGCCGGATCTGGCCGAGTAAGGGCGCAGGGGCACGATGGTGGTCACGTTGCGCACATCCCAGCCCTCGCGCAACATCATCACCGAAACCACGCAGCGGAATTTGCTATCGGGGCTATCCAGTTCCCGCGACATCTCGCGCAGCGCACGCAGGTCGTCCGCCTTCATGGCCGTTTCGTTTTCCACGAACTCCTGATAGGTTCTGCCGCCGCGGGTCACCGTCTTGATGCGGCCTTTCAGGCGGGTGTGAATGTTGAGCACGCGCCCTTTGAGCAGGGGGAAAGCATCGCTATCCAGATAATCGGCGACCTCGTTGGCAGCCTGGGCGTCCTCCGTCATCACAAAGAGCACAGGTTTGCGCACTCTGCCCAACTCTTCATAGGTCCTGGCATAGCGCTGGTAGCCTAATTGCAGGTGCATTCCGTAGCGTTCGTGGGCCGGCGTCTTCTTGTCACCGCGCACGACCAGTTCATCCGATTCGCCCAGCACGGGCACTTTGACGATGCCAGCATCCACCGCTTCGCCCAAGGGAAAGTCCACCACAATATGACGGAAGAGCGAGCCGTCGTTGTGCTTGGGCGTGGCCGTAAAGTCCAGTTGCAGGCACAGGCCCCGCTGCCCACGCTGCAGGCTTTCTTCGTGCAGGGCATCAATGGCGCGGTTCCAGGCCAGGTCGGGATCGTGCAGATGGTGGGCTTCGTCGTTGAGCACCATCAGGCGTGGATGGGCGGTGATGCGTGCCCGCAGGCTTTCCCCCGTATCCAGCGCCCGGCCGCGCACCACCGGCGGCCCGAAAATGGCGGACACCTCTTCCTCAGACGCTTCGCCGCCGTTATCGCGGCTGGGATAGAGTCGGTGGATGTTGGTCAGGTAGAGCGCGCCGGTCGTCGTCGCGCCGCCGGGTTCATCCTGTAGCACGACCTGCATCTGAAAGTCGGGCCGCCATTCTTCCGGGATGAGCGGGTCGGCATAAAAGATGGCGCAGTTTTCAAAGTCGTCTTTCAGGCGCTCGTAGACGGTCAGGTTGGGCGCGATGACGACGAAATGCCGGGCCAGGTCGGAGTTCGGCTCGTAGAGGCTGTGGAAGTAGCTCCAGACGATGGCCAGGCTCATGATCTTGGTCTTGCCGGCGCCGGTGGCGATCTTGGCGCAGTACCTGGCCCAGCGATCCTGCTCCGGCGGAATCCCAAAAGCCAGATCGGCGAGTTGTTGATCGCCGAACTCAAAGAGCAGTTCGGCCACGTTGCGCACGCGGCGCAGTTCGTAGAGGTAGATGAAGGTCTCGATGGCTTCCCGCTGCGCCCAGTGGTAACGGAAGGGAATCAGGTCGCCGGCTTCGTTTTTGACCAGGTGCTCGCTCTCGAACCAGTGATGCAGCAGCGTGTGGGAGGTCTCACTGACGCCGGCATAACCGCCGCGCCGCCAGGCGTCCACCTCGGCGCGGATGGCGCGCACCAGCGGCACCTTGCTGGGACGCCGCCCCGGCGCGATGATGGCCGGCTGCCCCGATTGCGGGTTGGGCAGGCGGTGCCTCGTCGGCTCTTCCCAGGGCTTGAAGAGCGGCTGCAGGGCCGAGGCATTCTGCTGTGTAATCTCAAATGGCATAATTACACCTCCACGTCCAGCACCGCCGTGGTATCCACGCCAAAGACATCAATCACCTTGACCGCAATCTGATGTTTGCCAGGCGCCTCGTACTTCCAGCCCAGATCGCTGTGCGTCTTCAGCGAGCGGTCTTTGCGGGTGCGGAAGTCCTGCCAGTGGTGCTCGAAGGGCTTGTCGGGCGAGTAGTCAAAGTCCACCGCCCAGAAGTCGATGAAATCAAAAGGCGACTTGATCGCTCGTTCGTGCAGGGCGGCCAGCTCCTTCTCGGGTACCTCGGCTAAGGCCGGGGTGAAGCGCACCAGTTCCACATCCACCTTGTCATCCTTGACGATGGCGCGGGCTTCCAGCGCGCCGGCCTCAAAGAACTGCACCTCTTTGCGGTTGGACTCCATGATCTCACGTGGGATGTACTTCAGGCGGATGTTCACGCCGGTCTCGGCTACCAGCGCCTCTTTTTTGCGGCTGAGTTCCATCTCGAATTCCCACGCCAGGCAGTGGACCTCGTGCCCGCCAACCTGACGCACGGCCTTAGCCACGTCGCGCAGTTCGTCGTAGGTGAAGATGCTGTCGATTTGATCCACGTGCACATAGGCGGGGCCTTTCTTGCCATGCAGCAGTCGATGAGGCGGGTTTTCAAGAGGCGCCGCCTTGTAGAACTGCAACACGATGCGGCGATGCTCACCGTCGGCGCCCTTGAGTCGATCCAGTTGCCACCACTGCCGCTCGTAGCGCCCCAAGTTATAGACATCAAATAGAGCGGTAAGGTTGGTCCGCGGCGTGCAGTTCGCGCTGCACCTGAATCAGGCGCTTGCGCGTGGTATGGATGGCATAGCGCCCCAGGTCCACCCCGATCCAGCGCCGCCCCAGTTTCTCCGCCACTGCCAGCGTGGTGCCGCTGCCGCAGAAGAAATCGGCCACTAGGTCGCCTTCGTTGGAGGAAGCTTTGATGATGCGCTCTAATAAGGCTTCGGGTTTTTGGGTGTCGAAACCGGTTGTTTGTTGATCATTGCGAAAGATCGATTGAATGTCGTCCCAAACGTCGCGCATAATTACGTTACGATACTTTTGGCCTGGCCGGCCCACGCCACAAAGTTCACAGACTTCGTCGCGTTGGACGCCTAACTGTTTTCCAGATATAGTGGTAGGTTCTGGCAAAGTAGGTACGTATGACTTTTGCAGAAGTTGATTGAAAACCGGCGTATCGCTTTTTGTATATATGAGTATGTCGTCGTGCTTCTTGGAGAAACCCACGTTTTCCGGAATACCGCCAGTTTTGTATGCCCAAATGATATGGTTAAGAAACCGATCTCTTCCGAATATGTCGTCTAGTACTTGGCGAAGAAATGCATTCATCCTCCAATCGCAATGCACATAAATGCTTCCCCGCTCGCTAAGCAACTCGCGCATCAGGGTCAGGCGCTCGTACATCATGTGCAGGTAGGAATCGGTGCCCTTGCCCCAGGTGTCGCGGTAGGCCACGGCTTCCAGGATGGACTGCTCCTTCTGCACCGCCTCGCCTTCCTCACCGATCTGCACCTGCATGGTAAAGTCGGCGCCCACGTCGAAGGGCGGGTCAATGTAGATGAGGTCAATCTTGCCGCGGAACTGCTCCAGCAGGGCGGCCATCACCAGTTTGTTATCGCCCCAGATGAGCATGTTGCGGAAGTCGTCGCGGTGGGCTTGTTGGTGAAAGGCCGCTTCATTGAAGATGCTCAGTTGCTGCGCTTTCTCGCGATCGCGCGGTTCATCAATCGTCTCGATGCGCTGGAGGGGCAGCGGCAACGTGGGGAGCTTAACGGGGCGGCGGTTGCCGTACTCGTCGTACTTGCCCTCCCAGACCAGCTCGGTCTTCATGCGGGAGAGGGGATGTGGATTGTCGGGACCCCAGCTAACGCCGTTACTCATATCCAATTACCTCTCTTGTTAAATCCTTGCTGTCTCCCACGTCGCGCTTGTTCACGAACGGCTGGAAGTTCGAGCCGTACTTGATGCCGTAGGGCGGGTCTATGTAGATCATCTGCACCTTGCCCGCCAGGCCCTCTTTTTCCAGGAGCGAGTTCATCACCAGGAGTGAGTCGCCGGCGATCAGGCGGTTGCTCCAGCCGTGCTTGTGCCGGTAGAAGTCGATCGCCTCCCGCAGGGGTTCCTGGCGCTGCTCCTCGAACAGCCCTAGCTGCACCGGAGCCTGCGCGGCGCTCTTCTTGCGCACTGCCTCGGTGATGGTGCGCGGGTCGATGCGCTCGTGCACGTGCAGCGAGACGGTCGGCACCTCGAAGGAGGTGTGCTCGGCCTTGCCCGCCCAGACCAGTTGCGGGTCGAGGTGGGGGTCGTAGGCGTAGGTCTTTTTCTTCTGGCCGGCGTCCGGGTCGGTGTCCGGTGTCACCAGCCCAACGGGCGGGTTGTTGAGGCGTTCCTTGTCCCGATGCTCGTAGGATTCAATCGGGCGCTTGGTCGAGTGGGTCTCTGTCTTCTTCCTTCGTGCCATTAAGTCCTTCCTGTCAGCAGTGTCATCCTATTCACCAGCGGGCGGCTAAGCCTTTGAATCTAAGCCAAGAATCGCCGCGAAGTGGGGTTGGCTGGAATGAATGGTTAGGCAGGTTCAATGAGACTGTAGTTACATGTCGCACAGCGACGAATGGTTTGACCGGTTGAGAGTTGACCAACGTCATGAAGGGTGAGTTTTTCACAGTTTGGACAAGTCTTTCCGCGTCCTTTGCCAACGTCTGAAATTGCCTTGCTCCAAGGCCACCCAACGGTCTGACAACTGCTGCACTGACTAATGCTGCCATTGTCATGAAAGGTGTGTTGCCCGCAATGCGGGCATATGGCTCCTTTTGGCATAGTATTTTTGAGTTGGTTGCTTGCCTATTACTAAGGAAAAAATACGACATTTCTTCCCTTCTTTCTAGCCTCTTAAACTGTCTTTCAAAACTTTTGCTTCATAATCTGCTCAGAGTCTCTGCTGGAGTAGTATCATGAAAGCAATTTCAAGCCCGCTGGCGTCACCAAGTGAGGAGCATCAATCCATGGATGGCTTTTGGGAAAATGTCCTGCGCTATCAACGATATTTTGTTACAGTTCTATTGGGCGTAGTATGGAATTTTGTTGAGCCATTGGTGCCTCTTTTTAAGCGTCCGCTGAGCGCGATCGCCCTTATTGGCCTCATCGTGGGCCTCCTCACATTTGTGGCCCTGACGTTACGAGCAATGTTGGGTTTAACCGCTGCATAAGGTGGCACAATGGCCCCCTCCCTGCCCATCAAGGCACAAATTGACCTGATTTTGCTGAGTCTTGAGGCCTTGGCCCATGTGGGTTCAGCAGAGGTCCTGGCATTGGCAGAAACCATGGGGTTTGAGGCCTACTTGCCTGATCGTGTGGGGCTATGGCGACTGCGGCAATCGAGTCCCCTGCGGCGGGGTCGCAATGGGCGACGCAAACTAGATGTGGACGAAGCCCGTGCCTTAGCCTTGATCTGCACCCGCTTAGCCCAGCAGCACCAGCCAACCATCCGCACCGCCATTGAATCCTGGCAACAGCAGACCAGTGAAGGTCGCCCCCCCCACTTAGATCCAGTGCTTGGCGATTATATTGACCGCTTCACCCGTTTGTATCAAGACCGCATGGCTCATGACAGCAGCGATGGTACAGAATTGGCCCAACTGGCCTTAGACTTACTCGTGGATTTGCTCTTTTACAGTACGCCCCAAGGGGCACGCCGCCTTTGGATCACGCTGCTAGAGCGCACTACTCCTGCGCCCCCTTCTCTGTTGTTGGTGGAACCTGAACCAGTAGCTGCACCAGCCCCTGAACTGCCTACGTTGTTTCCCCATTCCGATGTCTCATGAGTACTACCCTCAGCTATTCTCAGCCCACCTGCCAACTGGATGTTGCTGCTGAATTTTTTCCCTTTAGTCAGAAGCTGCGCCGGGCACCGGTGCGATCGCTCCACTTTACGCTGTCTGTGGCAGAAAAACTCAGGGTTGAGGGCAACGATCGCCAGCTCTATCAACTAAAAACACTCGTCAACGAGTATATTGAGGCTTTCCTGAGGCATCACCAAACACCGACAGAAGTGACCGCAGCGGGTGTTGTCCTGCGATCGCGATCGCTCCTCGAACATGAACTCCATCTACCCGATGGGCGGGTGATTCCTCTGCAGCTGACAGAACTATACGACTTGGTAACCGTTCTGGACAACTGGTCTGCCGTCATGGAGCCCTTGCCAGAACTGGTGGAGCAGGCCCAATCCACCTTTGCTCAGATTCCAATCTGGGCCAAAAGTGCAGCGGTGGCCCTGGCCGTGGTTGCTGCCTTGACCCTGGTCACCCAACGCTGGCAAATAGCCCCAGCTCCGATGGCGGTCACTTCAGCGACCCGTGAGGAACCCAACCTGCCCCCCCTGGCAATGCCATCACCGTTGCCAGCCCCTGCGGAAACCCCACAACTTGCTCCCCTACCTAGCCCGCCGCCCGCTCCCCCTGAAACTTCTACGCTTGTGCCGCTGCCTTCACCCCCAGAAATGCCACCGCCAGCGATCGCGCCCGCGCCACCCCCACCCCCTGTTGTTCAAGAGGCACCTCCCCCTCAGCTCCCTGATCAAAATCCTGATCAAAATAACGTGGTGGTGCAAGCTCCCCCTAAGCGCGCGCCTGCTGATATTGAACCTGCCCCAATGATCCTTCCCCCAGCTGAAACAACTCCCATCCCTGCAACTACCCTGCGGGAGGTGCAAACCTATTTTCAAGACCGTTGGCGCCCGCCCGCCAGCCTAGACACGAGTCTGGAGTACCGCATTGTCCTCAATCCCGATGGCACCCTTGCCCAAGCACTGCCCCTTAATGGTGCAGCGGTTCGTTTTATTGATCGCACCCCAATACCTCTACAGCAAAGTCCTCTAGCCAGTCCCTTTGGGGGCGATCGCCCGATTTTGTTGCGGTTAGTCTTGATGCCCTCTGGAAGCGTGCAAGTGTTTGCTGAAAATTGATGTACTATGAAGCACTTGAAGAGACTGGGGGCGTAGTAGGCGTAATAGTTGCAATTTCCTGCAAGCGCCTCTTGACTTCGGCGGCATTGGGATAGCGCTCCCGAGGATCGGGGTGGGTCAAGCAGTTAATCAAATCCACCATCAGCGGATGCAAATGGGGAATGTCCTCGGCATAGAGACGATACTCGCGCAGACCCCAGCGGAAATAGGTCTCCGGTTCATAGCCCGTGAGTAAGTACACCATTGTTGCTCCCAAGGCAAACAGATCTGAAGCCGGTTCGGGTTTTCCCTCCTGCTGTTCTGGCGCCGAATAGCCCACAGTACCAATAAACGTTCCAGATGCAGAGGTTAAGACAGATGCTTTGCCCCAGCCCACGAGCACGAGTTCTGTGGTTTCCCGTTTGACGTAGGTGTCAAGACCCGTGACATTATCTACCCTTGAAACGAAGAGGTCTGGTCGCTCAGTTTGCCACCATCGCAGTTTCTCAATGGGAGTCATGTGGCCCAAAACGCGTTGGGGAATGCGGTGATTGTACGCCCAAAGGTATCGCGTGAGCGTCTCTTGCAAGTCGGCTGCCGAGACAAAGCGTTCAGCGCGCAGAATCTCCGCAATGCGGCCGTTGAAGCGTTCCACCATCCCGTTGGTTTGCGGATGGCGGGGTTGGATGAGCCGATGGGTGATGCGCTTTTCACGACAGAGCTGATCAAACGGATGGTGTCCCGTGGGTTGGCGTTCGCCTGCGGAGGAGAAACGGTCGGTAAACTCCTTGCCGTTATCAGTCAGCACCGTACGCACCACGAAAGGAGCGTTGGCAAGGACATTTGCAAGAAAGCGCGTTGCCGATTCTGCGCTCTTCTCCTCGTGGATTGCCAAATAGACCCAGCGCGTTGCCCGATCAATCGCGACAAAGAGGTAGCGGCGCTGCTCCTCATCCGGCATTTGTGGCAGGTATTTGACGTCGATGTGGATGAACCCAGGTGCGTACGCTTTGAACTGCCGCGTGGTGCTTTTGGGACTGCCTTCGAGGCTTTCGCGTTCCTTTTGCAGTATCCTGAGGTTCGAGACTCCGTGGCGACGCAGGCAGCGATCCAGCGCTGAGCGGCTCAGATTGGGGTTGAGGAACGTCCGGGCAAGAACGAGAAGGTCATCAAGAGGCAGCAAAAGGAGCTTACGCACCTCAACGATCACAAGCTCTTGCGCTTCCGTAAGCGTCGTTTGCAGGCGGTGCGGGCGGGTGCTTTTGTCTTCAACGGTTGCGCGCTTACGCCATTTCGCTACCGTGTGCCGGTGGATCCCGTAACGTCTGGCAAGCTCGCGATGACTGATCGAAGCCGGTGCTTGTTGGATTTCACGGCGAATTCGGGGTGTCGTTCGGGCGTTGGCATGAATACGTGGCATGGTGATACTCCATCGTTGAACGCTTTCCGACCTTGGAACAAGCACTCAAGGAGCCGGTACGCTTCGAAGAGTTTAGCACGACTTCTGGGAATATAATGATGCGGGACCTGACACGTAGGGATGAATGAGATTGGAGGGACGAATATGTAAATGCAACACAGGGGGGTCTTGCTGGTGCAGCACTTCAAGCAACTCACACACAGGAATGAGCCAACGACTGACCTCAATCATGTTCATTGACCCTTGTTCCTGAACCCGCTGCTTTAGGGATTGGCCATAGATCATTTCCGAAACCAAATAGGAATCGCTGCCGCACTGAAAGGCTTCCCAAAATTGGGGTAAGACGGGATGTTGGATTTTGCACAATTGCTGCGCTTGGCGCTGAAAGGCACGGATTTCATCCCGTGAGGCAGCAAGACTATGTCCCCTAATCACAGCCGTCAAGCCACTGCGCCACCCCAAATAAATGTTGCTTTGACCAAGGGCACGAATAATCTGGTAGTTACCGAGGGTTTTCCAGACCCGCAGCGGCACACCGCAATCAATGCAAAAAACATCGTTCTCTTGGGCATGGTTGTGCTGGCAATCGGGGGGAGCACGCCACTCGCTGAGTAAATGAACCGGCAGTTGACCTGTCACTGCAAACTCAGCCTCTTCCTCCTCTTGGGCAGTGACACTGCTACTACTAGAGGCGGGAGTGCTTTCTTCGGCCTGGGATGGGGGGTTGACCGCTGTACCAATGGCTTCTTCTTCCCCTGCATAGGTGCCCTTCTCAACATCGACCAAGCGACCTTCAGGCACCGTTTCCATGCGGGCACTGGGAGTGGTAGGACGCTGATCAGAACCGAGGCGAATTTGAATATTGGGGCCAGAGCGTGCCAAGCGCAGGATGCCACCATCTGTCAAGGTTGCCTGCTGAATGCGTTTGCCATCCAAATAGGTGCCGTTAGTGCCAAGGTTGACCACTTCCCATTGCAAGCCATGACGACGGAGCTCCACATGGTGACGCGACACTACCGCGCTATAGAGCACGACATGATTATCAACTGCTCGGCCAATGCGGATGACATTTTCATTCTCAAAGGTCCAGCTTTGGACGGGGGTGGCTTGAACCGGATGGAGCAATGTCAATGTAATCACGTTGTCTAACCGCCTCTTCCTACCTGAATATACTCTAAAGAACTAGGAGATACGTTCATAGATAAAAGTGACTAAATCTCCCTTGCCCAATGCAATGCGATCGCCCGATTGCAGGCGGTGACGATTGCCCGGATATAGGGGAGTATTGTTAATGTAAGTTCCATTGGCACTTCCCACATCTTCAATATAGTGGTCATTCCCCTCAATGCGCAGATCCGCGTGGATACGGGAGACAATTTCTGAGTTGGGAAAGCCCGCCACATCAATATCGGGGGGAATACGATCGTTGGGCTTACCAATATGAATAACGGGACGCCCCGTGGGAATTGGCAGTTCTGTGCGAGTTTGCACATGAATCAGCTTGGCTTCAATGGTGGCAACCTCAACGGAGAAGACATGAGCCGGGGGTGGCGGCGGCGGGGATAGCGTTAGCAGGCGGCCTTGGTGGGCAACGGCTCCCACTGTTGGTGCAGCACTGGCTGTGTGGTGCCTCACCTCTGGCATTGGCGGCGGGCTGACGGCAACGCGACGCAAATTGAAACCGCATTGGCCACAAAAATTAGCCTCTGGTTGAACTGGGGCACCACAATTTGGACACGAAGTCATACTGGGCATGGGCGAAAAGCACGCTTCACATTGAACAGCACCAACACGATTGGGATGGAAACACTCGGAACAGATAATCATAGGTATGATGCCCTATTCCACGACCCATCCAACCAACCTAAGATTCCCA
The DNA here is from genome assembly GCF_000011345.1 of Thermosynechococcus vestitus BP-1. Classification (NCBI taxonomy): domain Bacteria; kingdom Bacillati; phylum Cyanobacteriota; class Cyanophyceae; order Acaryochloridales; family Thermosynechococcaceae; genus Thermosynechococcus; species Thermosynechococcus vestitus. The sequence continues at coordinate 1,554,487 of NC_004113.1, forward strand.
TGGTTTATGCTCTATTTTCCAGGGTAAAGCTAAAAAAGCTAGCTTTCGCTATATTTAGGTTAGCTTTTCCACCCCAATTCTATACGGGTTCATTGCCAAACGGCTGTTCATCTTTACCTCCGAGAGACCCCTCCTTTAGGGAGGGGAGGGATAAGAGCGGCAGTCTATGACTGCCGAGTATAGTTGTGCTACTTACAAAATAACAAATATAATATAGGCGTGGAAAAGGCTTTCAGTTACCGCTTCTACCCAACGACCGAGCAGGAATCCCTGCTTCGGAGAACATTGGGCTGTGTTCGGTTGGTTTATAACCGAGCACTGGCAGCCAGAACAGAAGCCTGGTATGAACGAAAAGAGAGACTTGACTACGTTCAAACCTCTGCCTTGCTTACTCAGTGGAAGAAGCAAGATGACCTTCAGTTTTTGAATGAGGTTAGCTCTGTCCCCTTGCAGCAGGCATTGAGACATCTGCAATCTGCTTTCACTAACTTTTTTGCAGGTCGGGCAAAATATCCCAACTTCAAAAAGAAACGCAATGGCGGTAGCGCAGAATTCACCAAGTCTGCTTTTAGGTGGAAAGACGGAAAAGTATTCTTGGCAAAGTGCAACGAACCGCTGAATATTCGCTGGTCGAGACGGCTTCCAGATGGTGTTGAACCATCCACGGTGACCATCAGGCTTAACCCTGCTGGACAGTGGTACATCAGTCTGAGGTTTGATGACCCCAGAGATTTGAAACTGCAGCCCGTCAACCAGGCGGTTGGTTTGGACGTAGGGATTAGCAGTCTCATTACCCTGAGTACAGGGGAAAAGATTGCCAACCCCAAGCACTTTAACCGCTACTACAAACGACTCCGTAAGGCGCAGCGGTCTTTGAGTCGCAAACAAAAAGGCTCTCGCAATTGGCATAAGGCGCGGTTGAAAGTTGCCAAGATTCACCAGAAAATCTCTGATGCCAGAAAAGACCATTTGCACCAGTTGACGACTCGATTGATACGTGAAAACCAAACGATCATAATCGAGTCGTTGGCTGTGAAGAATATGGTCAAGAACCGTCAGCTTGCCCGATCCATCAGTGATGCTGGATGGGGCGAACTGGTACGGCAATTGGAATACAAGGCCCAGTGGTATGGTCGGACACTGGTGAAGATTGACCGATGGTTTCCCAGTTCTAAACGCTGTGGACAGTGTGGTCACATTGTTGAGCGGTTGCCATTGAGCGTCCGAGAATGGGACTGTCCTAAGTGTGGGGCGCACCATGATCGGGATATAAATGCCGCTCGGAATATTTTGGCCGTGGGACACACGGTTACAGTCTGTGGAGCGGGTGTAAGACCTGATAGACATACGTCTGGAGGGCAACTGCGAAGAAGCAGAAAGTCCCAAAAGTGATTTTGGGAGTCTCCCTGCTTTAGCGGGGGGAGGATGTCAAGAGAAAGCTGAAGTTTGCAATAATGAGGCAAAGAGCAATCTGAGGCAGTCAGCTATGGGTCTAAACGTGGTTCATCTGGTCGGTCGTGTGGGTGGTGATCCGGAGGTGCGCTATTTTGAGTCGGGGAGTGTGAAGTGTCGGCTGACGTTGGCAGTGAATCGCCCGAGCAAGGATGATCAACCCGATTGGTTTAACTTGGAAATTTGGGGCAAAACGGCTCAGGTAGCTGCTGATTATGTGCGCAAAGGCACGCTCTTAGGCATTAAGGGCAGTCTCAAGTTCGATCGCTGGCAAGACCGCAATACGGGTGTCGATCGCTCCTCACCGATCATCTTGGTTGAGCGCATGGACATCCTAAGTTCCAAGCGGGACACCGACCCCAATGCTGTGCCAGCCGGCTATGTCCCAGAAATCTAGGAATCACAATCTGTTACCCGTACGTGCCGTCACGCCGTCCCTGTTGCGACCATGCCTAATCCTGCCCGAGATCTTTGGCAGTCGGTGACCCAAACCGTCACCCAAGCGGTGCAGACGGTTCACTCTCGCTTTGATTGGCAACAGGTCTCCCTGCGGGAAAATGCCCGCACCCCTGAACTATGGGTGGAGTACCGAGGTCAACGGCAAGTCTTTCCCTTAGTTGGCGATCGCTACATTCTTGGCCGTAGTCAGAGTCGCGCCGACATTATGATTGACGCGGAGATTGTCAGTGGCACCCATGCCCGCCTCAAGCGACTCACTCCCACCGGTGTCTTTGAAATCCAAGATCTAGATTCCACCAATGGCATCTATCGCCAACGGCAGCGCCTGCAAATGGGTGAGCTGCACCATGGCGATGTGATCACCCTAGGGCCACCAGAGGTCAAAGGCGCCGTTACCCTCCGCTTCCACAATCCACCGCCCCGCTGGGTTTCTCGTCTCACCTATGGCATTTGGGGGGTCATGGGTCTCAGTGCCCTTGGGATTGCCTTAGTGAGCATTGAGGCCAACAAAGTGGCGGTGCGTCCCCTACCTCCCCTGGAGCAAGGTCCCATTATTCTCCGCGATCGCCAGGGGGAACTGATCAATCCCCTTGAAGATCGCCCCCACCGTGAACTCAAGACGCTCAATGATTTTTCCCCCTACTTGGTTCATGGGGTTCTGGCCTCTGAGGATGTTCGCTACTATTGGCACTTTGGTGTCGATCCCATGGGCATGGCGCGGGCAATGGTCACCAATGTACTCACGGGGCAAACCCGCGAAGGGGCCAGTACCCTCTGCCAGCAACTGGCACGTACCCTCTTTCGCTCCCAAGTCGGCACGGAGGATAGTTTAGGCCGCAAATGGCGAGAAATGGCGGTTGCCCTGAAATTGGAATTTTTCTACAGCAAAGATGAGTTGCTTTTGGCCTACCTGAACCGTGTCTATTTGGGCATGGGCAATCGCGGCTTTGAAGATGCGGCTCAATTCTACTTTGATAAGTCCGCCAAAGACCTGACGCTGAATGAGGCGGCCACGCTGGTGGGGATTCTGCCTGCACCCAACCGTTTTAATCCGGTGCGCGACTACGATGCGGCGGTGGATTATCGCAATCGGGTCATTTTGCGCATGGTGCAGCAGGGCTACATCAGCAAGGAAGAGGGCGATCGCGCCCGGCGCTCCCGGATTGAAATTAGCCCCAAGGCGCGCAAATTCCTTAGTGCCCAACGCTTTCCCTACTACACGGATCATGTCTATCAGGAGCTTGCCCAACTCCTGGGGGATGAACTGGCTCACGAGGGCAACCTCATTGTCGAAACTGGCCTCGACCCCCGCTGGCAAGAACTGGCCGAAACCAGTCTGCGCAATTTCATCAGTAGCACAGGTAGTGCCTATGGGGTGCAGCAAGGAGCCTTAATGACCCTCCAGCCCAGCAGTGGTCTCATTCGTGCCCTTGTGGGGGGTGTCGACTACCAAAAAAGCCAGTTTAATCGTGCCACCCTGGCCCTGCGCCAGCCCGGTTCGACCTTCAAGGTGTTTGTCTACACCGAAGCACTCATCAAAGGACACACCGCCGGCGAAGTGTTTTCCTGTGCCCCCGTTTTCTGGCAGGGACAACAATTCGAGGGGTGTCGTGGCGGGGGTGGCGCTATGGATCTCGCCACGGGCTTGGCGCTTTCTGAAAATCCTATTGCCTTACGCCTTGCCCAAGCCGTTGGTTTAGAAGCTATTATCCGCTTGGCCAGAGCAATGGGAATTACGACACCGCTGCAAGCTGTGCCCGGCCTTGTCCTTGGTCAAAGTGAGGTAACCCTTCTGGAAATGAGTGGGGCCTTTGCCGTGCTCGCCAATGGGGGGCAGCGCATTCCGCCCCATGCCATTCTCGCAGTTCGCGATGGCGGCGATTGCAGCCAACCCAATGACTGGCAAACCTGTCGCCTCATTTATGCAGCCAAGGAGGAAACGCCCCAACAAGTTCTCGATCCTGCGATCGCTAACGAAATGACGATCCTCTTGAGTGCGGTTGTCAGTCGCGGCACTGGGCGTGCTGCCGCCATTGGTCGCCCTGTTGCTGGCAAAACCGGCACGACGAATGATGGCCGCGATCTCTGGTTTATTGGTTACGTGCCCACCGCCGATGTCCTCACCGGTATTTGGCTAGGCAATGATGACAATAGCCCCACCCAAGGTAGTAGTGGGCTGGCGGCGGCCCTTTGGGGTGAGTATATGGGACGCGCCCTAAATTAGTTTTCCTTCGGGAAAAAGCGCACCGCCTCAGCCGCCACTTTCACAGCAGTACCAATGGGAATATCCACAGCGAGGGGCTGGCGAGCATGGAGTTCTTGGCCGGAAGGCAGTTGAATACAGTAGCGATACTCGCGACCGAGAAACTGGCGATCGCGAATCACAAAGCAACTACTGGCTTCAGGATCGGGCTGCAACTGGAGATCTTCTTCGCGAATCATCAGCTCTCCTTCCCCCTTCGCCAAAGCTTCCAAAAGGGGAAACGTGCCAACATCGGTGCGCACCTGAGCCCCTTCGGCACAGGCAGGCAAAAAGTTGGCTTGGGTAATAAACCCAGCCACAAATCGTGAGGCAGGACAGCGATAGATCTCCTCTGGGGTACCCACCTGCTCAATTTTGCCCTGGCGCATCACCGCCAAGCGATCCGACAGACTCAGAGCCTCTTCCTGATCGTGGGTAACAAAAATGGCCGTTGTCCCCGTTCCCTTAAGGATCTGGCGCAATTCCTGCCGCAATTGCAGTCGCACCTGGGCATCAAGATTACTCAGGGGTTCATCGAGGAGGATCACGGCTGGTTGGGGGGCGATCGCCCGTGCCAAGGCCACTCGCTGCTGCTGTCCCCCAGAAAGTTCATGGGGATAGCGCTTTTGCATTCCCTCTAGGCGCACCAGGGCCAAAACCGCTGCTACTCGCTCCTGAATTTGCGGCTTACTAAGGCGTTGTTGTTGCAAACCAAAGGCAATATTCTCAGCCACCGTTAGATGGGGAAACAGGGCAAAGTCCTGAAAAACCATGCCCAAGGACCGTTGTTCTGGCGGTATAAACACATTTGCCCCTGCGACACAGCGATCGCCCACCCTAATTTCCCCAGCATCTGGCGTGTCCAGACCGGCAATTAGGCGCAGTAACGTTGTCTTGCCGCAACCCGACGGCCCCAATAGACCCAGAATTTCCCCCTCCTGGACCCAGAGGCTGAGATCGCGAATTGCCAGAAAACGCCCAAAGGACTTGTGTAAATGGGCAACCTGGACAGCCGTTTTCAGCGTTGGCATCAGGGAAAGTGTCGTCATCGGCACCCAGAAAGTGAACTGTCTGCAATGCAGCCCTTTGGCCAGAAACACCGCCAAAGGAGTCAAAGCCAGTGCTGGCAAGAAGTGTTTCCCCTTGAGGTCTCCCCTACTTCAGCCAAGGGCGCTCAGGGAAATCCAAGCACCCCCACTGCGTTGGAAATTATTTGCAGTAATCAGCGCTACCCCTAATTCTGGCACAAAAGTGCTCACTTGTTGCAGAATTTTGGCAATTGCCCCAGTCTCTTTCTAGGTTGCCACTTTCCCCTAGCTGGCATTGAGAATTCGCTGCACAATTTGTAGACCCGTCACCGCTTGCCAACCAAAAAGGATCACCAAAAACAGATTTAGGGTCATGTGCAAGGCACGAGCAGCCTCACTGCCCTTTTGCATGAAGGGGGTTAAGCTCGCAGAAATGGCAACCAATGCTGTCATCGCTAGCCCCACAATCAAGTGCGGCCCGACAAAGAGCTTGCCATTATTGATGTAGGTGACGGCCATCCCACCAATCGTACCCATGACCATTAAGGCCAGTAAGATAGCGCCAACTTGGTGGTGTTTCACATTGACCTTGGCTTGGATCAAGGCTTTCTTTTCCTCACCGCTGAGGGTGCGCAGGCGACGGGTTTGGATCCCTAAATACATGGCGTAGAGCGTGAGCGCAAAAAGAATCCACATGAGTACCGGGTGAGCAAAGGTGATCACCGGCTGAAGAGGCTCAGGAATTTCAATCATTGTTTTTGTGAACAGAACTCGGCAGGCAAAGCATTCAGCGAAAGTTTGCTTCTTATATCGTAATATAGGCCCTTTCTCAAATATGGCCTACCCAAATAGGGATAAGAGCCTCTCGAATGTTGACCGCTGCCAGGGTGTCCCCTCTACGGGAAAAGGGTCTTCGGGTTTGATTGGACCTCACCCTCTGTTCTCTGGATAACAAAACGTTAGACTGAGAGCAGGACATCTCCTTCGGTGTGTCAATCCTTGGGAACACAATTTATGATGAAAACTTTTTGGCAACGTCTCAAGTCTATTACAGCAATTGTGGTAGTGGGGGTATTCATTGCCCATCTTGTCCTTGACAGTGGTACCGCATGGGCAGCCCGCAGTGGCGGACGTATCGGGGGTGGCTCCTTTAGTCGTCCAGCGCCTAGCCGTTCCTACCGTGCCCCCCGCACTGATTACGGCTATGCTCAGCCCGTTCCAGTCTATGGCGGTGGTTTTGGCTTTCCCTTCCTGATTCCCTTCTTTGGTTTTGGCGGTGGCTTTGGCGGCCTATTCACGATCATTATGCTCGGGGTGCTTGCCAATAGTTTGATCTCCGCCTTCCGCAACTTCCGCAACAGTGGGGATGACTCAGAAATCGACCAAGACAACCCGGTGGTCTCACTGCATACGCTCCATGTCGGACTCCTAGCCCAAGCTCGCGAACTCCAAGCGGAACTGAACCAACTGGCACTCACTGCCGATACCCAAAGTCCCGAAGGTCTGACCAAGGTCCTTCAAGAGGCAACCCTTGCGCTGCTGCGGCATCCCCAATACTGGGTCTATGCCCACGCCAGTAGCCAAGAAACAAAACTACTGCAGGCGGAAACGGCCTTTAACCAACTGGCGCTTGCGGAGCGCAGCAAACTCAGTGCTGAAACCCTCTCCAACTACCGCCGTGAGATTAAGCAGACGGCGATCGCCCCTGTGGTGAGCAAGGATGTGGGGGAATACATTGTCGTGACCTTGGTGGTGGCTGCCACTGGCCGCTTGAAATTGCCCGCAGTCAATAATGATCTAGAACTGCGGCAAGCACTGCAAGAGTTGGGGGGCATTGGGAGCGATCGCCTCCTGGCCGTTGAAGTTCTGTGGCAACCCCAAGCCATTGGTGATACCCTCACTGCCGATGAACTGCTAGTGGCCTATCCGCAACTGAAGCACCTCTAACCCCTAGACCCCCTGAGCAGCTAAATGTACCGCGCCCCGTAATCCCACCTCAGGATTGATGATCACAGCAACGTACAACTGCTCCATCAGGGGGCGAAACCGTCCCTTATTCACAAACCCTTGGAGAAAGGTGCCATCGGCCATTTTTGCCAAAATTTTGGGGGCAATCCCCCCAGCAATAAGTACCCCGCCGAGGGGTAAACTTTTGAGGGCAAGGTTGCCCGCCTCTGCGCCGTAGGCTTCGACAAACATCCGCAAGGCTTCTGCACACAGGGGATCCCCCGCGAGGCCGTACTGACTCACGACGGCGGCGGGATCCTCTCCCCTTGCCATTGCTGCTGCCACCCCTGCTGACTCGGCAGCGAAGTGGACACTCTTGAGATAGTCGTAAATGGCCACCAGCCCTGGGCCAGAGACCACCCGCTCCACAGAGACTCGTTCGTAGGTTTGCCAGAGATAGCGCAGTAGACCCACTTCCTCTTCGTTGCGGGGAGGAAAATCGGTGTGACCACCCTCAAGGGGCATGACTTGGTAGCGATCGCCCTGCCAAATGAGCAGTGCTTCCCCCAAGCCAGTACCGGCTCCCAGTAGGGCAATAGGCGCTTGGGGACGGCGCGGCCGCTCCTGAAGAACAACAAAATCCGTCGGCGGTAGCACCAATGCGCCATAGGCCACGGCCGCAAAATCATTCAGCAGCGTCACGCCAGGAATCTGTAATGCCGTCTCTAATTCGGCAGCACTGACCCGCCAGCCCAAATTGGTTACCTGAGCGACTTGGTCAATGACTGGGCCTGGAATCCCCAGACATGCCCGCTGTGGATGGGCAGGACTTTCCTTGAGGAACATTTGCAAAAGGGCTGTCAAGTTAGGGAAATCGCGGCTAGGGTATTTCGCCCGGTAGAGCAACTGCCAATCACGACCCCCCACCTCCCACAACTCCACAAGGGTTTTTGTGCCGCCGACATCGGCGCCAAGGACAACCGTCATTGCCACCCCTTGCTAACTCACGCTATGGGCTAACACTCGCTGCATCACGAGGGCATAGGCCTCTTCAATGGCCCCCAAATCTTGACGAAATCGATCTTTGTCAAGAATACGCTTCTCAGGATCACTTTCATCCCGATTCCAGAGGCGGCAACTGTCGGGGCTAATTTCATCCGCCAAAAGAATCTCACCGGTCGGCCGCCGGCCAAACTCTAGCTTAAAGTCCACTAGGGTAATGCCACACTCGGCAAAAAAGTGACTGAGATGGGTATTGACTGCCAAGGCCATTTGCCGGATCTGGATCACTTCCTCATCCGTTGCAACCTGTAATAAACGCAGGCGATCTGGGGTCAGCAGTGGGTCACCGAGATCGTCATTTTTGAGGTAAAACTCCACCAAGGGGGGATTGAGGGCTAATCCCAAGGGTAATCCTGTTTGCCGACAGAGGCTTCCCGCCGCCTGGTTGCGCACCACCACCTCAAGGGGAATAATCTCCACTCGCCGAATGTGCATCTTGTTGGGAGCCACTTGGGCAATAAAATGATTGGTGATGCCCTGAGCCGCCAAATACTGAAACAAATGGCTGGCGATCGCGCAGTTCATTACTCCCTTGTTTTGGATCGAGCCGCGTTTCTGAGCATTAAAGGCAGTGGCATCATCCTTGAACTCTGCCAATAGCACGTCTGGATCTGCGGTGGCATAAATAATTTTTGCCTTGCCTTCGTACAAGGGAGAAAACTGAGTCATAAAAAGAGGTGTGTCTAAAAGCCAGATCTAGCCTAGCAAAGGCAGTCCCCTAATCCACAGGAGCTTGCTATAGGATCATCCCAATGGCTAAACCCCTCTTCCGTAAATTGGCATAGACTGACGGCAGGAGATAGACAACAATGCCTCACCTCAGTAATCAACAGGCAGAAAAACTGGCAGAAATTGGCGCCTTTCTCCACGACAAGCGACTCGAACTGGGTCTGAGCCTTGAGGAGGTGGCCGCCAAAACGTTGGTGCGCCAGTCAATCCTTGCAGCCATTGAAAATGGCAGTCTCAATGAGTTGCCCGAACCCGTCTATACTCAAGGATTTATTCGCCGCTTTGCCGATGCCCTTGGTCTTGACGGCAAAACTATTGCCGCAAATTTTCCAACGGCCGCTGACCCTGTGGAGCGCTCCGATAAGCCCAGTATTGGCAACGACGGACTTGGTTGGCAGTTGCGGCCAATTCACCTTTATCTGATTTACTTTGCCCTCGTGGCAGCAGCAGTGACTGGGTTGGCCTATCTCTTTCGTCCCTCAGCCCAAAGCATTACTGATCTACCCCCCGCCCCTACCCCTACCGCGTCCCCCAGCCCCACACCCACTCCCACAGCAGCGGCAACGCCGACGCCTAGTCCCACTCCCCTTGCAATGGTTGAGGTCAAGTTGTCCCTCTCCGATGCCTCCTGGCTAGAGGTAGAAGCCGATGGTCGAGTTGTCTATGCCGGTATTTTGGAGTCGGGAACAGAGCGCGGTTGGCAAGCCAAGGAACGTTTAATTGTCCGTACGGGCAATGCCGGCGCTGTCAAAGTGAGTGTCAATAATGGCCCATTCCAACCCATGGGACAACCGGGAGAAGTGACAGAAAAACAATTTCTTCCTAGTCAGGCGACTTCCGAGACCACGACCACGTCAACAGCACCGGAGCGTACCGTCTCAAACTAGGTTCAAATCTATGGATGCGGCAGCCACCTATCAAGTGGGGGGCAGTTTACCCACCACATCGGCAGTCTATGTCCGACGGCAAGCGGATGCCGATCTCTTGGCCGCCCTCACTGCTGGTGAGTTTTGTTATATTCTCAATTCGCGGCAAATGGGTAAATCCAGCTTGCGGGTGCAGGTGACGCAGCAACTGATGACAAGGGGGTGCCGCTGTACTGCCATTGACATTACCAAAATTGGCAGCCAAAATATTCAGCCTGAGCAGTGGTATGCCAGCTTTGTTGGCGCTCTGATTCAGGGATTCCAGTTAACCGATGTGGTCTCGTTGCGCGCTTGGTGGCGCGATCGCCAGCTTGTGTCGCCGATTCAACGCCTCAGCGACTTTGTAGAAACGGTGCTCCTTGCCTACACCCGCGAACCCCTCGTGATTTTCATTGATGAAATTGATAGTCTGCTGAGCCTGCCCTTTGCCACCGATGATTTTTTTGCTTGGATTCGGGCTTGTTACAACCAACGGGCGGATTGCCCCGAATATCGGCGCTTAACCTTTGCCCTTTTTGGCGTGGCCACCCCCGATCAACTGATTCAGGATAAGCAGCGCACTCCCTTTAACATTGGCTGTGCCATTGATTTACAGGGGTTTACCCTTGCGGAAGCCACTCCCCTACTCAAGGGCATTGCCCATCTTAGCGACAACCCCGATCAACTCTTAGCAGAGATCCTCAAGTGGACGGGCGGCCAACCCTTCTTGACCCAAAAACTCTGTCGGCTCCTGCAACAGCACGGGTCATTCATGCCAGCGGCAATGCTCTCCCAGCGGTTAGCCCAGTTTGTCCAAGAGCATATTCTTCAGGATTGGGAGCGCCAAGATGAACCAGAACATCTAAAAACCATTCGCAATCGCTTGCTGGCCGATGAACAGCGCATCGGTCGTCTTTTAGGTCTCTATCAGCGGATTTTAGAAGGGGGGGGCGTTCCCCTCGATGGCAGTACTGAGCAGCGCGCCCTAGCTTTGACGGGATTGGTGTGTCAGCGCCAAGGTAAGTTGCAGGTGTTTAACCCCATCTATGCCCAAGTTTTTGATGCCCAGTGGGTTGAGCAACAATTGGCCCAACTGCGCCCCTATAGTGAAGACTTCCAAGCATGGCTGCGCTCTGGGGGGAGGGATAGCTCTCGTCTTCTGAGGGGACAAGCGCTGGAGGAAGCATTGGTCTGGGCCAGTGGCAAAAGTCTCAGCGATCTGGATTATCAGTACCTTTCTGCTAGTCAAGAAGCGAACCAAAAGGCAATTCAAGATACTCTCCTCCTTGAGCGCCAAGAAAAAGAAGCCATCAGTGCCGCCAATCGAATTCTGGAGGCAGCTCGCCACAAGGCCAATCGCTTGACCCAGCGGGCTTTCATGGCGCTGGGTATTGTTTCTGTGATTTCCTTGGGGGTCGCCGCGATTTTGGCCAAAACCTACGCCGATTTGCAGGCCAGCCAAGAAAGTTTGGTCCTTGAGCAAACCAGCAACGATCTCCTAGAACAGTTTCAAAGGCAGGAATTGTCCGCTCTGTTGGCAGGGATTCAGGCAGGACGGGACCTAAAACGATTGGTGGGCGATCGCCCCCTGAGCCAATACCCCACTACGCGGCCTCTTTTTGTGCTCAATTTTTTCCTCGATCACATTCAAGCCCGCAACCAATGGCAGAGTAAACATACCCCCCTGATGGCTGCCTTTTTGACTGCCGACGGTCAGCAGTTAAGCATTAGTGCAAGCGGCCTTGTGGAGTTTTGGCGGGTGAACGGCGAGCGACTCAAGGCCCAGTCTTTGGAGATGGGCAATGTCAAACTGGCGCGGATTAGCCCTAGGGGCGATCGCCTGGGCCTGCTCAATGACAAGGGGGAAATTTCCCTGTGGCGTATCGAGCCGCAAAAACTTGTCCTTGAGCGGCGTTTGCCTGCCCTACCCATCAACAACTTTCGCTTTAGTCCGAAGGGGCAAGAGTTGACGGCCACCACAACCACGGGTAATATCCTGCGGTGGAGCCTTGGGGGCGAATTACTGGCCACGATCGCCACCCCTAGTCAGAGTATCAATAGCTTGAGTTATGCCATCCATGGCGATCGCTTGGCCACTGCCGATGAGGAAGGCTGGATTCGGGTTTGGTCCCGTCAGGGGAAACTGCTCCAAGCGTGGCAAGTCCAAGGTGATCTTCCTGTTCCCCAAACGAGTTTGACGTATCTGAGCAATGGTCAACTGGCCACGGTGGGCAAAGATGGCACCCTCCGCCTTTGGAACACCAAAGGGCAACAAATCAATCAATGGTGCGTCAGTGCAGCTCCAGTGTATTTCGTGGGCACGTCTCCTGTGGGCTATCGTCTATTGACCCTGAGCACAGATAACACCCTGCGTCTGTGGCAGCCAACGGGTGAACTGATTGCTGAGTTGGGGGGGCATGAACGCCTGATCAATACCGTCAGCTTTAATCCAACGGGATCAGTTCTCCTCAGTAGCGATCGCGGCGGGCAAATGACGCTGTGGTACCTCGATCATTACCGCACGGAATACTGGCTTGCCAATCAAGAAAGTATTTGGACAGTGGCCCTCGATCCTCAAGCCGCTACGCTGGTCACAGGGGGTAAAGATGGCCGCGTCAAGCACTGGCGAAGAGATGGCACCCTTCTAGCCACAACCCCAGTTCTCGATCCCCAAGGCATCAACCAAGTGCTCTTTAGTCCCAGGGGTCAACGGGTGGCGATCGCCACCGAAGGGGGAAAATTGGTGATCTGGAACCTGGCAGATCAGTCCCAACGGACCTGGCAACTCCCCATCAAGGTTCCGCTCTACACCCTGTCTATGGATTCCCAAGGGCGGTACTTGGCGGCAGGCGATGAAAAAGGCACCATTTATCTCATTGACCTCCAGCGGCCAGAGAAAATTCAACAGCGCAAAAGTGAAGGTGAAGTTTGGAGCCTCAGCTTTCATCCGGCACTCCCCTTGCTCGCGAGTACGGGGTCGGTGGGCACCATTGAGGTCTGGAATTTTGAGAGCGATCGCCTTGCCTATCGCCTGAACCCTGGTGCAGGATGGCTTGCCAGTCTTGAATTCAGTGCCAATGGCCAATTCCTTGCGGCGGCTGGTGAAAGTGGCTCAGTCTATTTGTGGTCAATTCATGGCAAAAATCCCCCCCCTTACCCCCGTGTGTTTCGTGCTCACCAGCGGAGTATTGTCAGTCTCGGTCTGAGTCCTGATGGTGAAATGATTGCCACCGCCTCCTCCGATCGCAGCGTGCGGGTTTGGAACCAAAGAGGCCAGCTCATTATGCTCCTTGACCGCATTTCTGCCATTCCCTACAGCATTGATGTGAGTGGCCACGATCAACTTTATGTAGCGATCGGCACTGAGGATGATGAGGTCTGGATTAGCCCGCTGGCTAGCCTAGGACAGTTATTAACAAGCGCCTGTGATTGGCTCAAGGACTACCGTCACCAAAATCCCGCGGTTGTTCAAGCCTGTCCCTAGACACTCGCAAGGGAAGCAAGGGGATTCGGAACCTCCTCGCTGGTGAATTGCCCCATGAGGACGTACTCCAAGCGCAGCTTTAGCCATTGGATAAATTGCTGATTGGTAGAGATAATGGCTGCGGCAGGCTGCGGACAACGCGCCTTCTGTTCAGCAAACTGGGGTTGCTCTAAAAAGGCAGGCTCTGGCACCAGCCAAAAATCAATCTCTTTACCCTGCTCCCGGTAGTGACGCTGCCGCTCGCGAAACACTTCCTCAAGGGGTTCTTCCTCAGTTAAAAACTTTTTGCTTGCGAGAATGTAATAGTACGTCGCCATAGAGATCTATGCAAAACCACAACATATTTTATTCATTCCTCAGCTTACCATAGGGGAAATCCCTGCCTACATAGCCCTTTAGTCCTCAAGTTTTCTACAGTTTCTGGTCGGAGCGATCGCTCTACCTCGCCCATGCGCCGCGACTCCCTCTTTTATCAACTCTTTGCCCAACTACCCCAGACCCTCTTTGACCTCTTGGGCATAGACACCCCTGAGGGGTATCGTTTTGACTCAGTTGAGCTGAAGCAAACCGCCTTCCGCATCGATGGCGTCTTTGTGCCCCCTGACCCTGCAGGCACGGTTTATTTCTGTGAGGTGCAGTTTCAGCGGGATAACACCTTCTATGAACGCTTCTTTGCGGAGATTTTTCTCTATCTGCGCCTGTATCGCTCCACCTTTGCAGATTGGCAAGCGGTGGTGATTTATCCGAATCGGCAAACGGAGCAAGAGTCTTTTGCCCCCTATGACCTGTTGGTCCATAGTCCCCGTCTGCGGCGAGTGTATCTCAATGAGTTGGGGTCACCGGACAACTTGCCATTGAGCCTGGCCCTAATGCAGCTTACGGCATTATCCGAAGCAGAGATGCCAAGAGTGGCAAGGTTATTGGCTGAGCGCACTCACACAGAGGCGGTGCCAAGGCCAGAAGTCATAATAGAGTTAATCACGACGATTGTGCTGTACAAGTTCACGGAGCTGAGTCGGGAGGAGGTGTTGCGGATGCTGGGGTTTACCACTGAGGAACTGAAGCGGACACGGTTTTATCGGGAGGTGTATGCGGAGGCACGGAAGGAAGGATTGCAGCAGGGAGAAGTGCTAGTTGTCTTGCGCCAGTTAAGGCGGCGATTTGGGAGTGTGCCTAGTGAGCTGGAGGAGCGGATTCGGCGGCTCTCTGCTCCTCAGATCGAGGCTTTGGCGGAGGCGCTGCTTGACTTCAGGGAGCTGGAGGAAGTGGCAGCATGGCTAGAGCAGACTTCATAACTCACCCATGCGCCGCGACTCCCTCTTTTATCAACTCTTTGCCCAACTACCCCAGACCCTCTTTGACCTCTTGGGCATAGACACCCCTGAGGGGTATCGTTTTGACTCAGTTGAGCTGAAGCAAACCGCCTTTCGCATCGATGGCGTCTTTGTGCCCCCTGACCCTGCAGGCACGGTTTATTTCTGTGAGGTGCAGTTTCAGCGGGATAACACTTTCTATGAACGCTTCTTTGCGGAGATTTTTCTCTATCTGCGCCTGTATCGCTCCACCTTTGCAGATTGGCAAGCGGTGGTGATTTATCCGAATCGGCAAACGGAGCAAGAGTCTTTTGCCCCCTATGATCTGTTGGTCCATAGTCCCCGTCTGCGGCGAGTGTATCTGAATGAGTTGGGGTCACCGGACAGCTTGCCATTGAGCCTGGCCCTAATGCAGCTTACGGCATTATCCGAAGCAGAGATGCCGAGAGTGGCGAGGTTATTGGCTGAGCGCACTCACACAGAGGCGGTGCCAAGGCCAGAAGTCATAATAGAGTTAATCACGACGATTGTGCTGTATAAGTTCACGGAGCTGAGTCGGGAGGAGGTGTTGCGGATGCTGGGGTTTACCACTGAGGAACTGAAGCGGACACGGTTTTATCGGGAGGTGTATGCGGAGGCACGGGAGGAAGGATTACAAGAGGGGCGACTGGCGGGAAGACAAGAGGGAAGACAAGAAGGACGAGAAGAAGGACTTCAGGAAGGCTTGCAGCAGGGATTGCAACAGGGATTGCAACAAGGAGAAGCAGCCGTTGTCCTACGGCAGTTAAGGCGGCGATTTGGCAGTGTGCCCAGTGAGCTTGAAGAATGCATTCGTCACCTCTCTCTGAATCAAATCGAAGCTTTGGCAGAAGCACTTCTAGACTTCACTCACTTAGAGGAAGTATTTGCGTGGCTAAATCGCTCCGCCTAACAATACTGCCTCGATTGCTGATCAATTGCCATAACATGCCCTAGCCCCAAGAGGGGTAACGTCCGCTGTTAAAATTTGTGGTGGGTTATTCATAGGTGTAGCATTTTTGCCCTTAGGAGAGAACTGATTTGAGCGAAACAGCCGTTGCCATTGTCACTGGTGCCTCACGGGGGATTGGTCGAGCGATCGCCCTCGAACTGGCGAAGGAAGGAGCCACTGTAGTTGTCAACTACGCCCGTTCTGCTGAGGCGGCCCTTGAAGTAGTGCAGAGGATTGAACAGCAAGGGGGAACAGCGATCGCGATCGCTGCCGATGTGTCTGTTCCTGAGCAGGTCGATACTCTCGTGGCCAAAACCGTAGAAACCTATGGCCGTGTGGATGTACTGGTCAACAATGCCGGTATTACCCGCGACACCCTACTGCTGCGTATGAGCCTTGAGGACTGGCAGGCGGTGATTAACCTGAACCTGACCGGGGTTTTCCTGTGTACCCGTGCCGTGAGTAAACTGATGCTGAAGCAAAAGCGGGGACGAATTATCAACATTGCGTCGGTGGCAGGGCAAATGGGCAACCCCGGCCAAGCCAACTACAGTGCTGCCAAAGCTGGTGTGATTGGGTTTAGCAAAACCGTGGCCAAAGAATTAGCCAGTCGAGGCATCACCGTCAATGCCGTTGCCCCCGGCTTTATTGCCACTGAGATGACAGCTGAACTCAAAGCAGAGGACATTCTTAAATTCATTCCCCTAGGACGGTATGGCGAACCCACAGAAGTGGCGGGGATGGTGCGCTTTTTAGCCTTGGATCCGGCAGCCGCCTACATTACGGGGCAAGTCTTCAACGTGGATGGTGGTATGGTGATGGCCTAGGCGCCTTGGAGTAGTTCAGAAACCCATGACCGACGCGATTACCCTCCCCAGTCAATACGATCCCAAGCAAACGGAGGCCAAGTGGCAACAGCTCTGGGAAAGCAGTGGTGTCTTTCACGCAGACCCCAACCACCCTGGTAAACCCTATTGCATTGTCATTCCGCCTCCTAATGTCACCGGTAGCTTGCACATGGGGCACGCCTTTGAGCATGCCCTGATTGATGTTCTGATTCGCTATCACCGCATGATTGGCCGCAATGTTCTCTGGCTACCGGGGACGGATCATGCCAGTATTGCCGTTAGCACGATTTTAGATCAACAGTTGCAGGCGGAGGGCACCAACCGCTTTGCCTTGGGACGGGAGGCCTATCTAAAGCGAGCTTGGGCATGGAAAGAGTCCTCAGGGAAGACGATTGTCGGCCAAATTCGCCGCTTGGGGCTGTCGGTGGATTGGTCGCGGGAACGCTTTACGATGGATGAGGGGCTGTCGCGGGCGGTTCTCACAGCTTTTAATCGGCTTTATGAAGCGGGACTCATCTATCGCGGTCAGTATTTAGTGAACTGGTGTCCCGCCAGTCAATCAGCGGTCTCGGATTTAGAGGTGGAAAACCGTGAGGTGCAGGGGCATCTCTGGTATTTGCGCTATCCACTGACGGATGGCTCGGGGTATTTGGAGGTAGCCACAACCCGTCCAGAAACGATGCTGGGGGATACGGCAGTGGCGGTTCACCCAGAAGACGATCGCTATCGCCATTTGATCGGCAAAACACTGCGCCTGCCGCTTATGAATCGGGAGATTCCGATTATTGGTGATCCCTTGGTGGATCCCACCTTTGGCACCGGCTGCGTCAAGGTCACCCCTGCGCACGATCCCAATGACTTTGTCATGGGGCAACGCCATCGCCTACCGATGATGAACCTGATGAACAAAGATGGCACACTCAACGAGAATGCCGGGGAGTTTGCGGGTCTAGATCGCTTTGTGGCTCGTAAACAGGTGGTGGCTCGTCTAGAGGCAGAGGGCTTTTTAGTGCGGGTAGAGGACTATAAGCACACCGTTCCCTATAGCGATCGCGGCAAAGTCCCCATTGAACCGCTCCTGTCTACCCAATGGTTTGTGAAAATTCGTCCCCTGGCGGATGCCGCCCTCAAAGCCTTAGATAGACAGCATTCCCCTCGCTTTATTCCGGATCGCTGGGCAAAGGTCTATCGCGATTGGCTGGTCAACTTACGGGATTGGTGTATTTCACGGCAACTGTGGTGGGGGCATCAAATTCCCGCTTGGTATGTGGTTAGTGAAACCAATGGCGAAGTGCGCGATGATACCCCCTTTGTGGTGGCAATGGATGAGACTGCTGCCCGTGCCAAGGCGATCGCCCAATTTGGCGAGGACATTGAACTCCAGCAGGATCAGGACGTATTGGATACGTGGTTTTCCTCTGGCCTATGGCCCTTTTCTACGCTGGGTTGGCCCGATGATACACCAGACTATCGCCGCTATTACCCCAACACCACCCTTGTTACCGGGTTTGACATTATCTTTTTCTGGGTGGCACGGATGACAATGATGGGGCAGTACTTCACCGGTAAAATCCCCTTCCGCGATGTCTATATCCACGGCTTGGTCCGGGATGAAAACAACAAAAAAATGTCTAAGTCCGCCAATAATGGCATTGACCCGCTGATTTTAATTGAAAAATACGGCACCGATGCGCTGCGCTATAGCTTGGTCAAGGAAGTTGTGGGCGCTGGTCAGGATATTCGCTTGGCCTACAACCGCAAAACGGATGAATCGGCAACTGTCGAGGCGGCGCGCAACTTTGCCAATAAACTTTGGAATGCCTCCCGCTTTGTGCTGCTAAATCTAGAGGGACAAACCCCCGGCCAGTTAGGAACCCCGCGACGCCAAGACTTGACCGCTAGCGATCGCTGGATTCTCAGTCGCTACCACACGGCTATTCAAACCACGCGCGAACGCATTGAAAGCTATGGACTGGGGGAGGCGGCCAAGGGACTCTACGAATTCATCTGGGGAGATTTTTGCGACTGGTATATTGAACTGGTAAAACCCCGTTTGCAAGGGGAAAACGCCAAAGCCAAGCGCACTGCCCAGCAGGTACTCGCCACGGTTCTCGATGGCACCTTGAAACTCCTCCATCCTTTCATGCCCCACATTACAGAGGAGATTTGGCACACGCTGCATCAGGTGGCGGACAATGAAGTTTTAGCGGTACAACCCTACCCGAAAGCGAATCGCCGCGCCATTGACCCTGACCTTGAAGCCCAATTTAGCCTTTTGATTGAAACCATCCGCACAATTCGGAATCTGCGGGCAGAGGCAGGGATTAAGCCGGGATTGTATATTGCCGCCCTGATTGAGGCGAGTGCTGAGGAAGCCCCCATCTTTGAAGCGGGAGCCGCTGATATTCAACACTTGGCGCGCCTCGAGTCCCTAACGATCGGCAGCGGACTACAAATTCCGCAGCGGGTCTTTAGCGGTGTCGTTGGCAAGAGCGAGGTACTCATTCCCCTAGCGGGGGTCGTAGATCTGGAGGCCTTGGTAAGCAAGCTCCAGAAGGAAGGCGATCGCCTGAGGAAAGAGATTCAATCTTTAACCGCTCGCCTCAACAACCCTAATTTTGTCAACAAAGCCCAACCAGAGGTGGTCGCTGCGGCTCAGGCGCAATTGGCGGCTGCCCAACAGCAACTGGCGATTATTGAGCACCGACTCCAATCCTTGGGTGTCGATGACAAAACCCAACCCTGACGAGCAAAAAACAGTACAGCACGCTATCGTGTCGAAATTGCTACCCTGTCAAACGTGGCAGGATGGCTAGACAAAAAATAGGGGGGCATTTCCCCCCTAACCCTTCATTCAACTACAATGCACTGAAGAAGATCTCAGCCTTAATAGCGATAACCGCTGTAGCCGCTGTTGGCCTGATTGGGCTTATAGACAATAAAGCTCATCACTTGGCACTGTTTGATGTTGTCAAAGGCAACAACACGGATGAAACAATTGGGATATTCCGAGCGGCACTGCTGTACTTCATTGAGCACGTCTTGGGCGTTGGTGCAGTTAAAAAGCGGCAGTTTCCACATTGTCCAGTAGCGGATTTCAGCATTGGAGGTCTCGTTGAACTCCACACAGGGGTGATAGCCCTGATCAATCGCATACTGGATTTGGCGAGCAATTTGGGCATCACTGAGGGGAGGTAGGTAGGAGAAGGTTTCGTAACGACGCTCTTTGGGCAGTGTTTTCATAGCTTCCTCAATTGGTTCACAATCAACAAACTATTCAGGGGTTTCTAGGTTGCTGTTTTCAACATTGGCTTCAGAGACTTGGGTCATCCGCTCCAGTTGTTGACAGCGTTGTTGCAAGTTGGCCTGCTGGATGCCTGCCCGTAGCATTTCCGGGAGATAGTCCGCCACCATTTCCGCAAGATGTTCGCGTACCGTGAGAATGCGAAAACCGAGATCGGGCTGTTCGCGAAAGAGAGCTTCCAAGTAGCGTTCACCATCTTGGATACTTTCTTGACTCGTGAACTGGTGTAGCCAGAGCGATCGCGGTGGATCGGTTTCGGCCAGTTGCCCAATCACGGTTCGCACGGCCTGATAGGTGAGATAACTAATCAGGGTTTTGGTGGTTTGCTTGGCAATGTGCTTGACATCCATAGACCGACGGGGAAATCGTTGCCTTAGCTCCGATTAAACCCCAACTCCACCAACTAGATCGTGTCTTGCGCTTCAAACTCGAACTTGATTTCTTTCCAGAGTTCGCAGGCGGCAGCCAGTTCTGGACTCCAGCGAGCTGCTTCGCGGATAATGTCGCCGCCTTCGCGCATGAGGTCACGACCTTCATTACGAGCTTGGATACAGGCTTCAAGGGCGACCCGGTTGGCAGTTGCCCCCGGTGCATTCCCCCAGGGGTGCCCCAAGGTACCACCACCAAATTGCAGCACTGCATCATCACCGAAGATGTCCACGAGGGCAGGCATGTGCCAGACGTGAATCCCACCGGAGGCCACGGCCATCACTCCGGGCATCGAGGCCCAGTCTTGGGTGAAGTAAATACCACGGGAGCGATCCTGCTCAATGTAGTTTTCCCGCAGCAGATCGACAAAGCCGAGGGTAACGGCTTTATCCCCTTCGAGCTTACCAACAACGGTACCGGTGTGGATGTGGTCACCGCCAGACATCCGCAAACATTTGGCCAAGACACGGAAGTGGATGCCGTGGTTTTTCTGACGGTCCATCACGGCGTGCATAGCACGGTGAATGTGTAGCAACATGCCGTTGTCACGGCACCATTTCGAGAGGGTGGTGTTGGCCGTGAAGCCAGCGGTGAGAAAGTCGTGCATGATGATGGGCATTTCCAGTTCTTTAGCGAACTCTGCCCGTTTCAACATTTCTTCACAGGTGGGAGCGGTGACGTTCAAATAGTGCCCTTTGATTTCACCGGTTTCCGCCTGGGCTTTGTGAATGGCATCAGCAACAAACAGGAAGCGATCGCGCCAGCGTTGGAAAGGCTGGGAGTTGATGTTTTCGTCATCTTTGGTGAAGTCCAAACCACCGCGCAAGCATTCATAAACGGCACGGCCGTAGTTTTTCGCCGACAGACCCAGCTTCGGCTTAATGGTGCAGCCCAAGAGCGGACGACCATATTTGTTCAATTTGTCGCGTTCCACTTGGATACCGTGGGGTGGCCCTTGGAAAGTCTTCAGGTAAGCCACAGGAATGCGCAGGTCTTCAAGGCGCAGGGCTTTGAGGGCTTTGAAACCAAACACGTTCCCCACAATGGAGGTCAGCATGTTGGTGACAGAGCCTTCTTCAAAGAGATCCAGCGGGTAGGCAATGTAGGCGATGAACTGATTGTCTTCACCCGGCAAGGGCTCGATGTCGTAGCAGCAGCCTTTGTAGCGATCCAAGTCGGTCAGCAGGTCAGTCCAGACAGTGGTCCATGTACCTGTTGAGGATTCTGCAGCAACGGCAGCCGCCGCTTCTTCAAAGGGGACGCCCGGCTGGGGGGTCACACGAAAGGCCGCTAGAATATCGGTATCTTTGGGGGTGTAATCCGGGGTGTAGTAGGTCAGGCGGTAGTCTTTTACCCCTGCCTGATACCCAACTTTCTGGGATTTGGATTGCGTATAGGCCATAGACGTTGTTCCTCTTTAACAGTGACTGTGCCGAATAGAGCAATCTCTACGGGCAACCTTTGCAATGGGTAGTGTGAACGCTACGATTCCCCGCAAATGGGGCAAAATTGAGCAGTGCAAAACTCAGCGAGATGATGCAACCATCCGCAAGCCTGTGATATTGTCGTAGGTCTTATGCTTAGGATCAGCTTAGTTGATACCCAATGCAATAACTGTTGCTTTGGAGATTCTTAATTATTCTATAGGTTTGGGTTATCAATCTTTAGAGTTGTTTATAGGTTTCTAATTAGAGGTGTACAACTATAGTCTCCCTTCTATTCAACAGGCACTGATGATTGCCTGAAATCAATTTAATGGTCCTCATGGGGGGCGATCGCTCTATTGTTTTTGAAAAAAAGGGGGTGGAATTTCTATGAGTCCGATCATTCAATGGTATCCTGGCCACATTGCCAAGGCAGAACGTGCCCTCAAGGAACAATTGAAACAGGTGGATGTGATCTTTGAGGTGCGGGATGCACGCATTCCCCTTGCCAGTTGCCATCCCCAAATTCGTCAGTGGGCGAGTGGCAAGCAGCGCCTCTTAGTGCTCAATGGAATGGATAGGATTAGCGATCGCGATCGCCAGCAGTGGCTGACATGGTTTGAGACCCAAGGGGAAACGGTTTTTTTCACCAATGCACAGCGGGGTGAAGGGATTCGCCGACTCGAACAGGCGGCGGTACGGGCGGGAGCGGCCATTAATCAACGCCGTCAACAGCGGGGCATGCAAGTAAGAGCCGTACGAGCTGTGGTTTTAGGGTTTCCCAATGTGGGCAAATCAGCCCTCATTAATCGCCTCTTGCAGCAGCGGGTGGTGGAGAGTGCAGCGCGTCCGGGGGTGACGCGGCAACTGCGCTGGGTGCGCTTGTCCCCCGTCCTTGAACTCTTGGATGCCCCAGGGGTGTTGCCCATGAATTTCAAGAATCAAGAGGCGGCGGTAAAACTGGCCATTTGCGATGACATTGGTCAAGCTGCCTACGATCCCTGTCGGGTGGCCCCCATGCTTGTGGAGATCATGCAACAGTTGGGGTACGCCGAGCGCCTTAGGGATCGCTACGGTCTAGCCCTTACCGACACCGGTGAGACCTACCTTTATGACCTTGCTGCTCGCCGCTACCATGGCGACTTGGAACGGGCAGCCAGGCAACTCTTGCAGGACTATCGCCGTGGTTACCTGGGGGCGATCGCCCTTGAGCATCCTCCTCAATCCAGAAACAGCACCATCCCATAGTCCTTACGTAGCTTTATCTAGAATGTAGCTTTATCTAGATATTGCCAAATCAAGTTTTTATGAAAACACTCATCATTACTGTGGGCAATCGGCAAGTTGGCTGGCGGTGCCGCGATGGCATTGTTCGCAGTTTTGGGGCGGACGGCAGTCACAAGACTCCCCCTCACCTGGATGAACTGGATCGGGAATTTGGCGTTGCCCGAGGTTTCCATGATCCTGAGGGAAACTACCGCCACAGTGTGCGCTATTACAGTGTGCGCTATTTAAGTGAAATTGTTTATCAGCATTGTCACGCCAAGAGTGGCTTTTCACCCGTAGTTTTGCTGCTAGATGAGCAAATCTTGGCAAAACACTATGCCACGCCAACGGAAACCGCTGACGTGATTCTCTGGGGCAGCGATCAGCCGGAAACCGTCAGTTGGCAATTTCCTTCCATGGATACCTGCTGGCTAGGGGAGTTAATGGCAGGGGTGATTCGGCAGTGCTATCCCCACCTCAACGTCATGGTCTGGAACTGTCGAGTTGATCTGAACCACAGGCAACACCTATGGGACTTAACGGAAAAACAGTTAGAGCAATATATTGAGAGTTTGCCAGACAAAGCTGCTGGCAATTGGCAGTTGCAAATTCAAACCAAGGGGTCTGTGCCCCAAATTGCAGATGCTCTGAACTTGACATCCTCCCCCCGCTAAAGCAGGGGGATTCCCAAAATCACTTTTGGGACTTTCTGCTTCTTCGCAGTTGCCCTCTAGACGTATGCCTATCAGGTCTTACACCCGCTCCACAGACTGTAACCGTGTGTCCCACGGCCAAAATATTCCGAGCAGCATTTAGTCGGGTAGCAGGGGGGCATTGCTGCCCCCTAGCCCCCTAGGAACCGGACGTGCAAGTTTCCCCGCATCCGGCTCGAGCCCCCCAAGACCCCTCATTTAAGAGGAACCGGTTGTGCATGCAACCTTTACGATACTCATCTACAGCCTCTCTACCTTTGGTGGAAGGTTTGGTGGAAGGTTGGTGACCGCACCAGTGACTCAAGATCACCGCCATTTGCTTTGTCACCATTAGGGAGGTTCTGTAGGTTTTCCCGTAATCGGGGACCAGCGGGAAGTCTGCCCTCTTTCGAGTCGGATGATGTTGAATGTCCTGCCAACATTCTCAATCCCTATCTAGCCCATTACAGGCTAGCATTCGCTTTTTCCCGCCTCCTCTACCCGCACCCTCATCAGCTTTCCTTGCGGTTTGCCTGCCTTGAATGTTCAAGGCGAAGATACGGGCTTACCACGTTCCGCTTAGTTGACACGAGGGGTTAGGTGCTGACTATGCCCCGACGGATCAACATCCCCGTACACCGACGTGGAAGCGTTGTATCTTGTCCGCTTGCCGTTTTGGCTCAGGCCTGTCAGCGTCTTTGGCCTGTATGTGATAACGGGGCTTCTAACGTCACTTCACTTGCGTTCACCATACCCTTAAGCCTAGCTCCCTATCACCTGACGCTGGTGAAGTTGCTTCCTCCTCACGGATTCAGCTCCAACCTTACGGTTCGGGCTACGTTGTCGGGAGGGCTTCATACCTGACCGTTGCCAGTCACGCATGCCTCCCTAGGCTACAGCTGGGGGAACAACCGGTCCCATTCTAGCTTGTTGGGCTAGTGGGTCCATCAACTTAAGCGGCTTCGTGTCGCACTCCACGCCTCACATTATAGCGATTATTCTGTGAGTAACACAACTATACTTGGCAGTCACAGACTATCGCTCCTATCCCTCCCCTCCCTAAAGGAAGGGGTCTCTCGGAGGTAAAGATGATTCCTACAGAGCCGCAACCGTTCTTTGATCTCGCTCATCCATCTGCGCGTGGCGCTGAATATTTTGAAGTGGTGTCTTTAGGTGCGGTCTTTTGGCCACTGGAGCAACAGCGGATTGCCGAAGTATGGAAACGGGGTGACTTTACTGCCGAAAAGGTACTCCTGGCCGCCCATCGCGATCGCTATGAGGCGCTCTATCAATTGGCCGATCGCCTTTCATTAGTAACCAACTGGAGGATTCAGGATTTTCTCGAGGGAATTCAGGGGAAAGGCTGGCTGGATCAAAAGCCTACCAAAGCAGTGATTCACAAAGATCAACGACAGCAGTGGTGTGAGGCAACGGTCAATCGTTGTCCCAATAGTGCAACAGCCAACAGCAAGTTCCTGAAAATTTGGGAATTTGAGCTACTGTCTGAGCTTGCAGCAGGAGAACGATACCCTAGCCTTTATGCAATTTGCCCAGATGCTTGAGCGGCTCCTGTTTTGGCAATGCGAACAGGAAGATTGGCGCACTCAGGGGCACTTAGGTGAGGAATTCTTGGGGGAAGGCAACTATTCGGGATCCAACATTGGGGGTGCTTTGGCAAGCATGGATAAAAGTGGAGCAGCGATCGCCAGATGATTCTTTTGTGAAAAAGCTAAGGACGGTCAATGAATATCGCAATGGCGTCGTTCACCGCAACCGGGCGCTCAGCCCTGCAGAGTTGAGTCAGTTGGCAGATGTTTCCCCAGAGGTATCCCCCGCAGACATTCACCACGGGCTGTTAAACATCCTTCGCGAAGTTCTCAAAAAGCCAATGGGTGAAGAGCAAATGCATCAAAAAGGGGTGGCGCGATCGCTCTACGAGTGGGGACTAGAGCAATTGCAATCATCGTAGCCTAGGTCGCAATCTCCACCCCAAAAACCTCTTGGAAGACTTTGCCGACCTTGTAGCCGGAGTCAATAGACTCTAGGGGATCCTTGCGCAATCGGTGCCGCAGACAGAGAACAATCACCCGCGCAATATCCTCAACAGTGACCTCCGTGCGTCCCTCAAAGGCCGCCAAGGCCTTGGCCGCGCGGTTAGTGACAATGTCTCCCCGCAGGCCGTCCACATCCAGCTCAGCACACACTTGGGAAATTTTCACTCGCAGCTCGTGGTCAATGGTGACCTTGGGCAATAGGGCTTGGGCAGCGACCAACTTGGCTTGCAGGGCTTCCTGTTGCGCCTGGTATTTCGCCAAAAAGGCCTCGGGATTTTGATCAAATTGCGATCGCTGTTCCACAATTTCCACCCGCAGGGTTGGGTCCTTGACGGTGCGAATCTCAGCGTGCATGCCAAAGCGATCTAGCAGTTGGGGTCGCAATTCCCCTTCTTCAGGATTACCAGAGCCAACTAGGACAAAGCGGGCTGGATGACGAATTGAAATCCCCTCACGCTCAACGGTATTCCAGCCGGAGGCAGCGGCATCCAGGAGGACATCCACTAAGTGATCATCCAGCAGGTTCACCTCATCCACATAGAGAATGCCGCGATTTGCCTTGGCCAACAGTCCCGGCTCAAAGGCTTTCACCCCCTCAGCAAGGGCTTTTTCAATGTCAATCGTGCCGCACACCCGATCTTCTGTGGCTCCCAGGGGCAGATCCACCATGGGTACCTTTTTCTTGATGGTGTGAATGGGTTCACCGGCTGCCACAGCCACCTTCACGGCATCGCTCATGAGATCGGGATCACTGGGGTGACTATTGAAGGGGTCATCGGCAACCACCTCAATTTCTGGCAGCAAATCCGCTAGGGCACGAATAGTGGTTGATTTGCCCGTGCCGCGATCGCCCATGATCATCACCCCACCAATTTTGGGGTCAATGACATTGAGCAACAATGACAGTTTCATTTCGTCTTGACCGACAATTGCCGCAAAGGGAAAAACAGGCCGACGAGGGACAGCAGTCGCAGTCACAGGCATCACATCGCAAAAACAGCATTGACTATTGTGCCACATTGCGTTTGTGCTGCCACAGCAAAATTTTTCCGCAAAATCCTAGCCCTAGGGGGAGAAAGCGTGGTACCCTAGCTAGAGATAACTGAAGAGCTAAGTGCACCCATTTGCCGTGCTCTGCTCCACCCACCAAGGTTCTCAATTAGCAACAATCGCTGTGAACCAGTTGAGCCATTCTACACCACTAACAAAAGCCGGGTCTTTACATGCCAGTCTTGGCTCTAGGCCTTGGTTACGAGCGGTTTCTCACGCCCGAGTGTCCATTTTTCAACCATGTTGTTTTTAAGCTGCCTAAGGGAGGTTTCTTTATGTCTGTGCGTTTGTATGTGGGCAATCTGCCGCGTGATTTGAGCCGCGAAGAGTTAGAAGCCCTATTTAACCAGGAAGTGGGCGAAGTGGGTACCACTAAACTGATTACGGATCGTAAGACTGGCAAGTGCCGGGGATTTGGCTTTGTCACTGTCGAATCCGAAGAAGTGGCGGATCAGGTGATTGAGAAACTCAACGGCTACACTTTTAAGGACAATCCCCTCAAGATTGAAAAGGCCAACGACAAGCCCAAGTCTGAAGCTAAAGAAAAAGAAGAAGCAGCGGCAGAAAAATCCACTCCCAACAGCCGCAGCAATAACCGCAAAAATAACAAAAATAATGGGCGGCGTACTCAAGTCAATTCTGCGCCGACTGAATATAGCTCCATGGACACGGAAGCCGCTCAACCCGATCCCCGCTGGGCAGATGCCTTAGCACAGCTCAAAGAACGGCTCCTCGCTCAAAGCAGTAACGCTTAAGGGTTTTAGGCTGTTTCTATGACGGTGGATCCCTGGCCATTTGTTACTCCGGGTATCCCCGACGGTCTCTTTGAGCGATTACCAGGTATTCCCCTCACCCAACGGGAAACGCGGTTATTGATGCTCTCCTATTTGCGGCTTGAACCGGACTCTTGCCTTTGGGATGTGGGAGCAGGCACAGGTACAATTGCTGTTGAGGCAGCACGCTTGGCAAAGCGGGGACAGGTGATTGCCATTGAACGGGATGAGGAAGTCGTTGATCTGATCCAGCGCAATTGCGATCGCTTTGGCGTCAAGAATGTACAGATTGTTGCCGGTTTGGCTCCAGACTGCTTTCCTCAGCTACGTCGCAGACCGCAGCGGATTTGCCTGGAGGGGGGGCGCCCCATCAAAGAAGTTTTACTGCGAGCGTGGGAGTATCTTGCCCCCGGTGGTCGCTTGGTGGCGATCGCCAGTAGCTTAGAAAATCTCTATGCCCTCTCTGAGGGTTTCGCAACAGTCCAAGCCCGCAGCCTAGAGGTGGTGCAATCGGTGATCAATCGTCTGGAAACGCGGGGCGGCCATCAAATTTTTGCAGCCGTGGAACCAATCTTTATTCTCAGTGGAGAAAAAATCGCCTAATGGGTATTGGGCAATTGTGGGTGGTGGGCACCCCCATTGGCAACCTTGAGGACATGAGCGCTCGTGCCCTACGAATTCTCAAGGAAGTGGATCTCATTGCTGCCGAGGATACACGCCACACTGGCCGCCTCCTACAGCATTTTGGCATTACCACTCCCCAACTGAGTCTCCATGAGCACAATACCCAACAGCGAGTCCCCCAATTGCTTCAGCGCCTAGAGGCGGGTCAACAGATCGCGCTCGTCAGTGATGCGGGCCTACCGGGGGTGTCAGATCCCGGCTATGAACTCATTGCTGCCTGTATTGCTGGAGGGATTCCCGTGACGCCGATTCCCGGTGCGAATGCTGCCTTAACGGCTTTGATGGCCGCAGGATTACCGATGAATCGCTTTTGTTTTGAAGGGTTTTTGCCGACTAAGGGGCGCGATCGCCAGCAGCGACTCGCAGCATTGCAACAGGAAACGCGCACGATGCTTCTCTATGAAGCCCCCCATCGCCTGGTGCAAACGGTAGCAGAATTATGTCAGGTCTTGGGGAGCGATCGCCCTGTTGTACTTGCCCGCGAACTGACCAAGCGCCACGAAGAATTTTGGCGGGGCACCCTCGGTACTGCCTGCACTTATCTCCAGGAGCATCCCCCCCGGGGCGAATACACACTGGTTTTAGCCGGTGCCCCTGAACATTCTCTGGCCGTGAACCCCAATCATCTCGCCGACGAATTGGCAACACTGCTCAACCAAGGTCTTTCGCTTACCCAAGCCAGCCGTCAACTGGCAGCTCTGACGGGGCTTTCGCGGCGTGACATCTATCAACTAGGGCTCCAGCTTAAACAGGAATCTCCTTAACCTTCTCCTTTAAGGGTGGCGGCAACCAATCCACAAACTGCGGATAAACTGGCAGTCGTGGCACTAATTCCCACCCCCAGGCCTGTAATTGTTCCTTGAGCACGGCTAGATCGGTGTGGGGATAGTCTGGATTGACATGATCCAAGGGGACAATGCCCCCCAAGTCGCGAGCACCGGCTTCTAGGCACGCCCGAAAGACCTCTGGTTCTGTGACTAGATTTGCAGGAATTTGAATCGTGATGTCCTCAGGCAAGAGCGATCGCGCCCACTGCACCACTTGGGGTAATTGCTTTAGATCAAAAGGGGGTAGCCTCTCTGCCTGCTGCTGGCCGGGACTGTGGGGCTGCAGAATCACCTCCTGAATATGTCCCCAGCGCCGATGACCCTCAGCAATGGCCGTGAGAGTCTCTGCCCAATCCTGGGGCGCTTCACCAATGCCCAAGAGCAATCCCGTCGTGAAGGGTATGCCCAGTTCCCCGGCCTGTTCCAGTTGGTGTAAACGAAGTTGCGGATCCTTACTGGGGGCATGGCGATGGACACCTTGTAACAACTTGGGGGTCAACTGCTCCAGCATCAGCCCCATTGAGACATTTACTGCCTTGAGGGCGGTCATTTCTGCTCGAGTTAGGGGGCCCGCATTGGTATGGGGCAAAAATCCCTGATCCAACGCTAAGGCTGCTAGATCGTAGAGACGCTCTAACCATTTGGAACGCTGGGGACTGTTGGGGGCAACTTCGCCACTGAGAATGAGAATTTCCCGTACCCGTTGCGGATCCAGCTCTGCTAACTGCTTGGCCGCCGCCTTCAAAGTCAGCCAACCCCTCGTGCCAATGTCCTGCCGGAAATTACAGTAGGTACAGCGATTAAAACACTCATAGGTCGGCACAAGGGTGAAGGCTGGACTGTAGGTGATGGTGCGATCGCCCATAGGAGACTAACGAAAAAGTGCGCTTAATCTCAGCACCACTGCGTTCAGGGTGATGATTTCTTAATAACGGGCGATCGCGAAGACGTAGAGGGCATGGCCTGCCAACAACGTGAACCACAGGAGTGTGACTGTGGGCATAAAGGGTACCGCCGTGGGTTGTACCTGATGCCAAAACCAGCCACCGGAATTCAACGCAGCAAAAAGGGCAACATGGACAGCAAAATTCATGCGATCGTCCAAGCGGCGATAGCTCGGATCGCGACGATCGGGCTTACGGGGCCAACGGGGAGGCATAGAGAGCGTACCTAAATCACTTCCAGCTCGTCGGGGTGCAAGTGGGCAACAAACTTGGGACTAAACCGCACTTGAATCGGGTAGTTGGGACTAATGGGACGGCCTTGCCAGTCGCTGAGAACAGCGCAAATTTCCCCCTCCATCCCTTGAATATCAAAAGGTTCATTGCGGTGATCGGGATGGTGATAGACAATGGTGGGGGTCTTGACGCGGACCCGCAGTCCAACACTTAAAGCTTGTTGCTCCATAACGCTCATTTGTTGTTTGCTCTCCTCGACTGGCAGGGGTTTTATTTTTATCGTCGCATACGGACTGGCAAGGGCGATCGCCCTAGGACAATTGAAAATCAATTGTTACCATTACCCACCAACCTCTGTCAGTTGGCAGAGGAGATCATTGGATAATCGAGGGAGCTGCCATTGGCGCTCATTGTCATTGGTGGCCTCAGGAGCAGTGAGCGCACTTGATGGCGTTTTTCGGGGCTGAGGTATTCCTGTTGGATACAGCGCCAAGTTTGCCACTGGCGTGTTTGCTCAAGGGCAATCATTTCTGCCAGGCAAGGAGAGGCTTGACGGAGATTGAGGCCGAGTTGGGTACGGAAAAAGTCATCAAGGACAACACCATCGTGAAGTGTTCCTAGGAGTTCTTGCAACTGCGCAAAAGCACTCACCTGTTCGTTGAAGGCGTCTCCATAGACACCGCTAAAGAGTTCCATTTGATAGCGTACCCGTTTGATTTGCTTGCGCAGATCGTGGAGATCCTCACCCGCCGTTTGCAGCCACTGGGGCGGGTGACTGACTGTCAGGAAGAGGGGGCGATCGCCCTGCCATTCAATCGCCACTTGCCACCCCGGATGCAGCAGGAGCGCACACACCAAGGGCAATAGGATGTCGGGGGCAATCAGTTCCGTGGGTAAGTTGGCAATTGCACGATATTGAGGGGCAGCGAGCCATTCTTCTAGACCCTGTTGCAATTTGCGATAGCGATCGCTGCGCAGCAATTGAAGCGCTTTTTGCAACAGTTCTGCCCGTTGCTTTTCGAGCTTTTTAATGAGCTTGGCCAGTTGTTGTTGCTCAGAGCGGGGCAGGTGAGGGTAATACTGCTCTTTGAGCGCCAGCATCATCACATCCAAATCCCGTACGGGACTGAGGCTGCCGGCGATCGCCCGTACCCGCTCAATGGAGACCCCCTTAGGCAAACGTACCGTATTACGAAACACCTCCAGAGCGGTGCGCAGGCGGCGCAAACCCACGCGCATCTGATGAATCGCCTCAACATCGCGATCGCGAATCACTCCCGGCTCGTGTTTGCTAATTTTGCGGTAGTACTTTTCAAAAGCAGCGTATGCGATATGCTCTAGGGTCTCCATAAAACGCCCTCCCTGCTCAACGCCCGAAGGAATACCACCATCAAACTAACGTTTATTAACCAAGGCTACTTTTTTCTTAATTTTAACTTCACTATATTCGACTATATTCTACGGTTGTGGCTAAATCACTGCTTGGCAACAAAAAACCCCCCTCAACCGGAACGGGGGTTCAGTGAAGTCATTCAGTAACCGCCAAATAAACAATTGGGAATCTTAGGCAGCCGCCAAGTTCTTAGCAACAAAATCCCAGTTCACCAATTGGTTCAGGAAGTTATCAATAAAGTCGGGACGACGGTTTTGGTAGTCGAGATAGTAGGCGTGCTCCCAAACATCAATCGTCAGTAGGGGCACTTGACCGTGAACTAAGGGGTTTTCGGCATTGGCAGTTTTAGTCACCTTCAGTGTGCCAGCTTCGAGCACCAGCCATGCCCAACCACTGCCAAATTGGGTCGCCGCGGCATTTTTGAACTGGGCTTTGAATTCGTCGTAGCTCCCAAAAGCACTGTTGATCCGAGCGGCCACATCACCCGTAGGCACACCACCGCCACCTGGCTTGAGGCTATTCCAGAAGAAGGTGTGATTCCACACTTGAGCGGCATTGTTGAAGATGCCCACTTTGGCAGCATCGCCATAGGTTGTGCGAATGACATCTTCAAGGGATTTGTCAGCGAGTTCGGTATCTTGAGTCAGCTTATTGAGGTTATCCACGTAGCCCTTATGGTGTTTGCCATAGTGAAATTCAAGGGTTTTCGCAGACATGCCATAGGGTTCAAGGGCACCCGGATCAAAGGGAAGGGGTTCTTGTACAAATGCCATAGTGTTCAATACCTCTCTGAAGGTGATGCAAGTTTAGGCTACTAGAGATCAGTCATTGCCAAAAGGCACCTAGCAGCAGTGCCCATCGCCTAATTAACAATTCGCAATAATTATATCATCCTCCTTTCCCCTTCGGAAAAGGCCTGAGCCGCAGCATGATATGTTCAGAAGAGTTTTGGGTCTTAGGCTCTATGGTTGGTTCTGTCCTGCGCCTAGATCAAGTGTTGATTCCTGAGGATGCCCCAATTCGCTTTGGTACCGATGGTTGGCGCGGCATCATTGGGGCTGAGTTTACCTTTAACCGTCTGCTGCGGGCAGCCAAGGCAGCGGCGGCAGTACTTTATCAAACCTATGGCGATGGCAGGACGCCGCGAATAATTGTCGGCTACGATCGCCGGTTCTTAGCGGAACACTTTGCTACAGCCGTTGCCCAATTCCTCACAAGCCAAGGCTATGAGGTTTGGCTTTCTAACTGTGCGGCACCCACACCGGCCTTTAGCTGGGCTGTCAAAGCGGAGGGAGCCATTGGTGGCTTGGTCATTACGGCCAGTCACAATCCCGGTATTTATGCAGGACTCAAGGTGAAGGGCGCCTTTGGTGGATCAGTACCCACGCCTGTTACCGAAGCTATTGAGGCGCAGTTAGCTCAAGGGGAGCCGCCACCTGTGGGTGAGGCCAAAACAGACTATCAAACCTTTGATCCGTGGCCCAGCTATTGTGCGGCGTTGCGCACCCATGTTGATCCTAGCCCCATTCGTGAGGCGATCGCCACGGGTAAACTGCACGTTTGTGCTGATGTCATGCATGGGGTTGCTGCTGGGGGACTAGAGCGATTGTTAGATTGGCCCATAGAAGAGTTTCGGCGCGATCGCGATCCCCTCTTTGGCAGCGGCGCCCCTGAACCCATTGGCCGTTATTTAGCCGCTACCCAAGAACGACTGCGGCAACAGCACAGTGCCACCCCCACAGTGTGCTTAGTCTTTGACGGTGATGCTGATCGCCTAGCAGTCATTGATGGCGAGGGGGTATTGTACACTGCCCAAGAAATGATTCCCATCTTGATTGACCATTTAGCACAGCACAGTCCCTATCGGGGGGCAGTGATTAAATCCATTAGCAGTTCCGATCTGGTGGCGCGAGTGGCAGCCCACCATGGGTTAGCGGTGATTGAAACGCCCATTGGCTTCAAGTACATTGGCGATCGCATGCTGGCCGGGGAAGCGGTCCTCTTAGGCGGTGAAGAATCAGGGGGAATCGGCTACGGCCACCACCTTCCTGAGCGAGATGCTCTGCTGTCGGCACTGTACCTCCTACAGGCCCTGGTGACCTCCGGCTTAAGTGTGGGGGAATACTATCAGCAGCTGCAGTTAACCACAAACTTTTACAGTGCCTACGATCGCGTTGATCTCACCCTCACCTCTTTGGCGCAGCGGCAAAAACTAGAAGCACTCCTAGGGGAGCATCCCTTCACCCAGATTTTGGATAGTCCTGTGAGCCACTGGGACACCATTGACGGCTACAAGTTCCATCTGGCCGATGGCGGTTGGTTACTGATTCGCTTTAGTGGCACCGAACCCCTGCTACGCCTCTACTGCCAAGGGAAAACCCCTGAACAGGTCCAGCACATTCTACAATGGGCCAGTCAATGGGCAGTTGCAGTTACTGGCTAATCGTTAAACAACAATTGCAATGGACAAAGCATCATGCCACTAGACCCATCCAGTCAAAATGCCGCTGCCACTGGTGCCCCTCCCTCCCTTTCCCTATGGACAAAACTCGCCTTTGGCGCCGGCGATCTTGGAGCTGCCATCACTGCCAATCTACAGGTGTTTTTCCTGATGGTGTTCTTGACCAATGTCGCTGGACTCAATGCTGGCTTGGCGGGAAGTGTGCTAATGATTAGCAAAATTTGGGATGCCATGAATGACCCGATCATCGGCTACCTCAGCGATCGCACCCCCGTGGGCAAGTGGGGACGCCGCCACATCTGGATGATGGCAGCTGCGATTCCCTTTGGTTTGAGTTTTTTCTTGAACTGGTGGGTACCAACGACGGATCAAGGGTTGCTCTTTGGCTACTACGTCCTCATTGGCCTATTGTTTAACACGTTTTACACGGCAGTAAACCTGCCCTATACCGCCCTCACACCAGAGCTCACTGAAGATTACAACGAACGCACCACCCTTAATAGTTTTCGCTTTGCCTTTTCCATTGGGGGTAGCATTGGCTCCTTACTCCTTGCTCAGGTTGTGTTCCAGAACATTTCCGATCCCCAAGCCCAGTACTTGATCCTCGGGGGCATTGCCGCCGTCTTGTCGGTTTTGCCCATCTATTGGTGTGTCTGGGGAACACGGCAGCAGGTGCAGGCCTTTGAACGCGGTATCCACAACCCTGAGCAACGCCCCTTACCACTGCAAACGCAACTGCGGCTCGTGTTTAGCAATCGTCCCTTTCTTTATGTGATGGGAATCTACCTGTGTTCTTGGCTGGCGGTGCAAATGACTGCCTCGCTGATTCCCTTTTTTATTGGCGATTGGTTGCAGATGTCCGCCGCGGCCTATACCCAAGTGGCGCTGACGGTTCAAGCAACCGCTATGATCATGCTCTTTGTCTGGAGTGCTGTGAGTCGTCGCCTGGGTAAGAAGGCAGTGTACTTTATGGGGATGAGCCTCTGGATCATTGCCCAGGGTGGGCTCTTTTTGTTGCAGCCAGGACAGACAGCGCTGGTATATGTCTGTGCAATTCTGGCGGGCTTTGGGGTTTCGACCGCTTATCTTATCCCTTGGTCAATGATTCCGGATGTGATTGATCTGGACGAACTCCAGAGTGGCCAGCGGCGGGAGGGGATTTTCTATGCCTTTATGGTGCTGCTGCAAAAAATTGGTCTTGCCCTCGGTCTATTCTTAGTGGGTCAGGCTTTGCAGTGGGCGGGTTATATTTCCACTGTTGCCGGTGCTCCACCCCCAGTGCAGCCTCCCTCGGCACTCTTGGCAATTCGCATTGCCATTGGACCTTTGCCAACGCTCTTTCTTATGGTGGGTATGATTTTGGCCTATCTCTATCCCATTACCCACGCTGTCCATCAAGAGATTGTTTTGCAGTTGCACGCCAGACGCCAAGGAGGGACTGAGGCATGAAGGGTTGGTCTGTAGGCGATCGCACCTTTGTGTGGGGAGAGCGCACCTACATTATGGGCATCTTGAATATCACCCCCGACAGTTTTAGCGATGGTGGTGACTTTTTTAATCCTGCCAGTGCCGTTGCCCATGGCCTAGAAATGGTTGCCGCCGGCGTTGATGTCATTGATGTAGGGGGGGAGTCCACGCGTCCGGGAGCGAGTGAAGTGCCCATTAGCGCTGAGTTGGCTCGGGTATTGCCTGTGATCGAGGGCATCCGTCAGCAGTCCCAAATTCCCATTTCCATTGATACCACCCATGCGGTGGTTGCTCAGGCAGCGGTGGCCGCAGGTGCCAATATCGTTAACGATGTTTCAGGGGGACAGGCGGATCCTGAGATGTTTACCACGGTAGCGGCATTGGGGGTGCCCTATATCCTCATGCATCGGCGGGGAACCCCAGCCACGATGCAGCAATTCACGGACTACGAGGATTTGATTGGCGATTTGCTTCGCTATTTTCAGGAACAGACCCAGCGGGCGATCGCCAGCGGCATTCCTCCTGAGCACCTGATGATTGATCCCGGCATTGGCTTTGCGAAAACCACGCCCCAAAACCTCACCCTTTTACGGGAATTGCGGCAATTTCACACCCTTGGCTACCCGATCCTCCTTGGCCCTTCGCGCAAACGCTTTATTGGCGATGTCCTGAACCTGCCCCATCCTAAAGACCGAGTTTGGGGTACCGCAGCAGTCTGCTGCCATGCCATTGCCCAAGGGGTGGCGATGGTGCGTGTCCATGATGTGGCAGCCATGGTGCAGGTGTGTCGGATGGCCGATGCGCTCTGGCGATCGCCCTAGGGAGACTCAAACCATTTGAGGACACCAACGGCTATCAGAAAAAGTCGCGGCTGCAACCGCAGAAACCTTTGACGCCCTCGGCGCCGGCTTGGATGTGCGGCTCACCCATCCTGAAGTCATGGGTGGGGGCAGCGGGTCGTGCACTAGAGCGCTTTTCTTAGGGAAATTGGCCAATGGACGCTCGCCCTGAGCGCTGCCGGCTTGATTAGTTGACAGCCTCACCGATCTAAAGGTACGGCGATTCTTCGCCACCTCACTTGCTTAGAGCGATCGCTGAATGGGGTTGACGCTTCACAAAGATGTGCTGCCAAATCGAAAGTCTGACCTTCTCTCCACGTCCGTTTTAAGTGTCGGAATGCCCTGCCGCCACTAAGTAAAATCGTTTTGTGCGTTGTTTTTTGCACTCAAGGATAGATGGATACCATTGCCTTGCTTGCGCTTCCCCGATTTCTGTTCTCAACTCTTCAAGGACTTTCAACGTTGCTATTTATTTTTGGAGTATTTTTGAACCGGCTGGGTCAGGACTACCTGTGTTCTCATACAAAGCCGTCCCAGAAAGACGGGGCTTGAGACTCATTGGCTCGGTCAGCCTTAGGAGCAATTGCCCTGCCCCGGAGCAGGCACGCACAGTTTCCACTCGGCATTAAAGGGTTCATAGCCCAGAGCCACTCCTGCTTGTTCCGCTTGGTAGCGCACCTCCTCAAAGCAGTCAAAGCCATCGGGGCGAACGGCAATGATAATGTACTCGCGATCGCCCTGACGACGTAGATTAGCCAACAAAATACCCAAGGTGGAGGTGGGCTGGTCCAGGTCTGCTTTGGGCACAAGCACCTTTTGGGGATGAATGATCACCCCCTCGCGACGGCACTCTAAGTAGTGAGGGGTACGTTCCCCGTTTTGGGCATTTTCCCGTGCCAAAATTTGCACATTGCTGCGTTCTCGCCCAAGGCCACTGGCACTGATGACCACCACCAGTAGGATCAAGGTGCCAATGGTACAGGCCAAGATCGAGAGGAAGGGAAATAAGTCCAGTTGCAAAGGGTGGGATTGACGCCGCCGCACAGACTGATGCCTTACATGATTTTGGGCACACGGAAAAAGTCATCCTCGCGCTCGGGGGCGATCGCTAGCAAGTCCTCCCGATTTGGCCAAGGTGCCAACACATCAGGACGGGTCACATTACTCACCTCAATGGCTCGCGTTGTTGGCGGTACCTCCGTAACATCCAGTTCACTCAGTTGATTAACATAGTCGAGGATGCTATCTAGTTGCTGTGTCAGTGCTTCAATTTCACTTTCATCAATGGCGAGGCGAGCTAAATGAGCCACCTTGCGCACATCCTCTGCAGTAATGACTTTGGTTGTCATTGGTGCTCCTTTAGAATTCCGAGACGTTTTTAGAAATACACATCGATATTGGAGCGGCCAGTGGTTTTCAGCCAGTTCTGCGCCTCAATATAGTTATTGGGCGCCAGTTGAATTGCCCGCTTCCAATAGTCAGCGGCACGATCAAAGAATTGTTCAGCCTCCTCCAAACGCTGCTGCTCTTCTGCCTGGGTCCCCAAGTAGTGGTAGATCACTGCGATATTATTGAGGGCTTGGGGCATGCGAGGATTGAGTTCAAGGGCTTGGTGGTAATACTCTAGGGCTTTTTCATGCTCGCCATTGCTGGCATGGATCAGGCCAATATTGTAGAGAATGTAGCTGCGATCGGTGGGGTCTTCCTCTAGTTCTAGGGCGGCCTGGTAGTTCTCCAGCGCCTCTGCATATTCCCCATCCGCTTGGGCAGACATACCATCGCGATAATAGGCAAAGGCAGTTTTTGACTGTGAACTGGTGGGCAAGACCTTGAGAATGAGGTCAGCCATGACCGTAAAGGTTTTGTCAATAAAATTGTCGTTCCGTTGCGATCGCGGCATAGGGCTTCCTTGAACGGCCTCTTGCCTAGTGTATCAAAAGCACCACCAGCGATCGCTCCTCTAGCCAATGCCTAAGATTTGTAGCGTTCCCCCAAGAAGCTCCTACCCCAGCCTAAGATCGTCCTAGGGGCCCTCCGTGCCGTGATGCTCACCAGCTTTGGGAGTTTAAGATTTATGATTGAAAATATTCTATTGGCAGACTCAGGAACTGGACAATCCGAACAAATGCTCAAGTCGCTGATGGAGTTGCCAGCGATTCAACGGGCTGCCGTCACGGTTTTGCACGTGATTCCACCGAAAATTACTGCCGAGGAGATGGCCGAACAACGTCAAGCCGGTGCCAAACTCCTAGCGGAAGCTGTTGCCCGACTGCACCTTGACCCCGTCATTAGCGTCAATACTATGCTGCGGGAGGGCGATCCCAAGGATACAGTGCTCCACGTGGCCGATGAAATCAATGCTGACTTGATCATTATGGGATCGCGGGGACTCAAGCGCCTGCAATCCATTCTCGAAAACTCCGTGAGTCAGTATGTGTTTCAACTGTCTTCGCGGCCGATGCTCCTTGTGCGCGATGACATCTACGTCAAGAAAATCAACCGCATCATGGTGGCACTCAATAATTCTGCTGCAGCCAAAGCCTCCTTGGACTTAGCAGTGCGCCTCATAGAGGGGGTCAAGGGCGGCAAACTCATTCTTGCCCACGTCAATCCCGACCTCAAGGGTCATGCCGATACCCCCAGCAGTGCTGCCGAAAAAGACCCGCTTCTTGCCGAAGCTGCAACGGTAGCTAAGCAGCGGGGTGTGGAATACCAGTGTGTCCTGACCACCGGCAAACCCGCTGAAGAAATCTGCCGCATTGCTGCTGATACCAATGCCGATCTCCTGGTTCTGGGTTCCCCGGATCGGCGGCCCTCGATCGCTCGCAGTTTACCCGACTTGGATCGCCTTTTGGGCACCTCCCTTTCTGACTATGTCCGGGTCTATGCCGAGTGTCCCGTGCTCTTTGTGCGACAATCGGAGGCGTAGACTGGTCTAGCGGCGGTGACCTTTTTCGATAATTTGCGCTGGCAGAGCGATCGCCAGTGGCAACAAGTGCGTGAAACCCTTGAGTACACCTTTCTCCAACTCTTCCGCCAGCAAACGGAGCCATTTTGGCAAGACTCCCCCTCCCTAGAGGCATGGCTGCGCTGGTTCCTTCAGGGGGTCTTGCTGATGGGCCTCGGCGGAGGCCTCTATTTCCTAGGACGCAGCCTCTGGCGATGGTGGCAACGACGATCCCGCTCCTCCTCACCAACAGCACTTTCTACCCTTGGCGAGCGACCCCGACCCGTGCGGGAATGGCTGGAACTTGCCCAAAACCTAGAATGGGCGGGGGACTATAGGGGGGCCTGCCGGGCCCTTTACATGGCCTTGCTGTATCGGTTGCAGGCGGCAGGCTGGCTGCGGCTGCAGACCCACTGGACCAATGACGACTACCTGAGGGAATTGCAGCGGCTCTTTCAACTGGGGGAGCGATCGCCAACGGTAGGGCGGAGCATCCAGCACCTCTTTCAAGTTCACAGTCGCACTTACTATGGCGCCGAGCCAGTGGATGCCCAAACCCTAGCCAGCTGTCAAGCAGCCTATTTTGAGGTGGAACCCTTCCTGCAGGAGACCCAGCAATGATCGCGCTCAAGCGTCGGCAGGGGTTTTTCCTTGGCTTCGCTGTCCTGGTGCTGTTGGTGATCGGCCTCCTGATTGCGGCGGTGGCTCCCAGTCGCCGTGCTGGCTCCTCCTTTGATTCCTCCCCTTGGGGCACGCAGCAGTTTTATACCTACTTAAAGCAGCAGGGGTTGCGAGTGGAGCGCTGGCAGCATCACTATAGCAACCTCAAGGGCAAAGGGCACATTCTCATTCAAATCAGTGGTCGTCCCATCGGTTGGCCACCGTCCCTGGTGGCGTGGCTGGCTCAGGGCAATACGCTGGTGCGCTTTTACGGGCACGGTGAACCCACAGCAGCCCCCTTTGAGACACGGCTCTCAATGCCCCAGGGAACTGTCTTGATTGAAACCCGCCGCCGCATGCCTTTCCGGCAGGGCGATCGCTCCCTCCTCAAGGATGATTACGGTTTGATTGTCTATCTCAGACACTCTCATACTCCCCATAACCATGAACAGCGCATCCTTGGCGTCTATCCCTGGTTGGTGGCCAATGCCTATGGCAGTGAAACAGGTCTTGCCAACTTTGCGGTTGTCGCTCAGCTCTTGCAGGAGGTGGCCGAACCGGGAACAACACTATACTTTGATGAATGGCTCCACGGCTACCGCCAACCCACTGCAGAGGATGCGCTTAGGGAGAGGGTACCGCAAACCCTCTTCGAGTACTTCAGTCGCACCCCTTGGTTGGCGGTGGGGTTGCAGTTTGGCCTCTTGCTCCTCTTTTTGCTATGGCAGCAAAGTCAGCGTTTTGGGCCACCTCTGCTGGAAAAGGAACCGGTCACCAGTAATAGTGCTGCCTATATTGAAGCCCTCGCAGGGGTTCTTCAGCGGGCACAGCAGCGGCAGTTTGTCCTAGAACAGCTTCAAGATCGCTTTCGCTACGACTTAGCTCGGCAACTCGGCCTTGCCACCCGTCCCCACCATCTACCTCAAGATTCTGAACTCCTTCAAGGATGGCAGAGGGCAACGGGGCGATCGCCTGACTGCCTTCAAGACCTCCTCCGGATCCGCCCTAGCATTGATGATGCTCAGTTGCTCAGGTGGTTAGAGCAGGCTGCGAGTGTCCTACAAACTCTGAAAACGGTTGTTTGATGACCTAGCCCTTTGGCTTTGTCTTCACAGACACTGGCCCATAGACAAGGGTTTGACAAGCCAAACGATAATTCTCGGGCTTGCGGCGGAGCTTGCGCTCTTCCACGGGGGTACGGGGTGAGAGGTGTTCCATGCCTTCAACAATCTCAACAATACAGGTGCCACACTGCCCATAGCCCCCACAATTAAAGAGCTTGCCCTTAAGGGTGTAGAGGTCAACCCCCGCTTCCATTGCTTTTAAGCGCAGATTCGCACCGTTGGCAGCAACAATTTCTTTGTTTTCGTTAACAAACTTAATATTTGTGCCCACGAATTCAGCTTTGCTTGCCATAGGAACCTACGCTAGTTACCATTCTTAATACATTCTCATTTTGGCAGAAAAACTGCCCAACCGTAGCTGAAGTTACGGGTAAATTGGCCGTTAAACTCTTAGTAGGGAAGCGGTTGTTACCGTGATCCGGCTGCTTAATAAAATTTGTTCATGCAAACGCTAAATTTTTGTATAGGAGGAGCGTAGTCAATGGGACTACCCTGGTACCGAGTCCACACTGTCCTGATCAATGATCCAGGGCGGTTGATTGCGGCCCACCTGATGCACACGGCACTGGTCGCCGGTTGGGCAGGGTCGATGGCTCTTTATGAGCTTGCTACTTTTGATCCCAGTGATCCCGTTCTCAACCCAATGTGGCGGCAGGGAATGTTTGTGCTGCCCTTTATGGCACGGTTGGGGGTCACGGGGTCTTGGAGCGGTTGGAGCATTACTGGCGAAACGGGGATTGACCCCGGCTTTTGGAGCTTTGAGGGGGTTGCCCTAGCCCACATCGTCCTGTCGGGTCTGTTATTCTTGGCGGCCTGTTGGCATTGGGTCTATTGGGATCTCGAACTCTTCCGTGATCCTCGCACCGGTGAGCCTGCCCTCGATTTGCCGAAAATGTTCGGGATTCACCTCTTCCTTGCGGGTCTGCTCTGCTTTGGCTTTGGCGCTTTTCACCTGACGGGTCTCTTTGGCCCTGGAATGTGGGTTTCTGACCCCTACGGCTTGACGGGCAGTGTCCAGCCTGTTGCCCCCGAATGGGGACCCGATGGCTTTAACCCCTACAACCCCGGTGGTGTTGTGGCTCACCATATCGCCGCAGGCATTGTCGGTATTATTGCTGGTCTCTTTCACATACTGGTGCGTCCACCCCAGCGGCTTTACAAAGCTCTGCGCATGGGGAATATCGAAACCGTGCTCTCCAGCAGTATTGCTGCCGTCTTCTTTGCTGCCTTTGTCGTTGCTGGCACGATGTGGTATGGCAGTGCCACCACACCCATTGAACTCTTTGGGCCAACTCGCTATCAGTGGGATAGTAGCTACTTCCAACAGGAAATTAACCGGCGCGTGCAGGCCTCCCTCGCCAGTGGCGCCACCCTGGAAGAGGCTTGGTCGGCTATTCCAGAGAAACTGGCCTTCTACGATTACATTGGCAATAACCCCGCTAAAGGGGGTCTGTTCCGTACTGGCCCGATGAATAAAGGGGATGGAATTGCCCAAGCTTGGAAAGGCCATGCCGTCTTCCGCAACAAAGAGGGTGAAGAACTCTTTGTCCGTCGGATGCCTGCCTTCTTTGAAAGCTTCCCCGTCATCCTCACCGATAAGAATGGCGTTGTCAAAGCCGACATTCCCTTCCGGCGTGCGGAGTCGAAGTATAGCTTTGAGCAACAGGGGGTTACCGTCAGCTTCTACGGTGGTGAATTAAACGGCCAAACCTTCACCGATCCACCCACCGTCAAGAGCTATGCCCGTAAGGCCATCTTCGGTGAGATCTTCGAATTCGATACGGAAACGCTGAACTCCGACGGGATTTTCCGCACCAGTCCCCGTGGCTGGTTCACCTTTGCCCATGCGGTGTTTGCCTTGCTCTTCTTCTTTGGTCACATTTGGCACGGTGCCCGTACCCTGTTCCGCGATGTCTTCTCTGGGATTGATCCAGAACTGTCGCCGGAGCAAGTGGAATGGGGCTTCTACCAAAAAGTGGGCGATGTCACCACTCGCCGCAAGGAAGCTGTTTAGTCATTCCTAGGGGACTACTATGGAAACCATCACCTACGTTTTCATCTTTGCCTGCATTATTGCGCTGTTCTTCTTTGCCATCTTCTTTCGTGAGCCCCCTCGGATCACCAAGAAGTAGCCTCTGACCGATCACTAAATAGGTCTTTAATATGTGCCGATCGCGCCCGCGGTCGGTTTTTTAATGTTGGTTTGATCTTCAAGGAGATGAGGGGCGCCGATTCCTGAATCTTTCGCTCCCAACGCCGCGGTTTCTGGTACAGTCTTTATGGCACAGTGGGATGGCCAAGTTTGTTGTCTGTCAATCGCTAAGGAGAAACCTCTGAGTACCCGAGTCATTATTGTCCGCCACGGTGAAAGCACGTTTAATGTCCAAGAGCGGGTGCAAGGTCACAGTGATGCCTCGTTGCTCACGGAGCGGGGTCGTTGGATGGCAGCCCAGGTGGGTCTAGCGCTGCGGGGTATTCCTATTCGCAAAATTTACACCAGTCCCCTGAAACGGGCACAGGAAACCGCAGAGGTTATCCATGCTCAGCTCCAAAACCCCGAACTCAAGCCACCCCATGCCCTTGATCTCCTCAAAGAGATTGCCCTGCCAGCTTGGGAAGATCTCCCCTTTGCCGAAGTGAAGGCACAGTTCCCAGAGGACTATCGCCGCTGGCAGGAAGCCCCAGAAACCTTGATGATGAAAATCACCACAGAAAGTGGCCAAACGAAGGAGTTTTTCCCGCTACTGGATCTCTACGATCGCGCGGGCATGGTCTTGGAAACGCTGCTAGCGGCTCACGCCAATGAAACGATTGTCATTGTGGGTCACAGTGGCATGAACCGTGCCCTGATCTGCACGGGCCTCGGCTTGGGGGTCAAGGGTTACCTGCGGCTCCAGCAGGCCAATGGTGGCATTAGTGTCTTAAATTTCAGCAATGGCCTGCGGCAACCTGCTCAACTGGAAGCGCTCAATCTCACTAGCCATCTTAATGATCCTTTTCCACAGCCCCGCTTCAAGGAACAAACGCTGCGGGTCTTTCTTGTCCGCCACGGTGAAACGGACTGGAACCGCGAAGGACGCTTCCAAGGGCAAATTGATGTGCCCCTCAATGAAAATGGCCGTGCCCAAGCAGCGGCGGTGGCTGAGTTTCTCAAGGATGTCCCCTTCCACCATGCCGTGAGCAGTCCCCTGCTGCGTCCCAAGGATACGGCCTTGGCGATTTTGCAGTATCACCCCCATGTGCAGCTGGAGTTAGAGCCAGCCCTTGCAGAGATTAGCCATGGGGACTGGGAGGGCAAGTTTGAACCT
The DNA here is from genome assembly GCF_000011345.1 of Thermosynechococcus vestitus BP-1. Classification (NCBI taxonomy): domain Bacteria; kingdom Bacillati; phylum Cyanobacteriota; class Cyanophyceae; order Acaryochloridales; family Thermosynechococcaceae; genus Thermosynechococcus; species Thermosynechococcus vestitus. The sequence goes on from NC_004113.1 coordinate 1,598,806, forward strand.
GAGGTGGAGGCGGCCTACCCCGGTGAACTGGAACGTTGGCGGACAACACCAGCCCTAGTGCAAATGCCCAATGGCGAAAACCTCGAGCAGGTGCGCGATCGCGTGGTCAAAGCCTGGGAACTCTGGCTGAAGCGCTGGAAAACTAATGCTCCCACTCCCCACAATGTCTTGGTTGTGGCCCACGATGCCACCAATAAGGTGTTGCTCTGCCACATTGTTGGTCTTGGCATTGAAAACTTCTGGCTCTTTAAGCAGGGCAATGGCAGTGTCACGGTGATTGACTATCCCCTCAAGGGGGGTCTGCCGCGCTTGCAGGCAGTGAATATCACCACCCATTTGGGAGGGGTACTGGATCGGACGGCGGCGGGAGCGCTATAGGGGATGGTGTGGCGATTGTTGCAACAGGTGCGGCTGCTGGATCCCGTCAACCGCCAAGATCAACACGCAGATGTTCTCCTAGAAGAGGATCAACTGGTGGCGATCGCCCCCGCAGAGATTCCTCCGGCTGCCGAAGTGATTGATGCCTCAGACTGGGTTTTGGCACCGCCTCTGGTGGATCTCTACAGCCACAGTGGTCAGCCGGGTTACGAGGCACGAGAAACCCTAGACAGCCTTTTGGCCGCTGCTGCTGCCGGGGGAGTGCAGTATTTAAACCTATTGCCCACCACGGAACCCGTGATCGATGATCCTGCCCCTTGGCAAGCACTACAACGGCAAATACCCCCCACCGCCTGGTCACAGGTACGGGTTTGGGGGGCACTCACCCAAGGATGCAAGGGAGCAGCCCTAACGAATTTAGCGGAACTGGCGGCCAGTGGTGTGGTTGGTTTTTGTGATGACCGCGGATTGACCCATTGGCCCTTGCTACAGCGGGCACTGACCTATGTCCAGCCCCTGGAAAAACCCGTTGCCCTTTGGCCCTTTGACTCGGCCTTGGCGGCCAGTGGTGTGGCGCGGCAAAGTGGGGTCGCCACGCGTCTAGGATTGGTGGAGCAACCGGTCTGCTGTGAAACCATTCCCCTATTGGCGATTTTGGAATTGGCACGCACGGTCTCAACACCGATTCACCTCATGCGCCTGTCCACTGCTCGCAGTGTCGAGATTCTCGCTCAGGGCAAACCCGAACAGGTGAGTGCCAGTGTGTCTTGGCTGCATCTACTTTTTGAGGTTGAGGATTTAGCCAACTATGATCCGAATCTCCGCCTTGACCCACCCCTAGGAACGGCCAGCGATCGCCAAGCGTTGATTGAAGGAATCAAAACCGGGATCATTGAGGCGATCGCCATTGACCACACCCCCCTGCTCTACGAAGAAAAAATGGTTTCCTTTGCCGAGGCCCTCCCCGGCGCCATTGGCCTTGAATTAGCCCTACCGGCTCTGTGGCAGGAACTGGTTGCCAAGGAGTACCTGAGTGCCCTCGAGCTTTGGCACGCCCTCAGCACGGCACCAGCGCGTATTTTGGGCATTGAGCCCCCCCGCCTAGAACCCCACAGTCGTAACTTTGTTCTCTTTGATCCCAGCGCTACTTGGACAGTCACGCACCAAAGCCTGCGATCGCGCGCCCGTAACACCCCCTTTTGGCAGCAATCCCTGCGGGGTCAACTGGTGCCCTTTTCGCCAAGCATCAGCTCTAGTCGTACCCAGCGGTCAAACTCCTCAGCAGTGAGATAGCCCAATTCCACAGCTGCTTCCTTGAGGGTTTTACCCTCACTGTAGGCCTTTTTCGCGACTGCCGCCGCCTTGTCGTAGCCTATGTGGGGATTGAGAGCCGTCACCAACATGAGCGATCGCTCCACATAGGCTTGAATTTGCTGCCGATTGGGCTCAACTCCCACTAAGCAATGGTCGGTAAACGATTGAGCTGCATCACTCAGAAGGGCAATAGATTGCAGCACATTGTAAATGATCAAGGGCTTATAGACATTTAACTCAAAATTTCCTTGACTGCCCGCTATTCCCACGGCTGCATCGTTGCCCATCACCTGCACACACACCATCGTTAAGGCTTCGCATTGGGTGGGGTTCACCTTGCCGGGCATAATTGATGACCCCGGTTCATTGGCGGGTAACCTCAATTCCCCCAGACCACAACGCGGTCCCGATCCCAACCAACGAATATCGTTGGCGATTTTCATCAGGGCGGCAGCCAGGGTTTTTAGAGCACCACTGAGCATCACTAGGGGATCGTGGGCTGCCAAGGCGGCAAAGGGGTTTTCAGCTTTACGAAAGGGATACCCCGTCATTTGCGCTAATTCTGCTGCCACGCGATCGCCAAAACCAGCGGGTGCATTCAACCCCGTCCCCACCGCTGTAGCGCCAATGGCAAGGGGATACAGATGCTGCAGGGCATATTCAATATGGGCTTGAGCGGCCGCAATTTGACTGGCGTAACCGCTGAATTCCTGGCCTAGGGTCAAGGGAACGGCATCCATTAAATGGGTACGGCCAATTTTGATAATCTCTGCAAAGGCAGCCGCTTTTTCCTGCAAGACCGTCAAGAGATGGCGTAGCGTTGGCAGCAGGCGCTCCTGTAGGGCAAGGACTGTGGCAACATGCATGGCCGTGGGAAAGGTGTCATTGGAGGACTGGCTACAATTCACATGATCGTTGGGATGGATGGGGCTTTTGCTCCCCTTAACGCCTCCCGCCAGCTCAATGGCACGGTTAGCAATGACCTCATTGACATTCATATTCGTTTGGGTGCCGCTACCCGTCTGCCAGATGGCGAGGGGAAACTGATCATCCCACTGTCCGGCAATAACTTCATCGGCGGCTTGAATGATCCATTTGGCTTTCTCAGGGTCTAAAACTCCTAAATCACGGTTGGCGATCGCCGCCGCCTTTTTGAGCCGTGCCATGGCATGGATCACCGCTAGGGGCATTCGCTGACTGCCAATGGCAAAGTGCTTGAGGGAACGCGCCGTCTGAGCACCCCAATAGCAGTCCGCAGGCACCTCAACGGCACCGAGGGAATCGTATTCTAGGCGAGTGTCAGTTGTCATGCAGAACTATTCAACCAATCGTTAATAGAAAATTAACCCAACTAACTGCCAATTACTTCCTTAAGGGACGGCATCGCTGACACCATGACGCTTAAGACTGGCCATTAATACACGATTAATACGGACAATATTAATACAGAATTAATACAGACAATGTGGCATCCTTCTTTAAAGGCTCTAAATCGCTGGGCAATCCTTGCCCCCTATCAGCTGGCACAGGCGGTTGATACTGTGCGAAGCTAAGTAGGGGGTCAACCCGTTTGCAGTCCTCAACCCCATCCTCAGGCGTCCGAAGGGGAATGGTTGTCATCGGCAGACGCCTGCTTAGCCACTTTTGAGCACTTCAGGGTTCATAGTACAGCCCTTTTCCCCGGGACGAAACAGGCTCAAAATTCTAAGAATCACTAGAGGGCAGATTGATTTACATCCCCTTTGTATTCCATAGTTTTAGACCAGGGCTGTCTTCCCACTCCTTGGCTGTTGCTCTGGCAACCGAGATGAGCCGAATCATATCCTAAAAGGATTTTGAGAAAGTCAATATCAGACTGTGGAGGTAGGGCGCGGGCGACCGATGGTGGCGATCGCTCCCCTGGAACTGCTGACCAATAGCTACGGCCTTTATGGGATTGCTAAACATCGGCAAGGAGAGGTTCCCATGGGTGCCCGTCGGATTTTTAGCCAAAATGACGCGGTTACCAATGTCAGTGGCACGATCGCCGGCGGGCGGGTTGTCCCCTTCCAGTCCCCCTATTTTGATTGGATGGTGGGGGTTGGCATTGCTGGCTTTGTCCTTTAGGAAGGTGCCATTGTGGGGGTGCAAGGGAAGCGGTGGTGAACCCCCCTGTAGAATTAGGTAGGGTTACTTTTGGGGAAATCGCCTGTGAGCGCACCAGCGATCGCCATCATTGACTATGATATGGGAAATCTGCACTCCGTCAGCAAAGCCCTTGAGGTCGTCGGCGCGAGGCCCCTCATTAGCGATCGCCCCGCGGAGATTTTCGCAGCGGATGCCGTGGTACTTCCCGGCGTTGGGGCCTTTGATCCCGCCATGGCTCGGCTTCAAGAGCGAGAATTGGTACCCGTCATTGAGCAGATCATTGAGCAGGGGATGCCCTTTTTGGGGATTTGCCTTGGTCTCCAAGTGCTCTTTGAATGTAGTGAAGAAGGAACAGAACCTGGTCTTGGCATTTTTGCAGGTAAAGTCAAACGCTTTCAGTCTGAACCTGGCCTTACAATTCCCCACATGGGCTGGAACCAACTGACCTTGAGGCCATCTGCCTCTCCCCTTTGGCAACATCTACCCCCGAGCCCTTGGGTTTATTTTGTCCACTCCTACTTTGTTGCCCCTGAGGATCCGTCATTAGTGGCCGCAACGGTGTGCCATGGTCAGCAAACGGTCACGGCAGCGATCGCCCGCAACAACCTATTTGCTTGTCAATTTCACCCCGAAAAGTCCGGCGCTGTGGGTCTGCAATTGCTGCGCAACTTTGTTGCCTTGGTTAAAGATTGATACCGAATGCTCTTGAGTCTTAAATCTATTGACTCTATTGAAGAAGCGGCAGGCCGTTGGCCTAACGGTACCCATAAAAGCGAGTGGCAAAGTTCTGCGATCGCGTGGGAGACAGTTGACGTGCTTTCAAAATAGCAGCAGTGAGAAAGACATAGGCGACACTCCCCACCACTGCCAAACCCATCGGGCCAAAACGGGCAGCAGCCGTGTTCCAAAGGGCGTGGAGGCCGGCGGCAAGACCAAGGCCAACGGTTAAAATCAAGGCAGCGCGACGGGGTCGCAAGACACTCAGCCCCACACAATAGCCTAAATAGCCCGTGTAGGCCATATGCCCCGTCAATGACCCCAACACCCGCGGAATGAGCACTTGCAAACCGGCTAAATCACCAAATTGACCCGCAATACTGGGGACGTACTGCCCAAGGGTTTCTGTCCAGGTAAAACCGAGGCCGGCAGCCGCTCCCAAAAGAATGCCATCTAGGGGTTCCCATACCCCCACCTTTTGTTTCCAGGGGCGAGGGAGCCATCGCCCCAAGCCGTAGGCCACAACAATGGGTAAGGCCTTGAGTAGCTCTTCCATTAACCCGGCACCAATAAAGTTACGGCTGAATAACACCCAAAATGAAGGATGGGGGGGAAGCCGTTGAGCGGATAAGACTGTGCGGAAGAGATAGATCATCGCTGGCAAAATTGGGCTTTGGAGAATTAAAATTTCCAGCGTCAACGTGCCAAGTAAAACCCATATCGGTTTGGGTTTGCCACAGAGTTGATAGATGAAGTAATAGGCAGCACTCCCTAAGTAGAGCGCCAAGATGACTTTGAAGGCATCGGGGGAGCCAGCGGTGGCAAAGAGGAGGATGACCGCAACAACAGTAACCATCCCCGGAGCTAGATAGGCTTTGCGTACCCAGTCGGGATGAACCGCAAAAACGGGCAGAAGTTGGGTGAGGGTGAGGGGTGGATCCGGCTGGGTGCTCACGACTTCGGTGAGGGGGAGGTATTCGAGGACAAATTCGGGTCCTTGGCGCCCTAATTGAATGCGATCGCCCGCATTCAGCACCGTTAAGGTCTCCACCCGCTGTTGATTGACATAGGTACCATTGACACTCCCCAGGTCAGCGATCGCCCACACGGGAATCGCGCCCCGCTTTTGACAGGTGAGTTGGGCATGGTGGCGAGAAACAGAGGTATAGATGTGAGCGTCAAGGACAATATGACAGGTATTGGGATCACGGCCAATAATCGTCACATCCTCTTGGGAGAGCCAAAACTGCCCCATTTCTGGGGAGACTTGTCGCAGCACACCCGCATAGGTCAGCCTTGGATTGAGGGGAGAGCGATCGCGATTCATCAGTACCCGTGTCAACTGCAAGGGGACAATGCGAATCCCAAAGTCCTACCTGCTCAGCACTCACACTCACTATACACTGGCTGCTTCATGCTTCCTTTGATCGGCAGGGCGATCGCGCCAGCACAGGGAAGGGGAAAACTTGGCTAGTGCTTCCGAGGAGGGGTTTGCTTTGTACTAGCAGTTGACAAAGGTCAGTCCTTTGGGTGATGATAGAAGTCTGCTGATTCGGGGCTATAGCTCAGTTGGTAGAGCACTTCAATGGCATTGAAGGGGTCAGCGGTTCGAATCCGCTTAGCTCCATCCAACTTAAAAACTTAAACAGTCTGCTGGCGCAATCGCTGTAGTAACCTTTCTAAGTGATCTGGTAAAGGAGCGATCGCCACAATCTCTTGGCCACTACGGGGATGCTGCAATTGTAAGCGATAGGCATGGAGAGCTTGGCCAGGAAGCTTTACTTTTAGGGGGCTGCCGCGGCCATAGAGGGGATCCCCCAACAGCGGCCAACCTAAATGGGCGGCATGGACGCGGATTTGATGGGTGCGCCCCGTTTCTAGGCGAAACTCCACAAGCGCACAGTGGCGAAAGCGCTCCTTTACGTACCAATGGGTAATGGCAGTGCGGCCTTTTTCAGGGGGCACCACCGCCATCTTTTTGCGATCCACTGGGTGACGACCCAGGGGGGTGATGACGGTTCCACGGTCCTCACGGGGCTGGCCATAGACAACACCAAGGTAGTGGCGCTGCATTTGCCGTGTTTTCAATTGTTGTTGCAGATGGTGTAGGGCAAACTCGGTTTTAGCAACAACCATCACCCCAGAGGTGTCTTTGTCGAGGCGATGCACAATCCCTGGCCGCTGGACACCGCCAATGCCGGTCAAATCAGGACAATGGGCCAATAAGCCGTGAACGAGCGTACCGTGGCTATGACCGGGGGCAGGATGCACCACTAAGTCCACGGGTTTATTGAGAATCAGTAACTCCTCATCCTCATAGAGAATACTCAGGGGTAGGGGTTCAGGGACTAAATCCAATGGCTCTGGCGTAGGGAGCACGACCTCCAGTACCTCACCACCACTGAGGGGCTGATTTTTGCGATCGCAAACTTGGCCATTCAGGCGGACGTGCCCCTGTTGGATCAACTGCTGCCAGCGCGATCGCGAGAACTCAGGATGCTGTTGGGCAAGGAATGTATCGAGGCGATTGCCCCCCTTTTCGACCTTGAAGGTTAGCGATGTCGTCATGCCCCCCAACTACACCAGCGTATGCCCAAGGGCTAAACCCACTACTAGCATCCCTAAGACGAGAAAGGGTTGAGCACTGGCTTGGTACTTCACATCGTTTTTTAGGGGATCCCGCAGGAAGTACATATCCTGAAAGACAATTTGGGGAATAATCAGCAAAATCAGCAGCACCGCATAAAGATTGGCATGGATCGCCATCAGGTAGCCCGCAATCCCCAACTGGAAAATGTCAATCATCAGGACACAAATCCAAGCTGCCGTGGTAATGCCAAACATCACAGGTAGAGACGCCAAACCCAGTTGGCGATCGCCCTCAACACTTTTGAAGTCATTGACAATGGCAATCCCCAAGCCCGCCAGACTGTAAATCAAGGTCAAGATCACAATCGTTGGCGTCAATTCACCAAAAAGGGCGTGACCTGCCCACCACGGTAAGGCAATGTAGCTTGCCCCGAGGGCATAATTTCCCAGCCAACCATTCTTTTTCAGTTTCAGGGGCGGTGCAGAGTAAATATAGGCCAGAAAGCCGCCCAGTAAGGCAATTTTGGTCACCGGGAACGTGGCATGGTCAGACCATAGATCGAGTAGAACCGCTAGAGTCAAACCCGCAACCAAAAGGAAAATAATTTGGGCACGCACTTGATTAAGGGAAATGGCTCCCGAAGGAATGGGACGGTAGGGTTCATTGATGGCATCAATCTCGCGATCGTAGTAATCGTTGAGCGTTTGCGTATAGCCAGCCATCAAAGGCCCCGACAGGAGCATACAGGTGGCTGCCTTGAGAATATCCTCCAGACTCCATGTAAATCCCCCCGAGGAGGCCGCACCACAGACCACCCCCCAAATGAGGGGAATCCATGTAATCGGCTTCATCAATTGCAGGCGAATTTTCCAGATATTGGTCTCACCGCTTTTGGCACCCTTCATGCCCAGCAGTTGACGTGCCGCTGCTGTTGTACTTTCTGAAGAGGTGGACGTCGTCGTTGAATCGGGGGTTTCCGTCATAGGGCTTGTTGTGCTCAGCAATACCTCAATGATTATAGTCCTTTCACTTTCTTCCACCTAGGGGGATAATGTTGCCCTCTGACGTGGGGAGGATGTTAAGAGTTGTTCGCCTCAATTTGCCAATCGCCCGCAGTGTAGGTCAGGATAGAACCGAAACTGCCTTTAGCATCTTTCAGCGTCAGCGCAAGAGCCCCAATTGTGCCATGAGCCCTATCTCCATCCCTGATCCTCTTAAACGTGCTTTACCAGTGGTTATGGCAGCGGCGATCGCCACGGTTGGTGTCCTTGCCCTGCGGGTGGGTGGCTTTCTGCAACCCTTGGAATTAAGAGTCTATGACCAATGGCTGCGCTGGCGATCGACACCCGCCACTTCCCAGCGACTGCTGATTGTTGAGATTACCGAGGCCGACATTCAAACCCTCAAGCAGTACCCCGTTCCTGACGAAGTGCTCATTCAAGCGGTCAATGAATTGCAGGAGTATCAACCCAGGGTCATTGGCATTGATATTTTTCGCGATTTTCCGGTTCCCGATCGCTTCAAATTGCCAACCAATGGGTTGCCCTCCCTCGGACGGGTGATGATGACCCAGCCGAACACCGTCATTGTCTGTAAGGCAGGAAGCGAAGGGGATCCTGGAATTGCCCCCCCCGCTGGACTGCTAAATGATCAAGTGGGATTTGCTGACATTCCCATTGATGATGATAGCGTGGTGCGCCGTGCTATTTTAGCAACTCAACCAGAAGCTAATGATCGCTGTTCTACCCCTCAATCCTTTGCCCTTGCCTTGGCGCGTCTTTTTCTGGGGGTTAATCCCCAAGCCGTGACTGAGAATCGCCTTGAGTTGGGGACGGCTCGCTTTCAGTCCTTAACTCGCAACTGGGGAGGCTACAACAACCTAGACGCTGCCGGGTTTCAAATCCTGATCAACTATGCCCGCCCGACCCAGCCCTATGAAACAGTGACTCTGAGCGAAGTGCTAAGGGGTGAGGTGCTGCCCTCCAAGGTGCGCGATCGCGCCGTACTCATTGGCCTTACTGGCAGCAGCAGTAACGATAAGTTTTTGATCCCAATTACCCTGCCGGAGTACACCAACCGCCTTACCCCCGGTGTTGTGGTTCAAGCAGCTATCCTTGAAGATCTGCTAGCAGCAGCTCTTGATCATCGCTCCCCCATGGGTACATGGCCCCAGGAGGCGATCGCCCTTTGGATTCTCGCTTGGTCTGGCCTCGGTGCCTTGATCATCGCCAAAGGACACCGCTGGGTGATGGTGCCGCTATGGGTTGCTGGGGGACTGGGTCTTAGTGGCCTCACCTTTGTGCTCTTTTTACAGGGGACTTGGATTCCGCTAGTGGCCCCTCTCATTAGCTTTGGCAGTGGGGCAGTTTTGATGCTTGGCTACCGTGCCTTAAGTTCTGCCGAATCAATGTCTACCCCCTCTACGCCAACGGCTGTCCCCAATGGAACCTCCGCAACTCCCTTGGAGTTCATTACTGAAGGCATTAGTCAATCAACGACAGCTGAATCAGCCCCCATTTTGGAAATTTCCGAAGTCTTGCCAACGGAAGTTTCTCGCCTAAAGACGGATACCAACGCAACGGTCCTGCAACCGGAAACGGCAATTCCCTTCACCCCCATTGAACCCACCCCACCCCCTGGGGATAAATCCTCCACAGCACCCACTCTCCTCACCGCCATCGTGGATCAAATTTCGCCCACAGAAATTCCTGAGACACCACCCCAACCCATTAATGAGAGGGAAACCTTCCTACTGGTTCACCCTGACGACGCTGCAACGTCTGCCACCGAATTGCCAAAAACCCCTGAACCCACCCCCGTTGATCTTCCTGAAACCCAGGTGGGGGTTCCTGCCCCGCCGCCAACAGTCCCCTCAGGGATACCCTCACCACTGCCCCCTGATTTACCAGAAACCCAACTGCCGGTTCCCGAAGCCTTGAGAACAATGCCGCAGACCCCTAGCGTCCCCAGTCTCGATTTGCCTGAAACGCAACTGACGCTACCAGAGCCACCGACCACGCCAGAACTGCCCTCGACGCCACCAACTCAATTCACAACCAGTGCGGACTTGCCTGAAACCCAATTGTCGGTGCCTGAGTCCGTTCGTCCAGGAGAAGTTATCTCAAATCCCGTTACCCATGGGCACATCCCCGAAACGCTACCGGAGATCCCTGCAACGCCGCCGCAATTTGCAACCAGAGCAGACTTGCCTGAAAGCCAATTGTCAACGCCAGAGGCCCCCAAGGGAGGGCAACCGGAAAGACAGCCCTCTCACCCTGACTCCTTGACCTCGATGCCTGCGGATGCCACCCCGATTCCCCCTAGGACAGTCCCCTCACCTCCATCTCCAACCACAGAGACGGCAACACCGATGGGCACCGAACCCAAAACCACTGCCATTTCTGACATCACCGCAGAACCCAGTGAACCGCTGCCACAAACGGTTGGCGGACGCTACCGAATCCTAAGTCAACTGGGGCAAGGGGGATTTGGGCGCACGTTCTTGGCTGCGGATTTACACCTGCCGGATCATCCGATTTGCGTCGTCAAGCAGTTGGTGCCCTCCCGTAAGGATGAACGTTTTTTGGCCATTGCCCGTCGCCTCTTTCAGCGGGAAGCAGAAACCTTAGCCCAATTGGGTCAGCACCAGCGCATCCCTCGACTACTGGCCTACTTTGAGGAGGGGGGATATTTCTATCTCACCCAAGAGTATGTGGATGGCGAATCCCTCAAAGAGGAGTTTGAAAAGAAAATTACCCTCTCCCAAGGGGAAGCGATTGCGATTCTCAAGAGTATTCTGGAAATTTTGCAGTACGTGCATCAGTTTGGCGTCGTGCATCGGGACATTAAGCCCGCCAACATCATACGCCGCCGCAGTGATCAACAGCTGTTTTTGATTGACTTTGGCGCAGTCCGCCATGTCCAGCCAGAGGATTTGCTCCGGCATGGCAAATATACGATCTCGATTGGTACCCGTGGTTATGCTCCTAGCGAACAAATGGCAGGACGACCCGTAATTGCCAGTGACATTTACTCTTTGGGCATGGTGATTGTTGAAGGTCTGACGGGACTTGCCCCGATGGATTTGCCCTCTGATCCCGACAGTGGGGATCTTATCTGGCAGCCGGGACGGCATCTTTCACCGCAGTTTGTTGCCATTATCAATAAAATGATCAAGTATAACTTTCGCGATCGCTACCAGAGCGCTAGGGAAGTGCTCACTGACCTCGCCAAAGCTGGCCTATAGCCTCAAAGAGGGCATCATCTCGTCTGAGGGAACAGCTTTGGGCTTCGGATGGCCAACGTCAATCCTTGTGAAAAAAGGCTGTATGATAGAGAGTACCGTTTCCTTTTTTTAGCATTAGACACTTTGGAGGCATTGCAACGTGGCTGGAACGACAGGAGAACGACCATTTTCCGACATTATTACCAGTGTCCGTTATTGGGTGATTCATAGCATCACCATTCCGGCGTTGTTCATTGCTGGCTGGCTCTTTGTCAGCACCGGTTTGGCCTATGATGTGTTTGGCACCCCACGCCCCGATAGCTACTATGCTCAGGAACAGCGGTCGATTCCTCTTGTGACCGATCGCTTTGAAGCCAAACAACAAGTCGAAACCTTCTTAGAACAGTTGAAGTAGGATTGCCATGACCAGTAACACACCCAATCAAGAACCGGTTTCTTACCCAATTTTTACGGTCCGCTGGGTGGCCGTTCACACTCTTGCTGTGCCCACGATTTTCTTCCTCGGGGCGATCGCGGCAATGCAGTTTATCCAACGTTAGGAGGGTGCACCCATGGAACCGAATCCCAATCGTCAGCCGGTCGAACTGAATCGCACATCCCTGTACCTAGGGTTGCTGCTGATCTTGGTTCTTGCGTTGCTCTTTTCAAGCTACTTTTTTAACTAAATTTCTTCACCTATAACTGAATCTGCTTAGGAGGAATTGATGATGTCTGAAGGCGGACGCATTCCCCTCTGGATTGTGGCTACAGTGGCCGGCATGGGAGTGATTGTGATTGTGGGCTTGTTCTTCTACGGTGCTTATGCTGGTCTTGGCTCCTCTCTCTAGAGATGGGGGTCTTGGCGCGTGCGCAATTGTAGCCAGAGGAGTCCAAGGGTAACCCCCAAAAGTAGCGTTGCTGCAGCAGCGGCATAGCCAAAGTCAAATAACCCAAACGCCTGTTGGTAAATATAAAATACCAGCAGGTTTGTTGTATTCAGGGGGCCACCACCCGTTACCACATAGACTTGCTCAAAACTGCGTAACGTGAAAATCGTTGTTGTTACAAACACTAAAACTAAAGTGGGTCGCAGCCCCGGCAACGTAATGTAGCGAAATTGTTGCCAAGCATTGGCGCCATCGAGGAGGGCGGCTTCATAGCGATCGCGGGGAATCGTTTGCAACCCCGCCAAAAAGACGACCAAATTAAATCCCAACTGCTTCCAGCTACTGAGCAAAATCAGCACTGGCATCGCCCAGGTGGGATCACTGAGCCAAGCAATAGGTTGCCCCCCAAAGGCTTGTACCAGTTGATTCACGGGGCCGTCGGTTTGAAACAGCCAACGAAACCCTAACCCTACGGCCACAATTGAGGTCATAGTGGGTAAAAAGTAGGCCGTACGGAGCAGATCTCGGCCCTTGATCCCTTGGTTGAGACCTACCGCCAAGAGTAGGGGGAGCACCATCGTCGGTAGCACCGTTGCCACTGTGAAATAGAGAGTGTTGCCAATCACCTGCCAAAAGTCTGGACTTAGGAGCAACTGTTGATAATTCTGCAGGCCAACCCAACGCACCCCCTCTTGACTAAAACTACCCGTCGTAAAACTGAGATAGACAAGGTACAAAATTGGCAAAAAAACAAAAATTGTCAGAAACAAAAGTGCAGGTAAAAGGAATAACCAAGCTACCCCTATCGATGACAAAAAAACATCCCCCAATCGTAGGAATTGCGATCGCGCCATTGGTAAAGATGATGACCTCAAAATTTCCTCTTGCTATAAATTCAATCCTAGGGGAGTGGCTCCCGAAATTGGAAATGATAAGATCAAAATCAAAACGCACGCCATCTTGGGGAGATGCTGTGATTCACACTGCGCCATTGCCCACGACGACCCCCTCTCACACTTCTGATCATAGTCGTCTAAAGCTGTTTTCGGGTTCTGCCAACATTGCCCTTGCTCAGGAAATTGCCCGCTACCTTGGTATTGATCTCGGCCCAATGGTGCGTAAGCGATTTGCCGATGGCGAGCTCTATGTGCAGATTCAAGAATCGATTCGCGGTTGTGATGTTTATCTGATTCAGCCCTGTTGCCGACCGGTCAATGACCACCTGATGGAACTGCTGATCATGGTGGATGCTTGCCGCCGCGCCTCAGCTCGTCAAGTGACTGCAGTGATTCCCTACTATGGCTATGCCCGTGCCGATCGCAAGACGGCAGGCCGCGAATCCATTACCGCCAAACTAGTGGCCAACCTGATTACCCAAGCGGGTGCCAGTCGGGTCCTGGCCATGGACCTGCACTCAGCCCAAATTCAAGGCTACTTTGACATTCCGGTGGATCACGTCTATGGTTCACCCGTGCTCCTGGACTACCTGCGCAGCAAAAATCTTGAGGATATTGTGGTGGTCTCACCGGATGTGGGTGGGGTAGCCCGCGCCCGTGCCTTTGCCAATAAGCTGGATGATGCCCCCCTAGCAATTATTGATAAGCGCCGCCAAGCCCACAATGTGGCTGAGGTCATGAATGTGGTGGGTGATGTTAAGGGCAAAACAGCGGTACTCGTGGATGACATGATTGATACAGCCGGCACCATTTTAGAGGGGGCGCGACTCCTGCGTCGCGAAGGTGCCAAAGAAGTCTATGCCTGTGCCACCCATGCTGTCTTTTCGCCACCGGCGATTGAGCGACTCCAAGGGGGCGATTTTGAAGAGGTGATTGTCACCAATACGATTCCTGTGCCGGAAACCCAACGCTTTCCCCAACTCACGGTGCTCTCGGTGGCTAGTATTCTGGGAGAAACCATTTGGCGAATCCATGAAGATAGCTCTGTGAGCAGCATGTTCCGCTAAAATAGGGGTTCTTGGTCGCCGAGGAGGATTGCAGGCATGGGGCGAATGGCCTTGCTCAGCACCAGTAATAAGCAGGGACTGGTGGAGTTGGCTAGGGCCTTGGTGCAGGAGTTTGGCTTTACGCTCCTGAGTAGTGGTGGCACCGCAAAGGCCTTGCAGACCGCGGGGATTCCTGTGACAACAGTCTCTGAGTACACAGGGGCACCAGAAATTCTGGGTGGGCGGGTCAAGACCCTGCACCCGAAAATCCATGGCGGCATTTTGGCACGGCGCGATCGCCCCCAAGACGAGGCCGATCTGCAAGCCCAAGCCATTCATCCCATTGATTTAGTGGTTGTTAACCTCTACCCCTTTGCCGAAACAATTGCCCAACCCAACGTCACCCTTGCCGAGGCGATCGAGCAAATTGATATTGGCGGGCCGACTTTGATTCGCGCTGCTGCGAAAAACCATGCCCATGTAACAGTGCTGGTAGATCCGAGTCAGTACGAAACTTACCTTCAGGAATTACGATTATACGGGGACGCCCAACCTGCCTTCCGCCTAGCCTGTGCCCAACAAGCGTTTGCACTGACAGCCCATTACGATCAGGCGATCGCTGAGTATCTCCAAAAAGTAACGGCCGCGGGTACTGAACCAGAAATTCTCCCCCCCGTTTTTCACCTCACGGGACGGCAAAAACAAGTCCTGCGCTATGGCGAAAACCCCCATCAACGGGCTTCTTGGTACGTCTGTGGGGCACACCCCAGGGGTTGGGCAGCCGCCCACCTGCTCCAGGGCAAAGAACTCAGTTACAATAACCTGCTGGATTTAGAAGCCGCACGGGGAGTGATTAGTGAATTCCTAGGGGACAGCCCCCCCGCTGCCGTCATTATTAAACACACCAATCCCTGTGGCGTTGCCGAGGGCAAAACCCTTGTGGAAGCCTACGAACGTGCCTTTGCAGCCGATAGGGTCTCTGCCTTTGGCGGCATTGTTGCCCTCAATCGCCCCTTGGATGGGGCCACTGCTGAAGCCTTGACCCGTACCTTTTTAGAGTGTGTGGTGGCTCCCGCCTGTGAGGAAGCGGCGCTGCCGATCCTGAAAACCAAGCCCAAGATGCGGGTTCTCACCTTACCTGAGTTGCATAGGGCGCCAACCACGGCGATTCAAACCATTGCCGGCGGCTTCCTTGTCCAAGAGATTCACCCCCTCCCCATTGATCCAGAGGCATGGCAGGTGGTCACCGCCACTGAACCCAGTCCAGAGTTGATGGCGGAACTGATCTTTGCCTGGAAAGTCGTGAAGCACGTCAAGTCCAATGCCATTGTTGTCAGTCGCGATCGCCAAACCCAAGGGATTGGGGCGGGTCAAATGAATCGGGTCGGTGCTGTGGAAATTGCCCTCAGTGCTGCGGGGGAGGCGGCGCGGGGGGGAGTGCTGGCCAGTGATGGCTTTTTCCCTTTTGCCGATTCTGTGGAAGCGGCTGCCCTTGCCGGCATTGCTGCCATTATTCAACCGGGGGGCAGTTTGCGCGATAGTGAATCTATCCAGGCGGCCAATGCAGCGGGAATTGCCATGGTCTTTACCAACCAGCGACACTTCCGCCACTAGGAAAGCGCAATGGCAGTGCGGCTTGGCATTATCAGTGATCCCCACATTGCCCTGCCGGAGACAATTCCGACAGATTACCCGCCTATTTTTCTGTATGAAATTAGTATCCCTGCCTTTGAAGCAGCCGTCACCCATCTCCTTGAACTCGGCATTGATGCCCTGCTGATTCCCGGTGACCTGACGCGGGATGGCGAAGTGGCGAACCACCGCTGGCTGAGTACCTATTTACAAACACTGTCGGTTCCCTGTTATGTGATTCCGGGGAACCACGATGTGCCGCTACCGCTAGGGGACAACTGCCGCATTGGCTGGGCTGACTTTCCCCAGTGGTATGCCCATGCAGGCTACGGCAACCCTGGCAAGCATTACTACCAAGCCCTACTTGCAGAAAATCTGCAACTGGTTGCCCTCAACTCCAACCAATTTAGTCCAACGGGACAACAGTTGGGAGTCGTCGATCAAGGACAGTTGGCATGGTTGGCGGCTCTATTGGCAGAACCCTTTGCCGGACTGCGCCTGGTCATGATTCACCACAATGTCCTTGAGCACTGGCCACAGCAGAGCCAAAGTCCGATGGGGCAGCGCTACCTCTTGGAGAATCGGGCAGAGCTATTGAACTTGTTGCGATCGGCGGGGGTGGCGCTGGTCTTAACTGGACATCTCCATGTCCAAGACATTGCCTATGAACAGGGGGTGTTTGACCTAACGACCGGTTCCCTCGTGAGCTATCCCCATCCCTATCGTCGTCTCATTTTGCAGGAACACCCCCAAGGGGGCTGGCAGGTGGACGTGGAATCCTATCGCATTGAATCCCTGAAGGCCTATCCCACCTTGAGTGATCTCTCCCGCCAATGGATGCTTCAGCGCGGCGCGGGGTTTATGGTGCGCTTTCTGACATTGCCGCCCTTTAATTTATCGGAAACTGAGGCCAAGCCCCTCGCCCAAGCCCTATCCTCCCTCTGGCCGGAAATTGCCCAAGGAGATACCCAAGTCATCCTACCGACCTTACCGGAACCCTTGGCCGCCTACTTTGCCCAGTTTAACCACAGGCCACCAACGGAGTATCCCCAGCTGCGGGACAACAATACAGTCTTTGTGATTTAGCTGATGCAAATTCCCTTTGCTTTAATGGCATTGTCCCAAAACCTGCTCTAATAGGGGGTTGAGACAGGAATTGGATGCAAAGCAGTGACATTTGGTCAGTGGATTGGCTTGCTGGTACTGGGGGTGTGTCTTTACATCCTCTGGGAAATTCGCCAAGTGTTACTCTTGGTCTTTTTAGCGGTGGTGCTGGCAACGGCACTCAACTGGCTGCAACTGCGGCTCCAAAGCTGGGGACTGCAACGGGGGCGGGCGATCGCCCTCAGTATGAGCTTGACGTTCCTAATCATCTTTGGCTTCTTTTGGATGATGATTCCTCCCTTTTTACAGGAGGCGCAGCAACTGGGTGTGTTGATTCCCAAGGGCCTAGGGCGGGTGGAAGCATGGCTGGATGACATGGCTCATTTTTTGCCCAGTGGTGGCTTTGACGACACACCGATGATCAATCGACTGATTACCCAATTAGAACCATTTCTCCAGCAAATCTTTAACAATTTCTTTGCTTTGTTTTCCAATACCCTGGCGCTCTTACTCAACACGCTGTTGGTCTTGGTGCTGACGGTGATGCTAGTGATTGATCCTCAGCCCTACCGCCGCGGGTTTATTCGCCTGTTTCCAGCATTTTACCGTTCCCGCATTGACACCATCCTCAGGGAAAGTGAACAGGCACTCTTGGCCTGGCTAGCAGGGACCGGCTTGAATATGGTGGTGATTGGCGTCGTCAGTGGCCTTACCTTGGCCCTACTGGGAGTGCGGTTGGTCTTAGCCAATGCCTTTCTAGCAGGACTTTTAGAAGCTATTCCCAACATCGGCCCTGCCCTCAGTGTAATTCCGCCAATGATTATTGCGTTTATTGATGATCCGTGGCGGTCAGTGGCTGTTCTCATGTCCTACATTCTAATTCAACAGTTGGAACAGTACCTGCTGGTGCCCCTTGTCATGGCCAAACAGGTGGCTCTACTGCCCGCTGTGACGCTGGTGTCCCAAATTATTTTTGCCACTTTCTTTGGTTTTCTCGGCTTACTCCTGGCATTGCCTCTAGTGATTGTGGGTCAGATTTGGTTTACGGAAATTGTACTCAAGGACATTCTGGATCGCTGGCAGGCCAGCCCGCCACCTGAAGCGTCAAATCCACCAATTTTGCCGCTGCCCCCGGGGATCCCACCTGCTGCCGCAAGTCCTGCCGCATCTGATCCAATTTCTGAGGATGATTCAGTAGATCAATAATTTGTTGGGCAACGGTCTGTGGGTCAATGGGACCCACCAACTCTGGCACAATTTCTCTGCCTGCCCAGATATTAGGCCACGCCTTGTAGCCGAGACCCTGTTTGACCAAGTCCCAATCTATTTCTGGCGATCGCCACAACTGCCAAAATCGCCACCAGCCCAAGCCCTTGGCGACCAGTGTCCAAAACACCAATACCGTCCACTGCCGCCCGATCGCCGGCAAGCCCACCAGCAATCCAGCTAACCCATCCCAAGGGTGTGCCCGCTGTACCCGCAGTTGTTGTGCAGGCAACAGAACAATCATCGGCACATTCAAGGCAGCCAGTTCAGCAGTATTGGCGCCAACCGTGGTCACACAGAGAGCAACCTGCCGCAGCAGGGGATAGTGGGGTAACTGCTGCCAGAGATAGATCTTTGTACCCCTTGGCGTCTCCAGATAGGGTAGACCTTCCCTTGGCTGGTTCAGTGTGGCAGTTGTGCCCTCAACGTACTTGAGCTCGGGGTTAAAGCGAGGATCGGCATAGCAACTGAGGGTGTTGAGGGTCAGGGTTGGTGCCACTGGAATTACACAGTGGATCGGGGGATGAGCCGCCGCTAAATGGTCAGCGATCCCTAGGGAAAGGGGCACCCCCAGCTTTAGTTTATTGGGCTTAGAACCCACCATCAAACCCACCAGGGGAGCATCTGGGGCAACGCCTAACTGTTGGCGGACATTGGGGAGACAATCGAGGGCAAGGGCTTGCACATCCGTCATCAAATCCCCCACCACGGCCACCTTAGCTTTGGTGTTGCCCACGGGGAGAGGACGCCGCAGCCCAATACCATCCACCCACCGTTGCCAGCGGGCCTGCCACTCACAGTAGAGCACACAGCAGTAGCCTAGACGTTTGGCCAGCAGCACCGCAAAAAGTTGATCTCCCCCCAAGAAGACCACAACCCCTTGGGGAAACCAATCCCAATTGCTGCGAGTGGTCTTTGTGCGTAGGAGGTGCCAAAATTCGGTGGCTGGCAGCACCCGATCTACCCCTGGATAGCGGCGAGCAATTTCTGCTTCCTGACCACTGGCATGGGGACAGGGAACCATCACCACTGAAACCCGCACCCCTTGTTTGACCCGTTGCCGCAGCCTTGTTACAAAAGGATAGACCCAGGTGGCCAGTTCACCGGGACCATTGCTGAGAAGCACAATTTCAAGGGGAGATGTCATAGATTCTCTTCCCCTTGCAGAAAAAATTGAGTCCCGCTAGTCTCCCTAGGACATTTCTTGAATAATGTAGTCAAAGTAGGGTGCCGCCACTTCAGCATCTTCAGTGCTCAACAGGGCCAAGGAGGCGTCCTTGAGGCAACGCATGGCTTCTGCCATCCCTGTCATTGGCACACCAAGGGAGTTGTACATTTCCCGTACCCCAATAATACCCGTGCGCTCAATGGGGTCTTTGTCACCGGCGAGGATGCCATAGGTAATCAGGCGCATATACCAGCCATAGTCCCGCAGACACAGGGCGCGCTGTTTCTGGCCGTAGGCGTTGCCCCCCGGTGAGATAAAGTCAGGCCGCTTCTGCCACAGTTGTTTGCTGGCTTGCTCAACAATGCGTTTCTCATTTTCAGCCAGAGTCGTGGCAATGCGGAGGCGTTGCTCACCCGTTTGGAAAAAGTCACTAATCGTCTGGAGTTCGCCCGTGGTGGGGTAGCGCAATTCATCGTCCGCTTTAAGAAGAACCTGACTAATGACACTCATATTGCTAACACCGCTTAATACATCCCTCATTTTAGAGGACGGCGACCCCTTATTGACGCTACCAATAATCAAAATCTCAACGGTTGATAGAGGAACTTAGCCGTCTCGATAGTAAGCAACAGTAGTAAGCAACAGTAAGATAGCTCCCTAGAGTCAATTTCCCCCTTGGTGATAGGATCAATGCGGTTTGCACTGGTTTTTGTCCACCTGTGATTGATCTAAAACAACTGCGAGAAAATCCCCAAGCCTTTGGCGATCGCCTGCGGCGGCGCGGCGGTGACTTTGACCTGGACCGCATTTTAGAATTGGATGCGCAGCAGCGACAGCTTGAACAACAGCGATCGCAACTCCAAGCCCGCAGTAATGAAATTGGTGCCCTCGTCGGCAAAAAGATCAAGTCCGGCATTGCCCCCACTGACCCCGAAATTCAAGCCCTCAAAGCTGAGGCCAACGCTCTCAAGCAAAAACTCAGTGATCTGGAGCCCCAGGAACGGCAGTTGAAAGAGGAGCTAGAGAGCCTGCTGCTGACGATTCCCAACCCCCCCAGTGAGACCACCCCCATTGGCCGTGATGAAACTGACAACGTTGAGGTGCGGCGGTGGGGGGAAGAGTATAAACCCACCTACCCTTGCCAACCCCACTGGGACATTGGAACTCGACTGGGACTCTGGGATGTGGAGCGATCGGTCAAAGTGGCTCAGAGTCGTTTTGTGACCCTATTGGGCCTGGGGGCTGCCCTTGAGCGGGCCTTGATCCAATTCATGCTTGATAGCCACCGCGAACGCGGCTATGTGGAAGTCTTGCCCCCCTTACTGGTCAATACTGCCTCGCTGACGGGAACGGGGCAGTTACCGAAGTTTGCTGAGGAGAGTTTTCGCTGTGCCGATGACGATCTCTGGCTAATTCCGACAGCGGAAGTACCGGTGACGAATCTCTACCGCGATGAAATTTTAGCCGCTGATCAACTCCCCATTTACCACTGTGCCTATACCCCCTGTTTTCGCCGCGAAGCAGGCAGCTATGGCAAAGATACCCGCGGTCTGATTCGACTGCACCAATTTAACAAAGTGGAGTTGGTGAAGTTTGTGCATCCGGAAACCTCTGCTGCTGAACATGAAGCCCTGGTGGCTGATGCTGAGTTCATTCTCCAAGCCCTCAAGTTGCCCTATCGAGTGATTGAACTGTGTACTGGGGATTTGGGGTTTGCTGCCATGAAGTGCTATGACCTAGAGGTGTGGCTCCCCGCTGCTGGCTGTTACCGTGAAATTTCCAGTTGCTCCAACTTTGGCGATTTTCAAGCGCGGCGTGCCAAGATTCGCTTCAAAGGGGCTAAGCACAAGGGAACGCAGTTTGTCCACACCCTCAATGGTTCTGGCCTCGCTGTTGGACGAACGATGGCAGCCATTCTCGAAAACTACCAACAACCGGATGGCACGGTGCGGGTGCCGGAGGTGCTGCAGCCTTATCTGAAATGCAGCCACATTGGCGGGGCAAAATCGTGAACACCACCCTAGGGGCGATCGCCCAAGCTTTGGGGTTAGATACGACGCATCCAAATCTGCCCATCACAGGAATTTGCACCGACTCCCGTCAAATCGCCGCCGGCAACCTGTTTGTTGCCCTGCGGGGGGAAACCTTTGATGGCCATCAATTTGTCGATCAGGCCGCCGCCGCTGGAGCGATCGCCCTGATGGTTGAAGCACCGCTGTCTTCTGATCTTCCCCAACTGCAGGTCGCCAATACCCTGAGTGCCTATCAACGGTTGGGACAGTGGTGGCGGCAGCAATGTCCAGCCAAAGTCATTGCCGTCACTGGCTCCGTGGGCAAAACCACCACCAAGGAAATGATTGCCGCTGTCCTCAGTCACTATGGCGCGGTCCTCAAAACCGAAGCCAACTTCAACAACGAGATTGGCGTGCCCAAAACACTTTTACAACTGGAACCCCACCACCAATTTGCGGTGATTGAAATGGGCATGCGTGCTCGCGGTGAAATTGCCCTGTTGAGCCAGATTGCCCAACCGGATGTTGCGGTGATTACCAATGTTGGGACTGCCCATATTGGCCGCCTTGGTTCCCGGGAAGCCATTGCCCAAGCCAAATGCGAACTTCTTGCTGAAATGCCCCCAGGGGGAACAGCAGTGCTCAATGCCGATAGTCCCCTACTTTTGCCGACAGTGGCGCAGGTCTGGTCAGGGCGCACCATCACCTATGGCCTTGAGGGGGGCACCCTACGGGGAATTTACCAACCGCCCCAAACCCTCCATGTGGGTGGACGCACCTACACCGTTCCCCTTGCGGGGGCACACCATGCCCTGAACTTTCTGGCTGCCCTTGGCGTGCTGCAGGCCTTGGACGTCGAGAGCGATCGCCTGCCTGTACAGTTGACCCTAGAATTGCCCAGTGGTCGCGGTGGTCGCTATCGCCTCGAACCAGATATTCTGCTCCTAGATGAAACCTACAATGCGGGCCTGGAATCGATGGTGGCGGCTTTGCACCTGTTGCGATCGCTCCCCGGTCAGCGCCATCTGGCGGTTCTTGGCCCGATGCGGGAATTAGGCGCCTTTTCTCTCTCCTTCCATGAGCAGGTGGGGGCAACTGTGGCCCAACTGGACCTCGATGGGCTCTTCATCCTCGATCAAGGTGAGGAAGGGGCAGCCCTGGCGCAGGGGGCAGGGCAGATTCCCACTCAACAATTTGGTTCCCATGAAGAATTGGTGGAGTACCTATTGCGGGAGTTGCAAGCGGGCGATCGCCTCCTCTTTAAGGCCTCCCATGCCGTTGCCCTTGATCGAGTGGTCAATCAACTGCGGCAGCGCTGGCCAAAACTGCAGTCGGGTTGAGGCTTGCCAACAGGGGTCAACTACGCTACACTAGAAAATTGCTGATATTCCTCAGTAGCTCAGCGGTAGAGCGGTCGGCTGTTAACCGATTGGTCGCTGGTTCGAATCCAGCCTGGGGAGTTTAATAACTGGAGCCGCGATAGCGACGGCGGCGCTGGCTCATATCTTCACTCTTGGGTAGCGGAGCTGTGTCAGCAGCGGTGCTAATGCCCCGATACTGGGTATTGGGTGGGGCAGCCAGAGGGAGCAGTGGCGGTGCGGCTGGAGTCGGGGCTGGTGGCGGTGCTGTTAAGCGACTCAGGCTCTCCATCAGGGCATCCTGCTGAATGGGTAGGGCATCGAGAATCTCCAACACCCGAGTCAGATGGGAAACGGCTGTAGCCATGAGACTGGACTCTTGGATGCCGGGCAAGAGATCCACAGCCCCCATACGTAAGGCCCAGCGCCGTTCTACTGCACTAATTTGGTGATCCCGACCCGCCGTAATGACCACCGGTATCCCCGGAAAACGAGACTGGGCCACCTGACAAAAGCGGTAGGGATTGGTGAGCGTCATCCCCATATCCAACAGGAGCAGTTGGGGCAATGCGACGCCAGCGGCTGCCATCCCCTGTAGCACAGCAAGGATGTCAGCATCCAGGTTTTCCCAAATGACAGTCATGTTTTGACTGCTGAGGATGTTGTGCCAAATTTCTCCCTGCCGTTGGAGGGCCTGTGTCATGAGTATCGTTGTCATAAATGCCTAAATCCTTCGACGGTTGCGAGGGCGATCGCGATGTTAAAAACGCTTAACACTAAGATGACAGGTTGGCGATCGCAGAAATGTTCATAGAGAACAGTCGCGTTCACTCTCCCTAGGGGACCGGAACCATCTCCAGCAATTCTGCCACACAGGCACGCCCTGAGTGCCCGGCTGCTGTAATCAAACGATGAGCCAAGACGTGGGGAGCCAACTGCTTGACATCATCGGGAAGGACATAGTCACGGCCATTGAGGAAAGCCAAGGACTGAGCCGTGCGCTGAAGCATCACAGTACCACGAGGACTGACCCCCAAGGTAATGCGATCGCTTTCGCGGCTGGCCCGCACAAGGGCAAGAATGTATTTTTGCAAGACTGAATCCACCCGCACCTGTAGCACCTGCTGCCGCAACTGTTGAATCTCCGCCAAGCTTAGGCAAGGTTCCAGTTGGTTGACATCTAAGCCCCCCTGCACCCGTTGCAGCATTTGTAGCTCCTCTTCCTCGGTGGGGTAGCCCAAACTAAAACAGAGGGCAAAACGATCCAACTGCGCCTCCGGCAGGGGAAAGGTGCCTTGGTACTCCACCGGGTTTTGGGTGGCAATGACGAAAAAAGGCTGAGGCAGGGGATAGGTGACACCATCAATGGTGACTTGGTACTCCTCCATGACCTCTAGAAGTGCCGATTGGGTCCGCGGGGTGGCACGGTTAATCTCATCCGCCAGCAGGATATTGCAGAACACAGGACCTGGGCGAAACTCAAACTCCGCTGTTTTGGGATTCCAGATATTGGTGCCCGATAGGTCCGTGGGTAGGAGATCGGGGGTGGCTTGGATGCGCTGAAAGGTGCCCGCCAGCGATCGCGCCAGGGCTTTAGCTAAGAGGGTTTTTCCCACCCCTGGTACATCCTCCAGCAAGACGTGTCCCCCCGCCAGCAATCCCACCAACAGCAGCTCAATGGCCGCTTCTTTGCCCACCATGACCTGTCCAAGGTGATTTCGCAGTCGCTGTAGGGGTTCACGCATAGGAGACGACTCGTTCTAGGAGATCAACCGCTACTTGGCAATCGGCGGCAATTTGCGCCCGTAGGGCAGCCAAACTGGGCAGTGTTAACTCAGGACGAATAAATGCCTCCAGGTGGAGCGTGATCTCTTGGTTGTAGAGATTCCCCTGCCAGTGCAATAGGTGCACTTCCGTCCTGACCTCCTGCCCCCCCACTGTGGGTCGCACGCCGATATTCACTACCCCCAAGTGCTCCCTGGGGAGAGCTGGCCCGCTGACACGGCAGGCATAGACGCCGTAGCGAGGCAATAATTTTTCGCGAGGGAGGACTAAATTGGCCGTAGGAAATCCCAACTGACGGCCCAACTGTTCCCCTTGAGTTACCGTGCCTGTTAAGGTATAGGCGCGTCCCAGCAGCTCCCGTGCCAAGGCCACCTCTCCTGCGGCAAGGGCGGCTCGTACTGCGGAACTACTCACGCGATCGCTCCCCCGACAATAGGGAGGCACAATATGCACCACAATGCCAAAGGGAGCACAGAGACTGCGCAAATCCTCTGCGGTTCCCGATCGCCCCCGCCCAAAGCCAAAATTAAAACCAACACTCAACACCTTGGCCTGCAACTGCTGTACCAAAATCTGCTCAACAAACTCTAAAGGCGAGAGTTGGGCCAGGGCCTGGGTAAAGGGCAGGACAATCACCTGTGCAATGCCACACTGGTGCAAAAGGGCACGTTTTTCAGCCTCTGGGGTCAGCAGCAGTCGCTCTTCTCCCGTAAAAAATGCTTGGGGATGGGGCGAAAATGTCATCACTGAAGGGTAACAGTCGGGAGGCGCTGCTTTAAGAAGAGTACGGATGACCTCTTGATGCCCTCGATGGACACCATCAAAGTTGCCCAGGGCGATCGCCGTCGGAGTTTGCAAGGGTACGCCGCTCTTAAATTGACACAGGAAACATTTTGACACATCTCACCCAAGTGCAACACGCCAGAAAACTCCCCTTGGGATTTTCTATTCACTTCATAGAATAAATTCGACGTCTCATCTCATTTGATCTTGACCCCTGCCTAAGCTTGCCTTGCCTCACCAGGTGGGATCGCGAAAAACATAAGCCGTAATGTGGGGGCAGTCCTCTAAGGGGGCGGGGTCGCGATCGCCCGCAATCGTGGAGATACAGGCGCGAATTTCCTGGCCGTCCTCCAGTTCGAGGGTACAGGCACCGCAACTGCCCATGCGACAACCCGTGGGAATCTCTACCCCCGCGCGGGCTGCGACGCTCAGCCAAGCTTCACCCGCTGTCGCTTCCACAGACACCTGATCCGGCAAAAACGTTACTCTAATCATGGCTTGACTCCGTGGTACGTTCCCATCAAATACAGTAATGCCATCCGCACTGCCACCCCACTGCTGACCTGCTGATTGACTAAGCTGAACTGGGGATCGTCCAGCAAGGCCGAACTCAATTCCACACCCCGATTCACAGGTCCCGGATGCAACACTCGGACATCGGGTCGGCACAGGCGCAGCCGCTCATGGGTCATGCCAAAGTGTTGATGGTATTCCCGCAAACTGGGAATTAAGTACTGATCCATGCGTTCCCGTTGCAGGCGCAGGGTCATAACAATATCGGCATCGGCTAGGGCGGGTTCCAGTGTCCAGTGGAGGGTTGCCCCATAGTCTGCAAATTCTGGCGGCAAAAGGGTGGGCGGCCCTGCCAAGTGAACATCGGCCCCAGCGGTCTTGAGGCTATAGAGGTTCGATCGCGCCACGCGGGAATGGCGAATATCGCCAACAATGACAATTTTCTTCCCCTGCAACAGGGCACAGCGGGGCTGACGCGGATCGTAGAGTTGGCAAAGGGTAAACAGATCCAGGAGCGCTTGGGAGGGATGCTCGTGCAAGCCATCGCCGGCATTGAGAACCGCCACTTGGCCGCCAAGGCGGTCCATTTCCGCAGCAATCGTATGGGGTACGCCCGACTGCCGATGGCGAATCACCATGAACTCTGCCCCCATCGCCCACAGGGTCTTAGCGGTATCGAGGATGGTTTCCCCTTTATTGAGGGCTGAGGTGCCGGGAGAAAAGTTGAGAATATCCGCAGAAAGACGTTTGGCCGCCAGTTCAAAGCTATTGCGAGTGCGCGTCGAGCTTTCAAAGAAAAGATTGGCCACAACCCGCGCTTGGAGGGTGGGGACTTTTTTGGTGCGACGATTCAGGACTTCCTGAAAGCTCAGGGCTGTTTGCAAAACAATATCTAGCTCCGCCACTGTAAAGTCCTGGAGGGAGAGGACGTGGCGACGCTGCCATTGCAGAGGTGGCGTGAGGGTAGGGGTCATGGACAGGGGGTGAGGGTTTGAGCAAGATCAGCGGCTGTCAGTTGTTCGTAGCGTTCAAAGGGCTGATGGATCCACGGATTGTCGGGCAGGTAATGAACGTAGTAGTCCGGACGAATGCAAGAGGCCGCTTTGTACCAGAGGACAGCGGTGCGCACTTCCTCCACTGCAAAACCATATTTAACCTCCAGCCAGCGCAGGGTTTTTTGCAATGAAAGACCAGAGTCCACCAAATCATCCACCAAAAGGACATGGCTGCCCAAGGTCGCGGTGGTCATCGTTAAGTCCCGCGCAAAGGTAATGCGACCGCGCTCTTGATGATTGACACCGCCATAGGAGGACACCGCCAGAATTGCCAGGGGCTGATTAAAGAGGCGGCTGAGAATATCCCCCACCCGCAGGCCGCCCCTAGCCAGGCAGAGGATTTGATTGAACTGCCATCCTGATTCATGGATGGCGATCGCCAACTGTTCAATCGTGCGATGATACTCTTGCCAATCCACGTACAAATCTGCCATGGTGCCTAGAAGCTGGCCTTGAGCCAAGAAACGGGAATAAAAAGCAGCTTGCGCCAGTCGGAAACAAAGGCGCGCCGATTAAAGACATCGTAATCGTTAGCTTCGATGACATCAAGAATCTGGCGATAGAGCATCAGCGCTGACCACACAGGCCAACGGGCATCCCGCTCAAGGTAGGCAACCCCCACTTCTGCTTCTCGATAAAATTGCCGTGCCCGCTGAATTTGAAAGCGCATGAGTGCCCGCCAGCGATCGTCAATCACTCCGCGCTGTAGGTCTTCTTCAGTGTAGTTAAAGGCAGCCAAGTCCTCTAGGGGCAGATAGATACGCCCCCGCCGCATATCTTCACCCACATCCCGCAGGATATTCGTGAGTTGATTGGCAATGCCAAGGGCAATGGCCTGATCCTTGAGGGTCCCTTTGGCCTGATAGGGATCCACCCAAGGGGCACAGAGGCGATCGCTATAGGGGTCTCCTCCCATGACCTCAAGGGACATCAAGCCAACGGTACCCGCCACGCGATAGCAATAGAGTTCCAACTCGGCAAAAGTTTCATAGCGACTGCGGCGCAAGTCCATCCGCTGCCCAGCAATCATGTCCCGAAAGGGTTGGATGTTGAGGGGATAGTGTTCCAGCGTCGCCGTCAAGGCCAAGTCCATAGCATCATGGGGACGGCCGCTAAAAATATCCTCAAGGCGAGCTTCCCATTCATCGAGGGTGGCCAGTGTTGTCGTTGCTGCTTGCGGGCCATCCACCAGTTCATCGGTGCGCCGACACCAAACGTAAATCGCCCAAATGGCGCGGCGCTTCGCAGGGGGCATCAACAGCGTGCCGAGGTAAAAGGTCTTGGCGTAGGTGGCAGTTACCTGACGACACAGCTCGTAGGCTTCGTCGAGGGAAACCAGGGGAGGGACGTACTCGGCTCTAGGCAGTTGCAGCATTGGCGACAGTCGGAGTAGAGGGTTGGGGGGGCTGTGGGGCGTTGCTCTCTGCGAGCCGCTTCGCGATCGCCTGCGCTGTCAGCTTACCAGAAAGTACAGCCCCTTCCATACTCCCTAGGTAAGGCTGCAGGGTGTAGCTCCCCGATAGGAAGAAGTTAGGAATGGGCGTAGCCTGATGGGGGCGAAAGGCTTGGCGACCGGGGGTGGCTTTATAGACTGAGCGGGGGGTTTTGACCACCGCTGTTTTCAGCACTTTAGCAGGTTCTGGTAGGTGATTGGGGAAGAGCTTGGCCAGTTCCGCAAGGGTGGCCTCAATAATGTCCTCATCACTACGCCCAATCCACTCCGCCGCAGGCGCCAAGACCAGCTCTAGCATTGACTTGTCGGGATCGGCATAGCCCCTGCAGGTTTCGCTCATATCGGCATACACACTCAGCAGGGGCGATCGCGAGAAGAGCAGGTGATCCACCGTGGGCAATTTGCGATCAAACCAGATTTGGACGTTAATGACAGGGACGCCTTCGAGGCCATTGAGCTTCTGGAAAAAGGGCAGGTCTTGCCACGGCTTCGGCAGCAACAGTTTAATCGCATCCACAGACATTGCCGACACGTAGGCATCGGCAGTCACTTCAAAGCGCCGTTGTCCCTCGCGATCGGCCATCACAAAACTTTGCACTGAAAGGTCTTCCTTGAGAACAATTTCCCGCAGGGCAACATTGGTATGGACTTCACCGCCCCGCGCTGTCACGTAATCCACAATGGGCTGACACAGCCGTTCTGGGGGTGCCCCATCCAAGAAAGCAATTTTTGAGCCATAGCGCTCCCGCAGGAAGCGGTTCATGGCCGTCAGGGGAATCGTGGCCGAGACTTCATCGGGGTTCAGGAAGGTGAGTGCCTTGGAAGCGGCAATAAAAATATCGGAGTTTACCCGCTCATCGATCCCTTGGCGGCGTAGCCACTCTAGAAGGGTATACTGATCCATGGCCTCGACGTATTTTTGGCCGCGCACAATCGCTGGCCACAGCCCCAAGGCAAAGCGCAACTTTTGCTCCCACGTCAGCATATCGTTGTTGCGCAAAATGGAGAGCAGCACATTAAAAGGGGCAGGAATATCCGGGACATCAAACCACGAGAGCACCCCTGGCTTTTCCGGTTGGTTAAAAATCAGGGCATGGCGTTTCCATTGCAGGCGATCGCTAATCCCCAATTCCTCTAGGAGTTGCAGCATATTGGGGTAGGCGCCAAAGAAGGCGTGCAGGCCCGTTTCCACCCAATCGCCATCGGCATCCTGCCATGCCGCGACCAAGCCACC
This sequence comes from Thermosynechococcus vestitus BP-1, assembly GCF_000011345.1. Lineage (NCBI taxonomy): Bacteria > Bacillati > Cyanobacteriota > Cyanophyceae > Acaryochloridales > Thermosynechococcaceae > Thermosynechococcus > Thermosynechococcus vestitus. The sequence goes on from NC_004113.1 coordinate 1,628,349, forward strand.
AAGAACATTGGCACGCTCAAACACAATGGGGGTATGTCCTGCATCCACTAGATACTTGGCACAGGCTAAGCCCGCTAGGCCACCACCGGCAATTGCAACTCGCATGAATGACGCTACCCTAACTGACGAAGATGAACTCGGTCCCCGAGGGGGATAAAAATCTTTTCATATTATATTTACAAAACGTTACGGAAACACGCGTCTTAGGCGAAGGGGAGGGCTGAATTTGCCCAATAGGCTGTACTTCCCATCGGGCCAAGGTAACGGCAGAGGTAGGGAGAAAAAACTTCATAGATGAGGGTAATGGGGCGGCGATCGTGCCAAAAGAGGTAGTGGCGTCCCCAAAACGGTCCGGCTTCGCCAAAGGCCGCCGCCAAGGTTTCAGAGTGCCCTAGATACACCGCCTGAATGTCCCGATAAAGCTCCAGCTTGCGCTGCGCGAGGTTTGTCCAAATGGGCATGGCACGGTTTTGCAAATACTCATCCACATGGGCGGCTTCCCACCAGGAGGTGGCATAGGCCAAGCGTTGACCCGAGGCTGTTCGTAGCCACACTTGACGCCGTAGCCGTGGGCCGGGAATCAGTTGCAGTTGCGCTGGGGCGCGATCGCCGGCATGGCCAATGGCCGACATATCAATCACATCCACTTCCGTGGTTTCGCCGGTCAGCAGTTGCAAGTGGCGAGTGGGGGAGCCATCCCCAAGAATCAGGATTTGCCACGCCGGCGCTAAAAGATCATGGGGCAATCCTTGGGCGATCGCCACCGCATCCCCCTGCCAAATGGGATCCAGGGCATGCCAAGGGGTTGAGCAGGTGGAGGGCAACAGCGAAACAGTCAAGAACGTGACACAGCGCTTAACAAAACTTCGTTAATTGTAGCAAGGATTTTATCTGTCGCTTAGGAGGACCGCAAAGACCACCGCCTAGAGTACAGTCGTAGTGAGCAGCACTTTTGGGGCAATCTCTATGGCAACCACGGCAGCATCTACCCTTGAACTGACACCGGAACAAACGGCCATTTGGATTAAGGGACTTTTGAGTGTTGCCTGCGCCGATGGTCATTTTGATCCGGAAGAGAAGCAACTGATTGCAAGCCTGATTCAGGAGGAAATCGCTCCGGAAATTGACACTGATCACTTCGCCCCCGTCACCGATGAAGAACTGGTGGCAGCCTTTGGGGGCGATCGCGCCCTTGCTGAAAATTTTGTGCGTACCGCTGTGATGGTGGCGCTGGCCAATGGCATTTACTCCCAATCAGAGGATGCCGAACTGCAACGCTTCTGCAGCGCCTTAGGCCTCGAAATTGATGCCCTAGAGTCCCTAAAACATACCCTTGATGGTCAGCACGGGAGCAATGAACAAACTCTGCGCCTATTGGATCCCGTGCGCCATTGGCTGGATGGCTTAGAAATCAAAGATGCCAAGGTCGCTCGCTTTCTCTGCCGGCTGATTCCCCCCCAATGCCCCTTTGAGCGCGATATTATCCTCTTTGGTCGCAAGATTGTCCATATTCCCCCCCTCTGTAAACTCAATCCCCTTTATGATCAATTAGTGGGGTTGCGCTTCCGCGCGCTCACCTATTTGGCCGATGAGTGTGGTGAAGACATTACCCCCTACTGTTAGATGGTGCGGACCTGTTTAGATGCCAAACCCCAAAAAACCGAAAATTGCCTTTGCCCACCTTGGTTGTGATAAGAACCGCGTGGATACGGAGCACATGATTGGTCTTCTGGCCGCAGCGGGCTATGGGGTGGGTACGGATGAAACCGAAGCCGACTACGTCATTGTTAACACCTGTAGCTTTATTCAAGCCGCCCGCGAAGAGTCGGTGCGCACCCTAGTCGAGCTGGCGGAGGCCAATAAAAAAATTGTCATCACAGGCTGCTTAGCCCAGCATTTTCAAGGGGAACTGTTGGCGGAGCTTCCTGAGGCAGTGGCCGTTGTCGGCAGTGGCGACTACCAGCACATTGTGGAGGTCATTGAGCGCGTAGAAAGGGGTGAGCGGGTGCAGCAAATTAGTGCCGTGCCCACCTACATTGCCGATGAAACCGTTCCCCGCTACCGCACCACACCGGCGCCTGTGGCCTACCTGCGGATTGCTGAGGGCTGTGACTATCGCTGTGCCTTTTGTATCATTCCCCATCTGCGGGGCAACCAGCGATCGCGCTCCCTTGAATCGATTGTTAGCGAAGCTCACCAGTTAGCGGCTGAAGGTGTCCAAGAAATCATCATTGTTTCCCAAATTACGACCAATTACGGCCTGGATCGTTATGGCCAACCCCAATTGGCGACTCTGATTCGCGCCCTCGGCGAAGTGGATGTGCCGTGGATTCGCCTGCACTATGCTTATCCCACTGGGCTAACCCCTGAGGTGATTGCAGCCATGCGGGAAACCCCCAACATCTTGCCCTATTTGGATTTGCCATTGCAACATTCCCATCCCGAAGTCCTACGGGCGATGAATCGCCCTTGGCAAGCAGGGGTTAACGATCGCCTAATTGAACGGCTGCGGCAGGAATTACCTGAAGCAGTGGTGCGCACGACCTTTATTGTGGGCTTTCCCGGTGAAACCGAGAGCCAGTTTGAGCATCTCTGCCAGTTTGTGCAGCGGCATGAATTTGACCATGTGGGGGTGTTTACCTACTCCCCTGAGGAGGGGACCGCTGCCTATGATCTGCCGCATCAGATTCCCGAGGAGATCAAAAGGGCGCGCCGCGATCGCCTCATGGAACTGCAACAACCCATTGCCCAGCGCAAAAATGCCGCTGAAGTGGGTAAAATCGTGCCGGTCCTCATTGAGCAGGAAAACCCGCAAACGGGGGAATTCATTGGGCGATCGCCCCGATTTGCCCCGGAGGTGGATGGGGTTGTCTATGTCAAGGGAGCCGCTACCCTAGGCACGATTGTCCCCGTGGAAATTACTGCTGCTGATATTTACGATCTGTACGGCATCATCCCCGCCTCAGTTCGGTTTTACCCCTAGGCGAATCGGAAACGTTGGGGCTATGGTCAAGGCAGTTGGGGACATTGCATCGGCTGCTATGGGGCGCTCGCATTCCACCATGGATCGTTATGATAGCCGTGCCAGCGATCGCTTTTGGCAGTGGCAAGCGGGGGTTGCCGCCTTAGAAAAATTATTGGCAGTGATCCATCCCATTGAGGGCTTTTTAGTTTCTTTCCCCAGCCTTATTCTTCAAGACTGTCCCTTAAAAACCTATGTCCTTCTTCCCCAGGGGCGATCGCTTCCCTACTTGCCACCGTCAGAGGCCAATCCTGCTCTACCAGCAATGACCCTCTTGCCCTTAGTTCAGGGGGGGATGAGTCCCTTTGGCTTGCTTCTGAGTCCAGAGGTGAATCTTTTGCTGGTTTATCAAGGGGAGCGAGGACTGCACTTTTCCTTTGCCCCTGAGGAAATTCATGCTTTTTGGCAGCAGTTGCGGCAGCAACTTCCCTTAACCGATCTCCACGCCATTGATCAGTGGTTGGCCAGCGTGGAGATGGTACCCCCCAGCTATCGCTTAGTGAGTCAATTTGGTCAATGGCTGCTGGACTATAGTCAACCGGCGACCCCGCCCCTGCCTGTCACTTCTATCCCCATGGCCGCTGACATTCGGCTGCTCCAAGCCCTCTCCCACGAGGTGCGTACTCCCCTCACCACCATTAATACCTTGATCCAATTGCTACAACGGCAAGAGAATCTCCCTCAGCGCACATACCAGTATCTGCAAAAAATTGGTCAAGAGATTCAGGATCAAATCAGCCGCTTTAATCTCCTGAGTGATGCCGCTGAAATCTTCACCAGTCCTAGCCCCAAACCCCGCCTTGCTTTCGGGCAGACCCACTTGACGGAACTCTTGACAACCAACTTGGCTCGCTGGCAAAAACAGGCGGCGCGGCGTCAGGTCAAATTAGTGCTAGATTATCCGCCCAATTTACCCTTTGTCCTCAGTGATCCAGCCTCCTTAGACCAGGTCTTGACGGGGTTAGTGGAATACTATAGCCAAACCCTTGCCTCGGAGAGTGAACTGCAATTGGTGGTGCAGCGGGCAGGACAGCACGTGAAGTTAGAATTGCGATCGCCCCAGTACAAACACCGCAGTGATCTCGCTGCCTTGGGGCACCTCCTCCTCTGGCATCCGGCAACCGGGCAAGTGAGTCTCAACTTTCAGGCGGCAAAACTCCTGATTGAAGCAGTTGGCGCTAAGGTGATTCAACGGCGCGATCGCCAAGCGGGAGAAATCCTCACCCTTTATTTGCCAATTGCCGAAGACAGTGGCTGACACTGGGGGCAATAGTGACTGGAGCGTCCTGCCAAACGCAGCCGTTCAATGGTTGTGCCACAGACGCGGCAGGCCTCCCCTTTGCGACCATAAACCCATGCTTGACCTCCATAGTGACCATTCACCCCCGCCGGGCTCATAAAGGTGCGGATAGTGGTGCCCCCCGCTGCAATGCCCTCCCGCAGCACTTGACAAATGACCCCATGAAGCCGCTGAACTTGTTCTGGGGTGAGGGTATGGGCCGATTGGGTGGGGTGGAGGCCACTCAGGAAAAGGCTTTCATCGGCATAGATGTTTCCCATGCCCGCAACAATGCTTTGATCCAAAAGCGCTGTTTTAATGGAGCGACGACAGTGAGCCAGCCGCGCCGCCAAGAATGCCACTGTAAAGGCCTCACTCAGGGGTTCCGGTGCCAATGTGGCCAGGGCGGGAATGGCCTCTGCCACTCTACAATCTGGTGGCAGCCACCAACAGCGGCCAAAGGTACGTTGATCAACAAAGCGGAGTTCTGCCCTTGTTGGGAAAAACCAGCGCACACGGGTATGGGGACAGGGGGGCTGAGGAGTGGTCAGCCACAACAACTGGCCACTCATGCGTAGATGAATCACGAGGCGGCTGCCGTCATCTAGGGTCGCCAAAAGGTACTTGCCCCGTCGTTGCCACTGTTCAATGGCGCGATCGCGCAAGTGCTCGATGAAGGCTTGCGGCTCTTTGGGAAGCGCAATAGAGCGGGCTAGAAGCACTTCGACGTCAACAATGGGTTGTTTAAGGGTGACGAGCTCTAGCCCACGACGTACCGTTTCAACTTCCGGTAATTCCGGCACAATCCCAAAAACTATTTACCTTTTTTGGGGGGAGCCACTTCTTGCACTTCGTGAAGCGCAAAGTTATTTGTGTTCACACCGCTGGCACTGCCGCTATAGCCCGTGTAATTGACTTTGTCAAAGCGCACAATCACAGGATATTTGACGCCGGGAGTTTGATCCACAGAGGCAACAGTGCCCACTTCGTTGTACCAGTAGGATTCAGGGCGGAGAATCTTGACTTTAGAACCACGTTGCACCATGAGTTATCGTCCTAAAAATTTCTCAACGGCTAGAGTTAAGCCTACTATGACGACTACGGCTTGTTACGCTCGCTCCACAAAATTTCACAGAGCAGCCCCTCTCTGGAACTGAGCAAAGGGGGGTATGCGTTTGTCCCCTGAGGAATCTCTGTAAAAAAAGGCTGTATACTAGCGGGGAACTCCTTTCTGTCATCCGGTTATGGCCAACACTGTCGAAGTGATGAAACTGTCTGGGGTCTTTGGTGGCCCGCAAGCTCAGGAATTTCGTCAAACCATTAGTGAGCTGGTTCAAGGGGGGACTAAAGCTCTCTTGCTGGATTGTAGGGATGTCACCTTTATGGACAGTTCTGGCTTGGGGGCTCTGGTGGTTGCCATGAAAACTATCCGTGCCGGTGGGGGACAGCTTTACCTCTGCAATATTCCCAAACAAATGATGATGCTCTTTGAGCTCACGAGCATGGATAAGGTCTTTCATATCCTCAAAGACGAGGAAGAATTCTTTTCATTGAAGCTACCCCCCCAAGGGGCAAGTAACGAGACTTCTTGAGTAGGCAATCCAGTTATCTGGCCACCAGTTGCGATCCTACCGCACTAGCCAATTGTTCGAGCATTGTTACTGTTGTTGCAAAGTCCACGCAGGGATCGGTAATACTTTGGCCATAGACCAACTGCGAGAGATCCTTGGGAATTGGTTGATTACCCGCCTTGAGATGACTTTCGATCATCACACCCGCCAAATAACGGGAGCCTTGCTGGACCTGATGGGCGAGGTTCTCACACACTAGCACTTGGCGTTGGGGGTCTTTGGCAGCGTTGGCATGACTACAATCCACCATGAGCCGTGGTGTGAGTCCCTTACGCTCTAAGAGTGCGGCAGCCATCTCAATGTGGGCGGCAGAATAGTTGGGGCCGTCTTTGCCGCCCCGTAGCACCAGGTGAGTATCGGGATTCCCAGTGGTGGCAACAATACTGGCGCGGCCTTCAGCATTAATGCCCAAAAAATGGTGGGACTGCTGGGCCGCAATCATGGCATTAATGGCAGAATCTAAGTGACCATCGGTGCCATTTTTGAAGCCTACGGGCATCGAGAGACCCGAGGCCATTTGACGGTGAGTTTGGCTTTCGGTGGTGCGAGCGCCAATAGCAGTCCAACTGACAACATCGGCAATGTACTGGGGAATGATCGGATCGAGTAATTCTGTAGCGGCGGGTATTCCTAAGTTGGCCAAATCCAGCAGTAGCTTGCGGGCAAGGCGTAGCCCGGTGTTGATATCATAGCTGCCATCGAGGTGCGGATCGTTGATGAGGCCTTTCCAACCTACAGAGGTCCGTGGTTTTTCAAAGTAAACCCGCATCACAATTTCGAGACTATCCCGCAGGCGATCGCGTATCCGGGCCAACTTTTCCCCATATTCCAGCGCTGCCTTGACATCGTGAATTGAACAAGGCCCCACAATCACCAGCAGGCGGCGATCGCGCCCCTTGAAAATCTCACGAATGCGATCGCGAGTTGTGGCCACAAGGGTAGCTTGGGATTCAGTCAGCGGTAAATCCGCCAGCAGGGTAGCAGGCGTCAACAAGGGTCGTGTCTCAACAACGTGAAGATCAAAGGTTTGCGGCATGGATGAGCAATCAGCACTTCTTTCATCATAACTCTCTAGCTGCGATCCGCACGCCACAGTAGGGCGATCGCCACCACCAAGCCAATGCTGTGGGGCAACCACGCCGCCGCCAGGGGCGAGAGGGTGCCAGTCGTCCCCAGCGCACCCAGAAAAAACGTCAGTACGTATTGACCAAACACCACTGCCACACTAATGCCAAATCCCTGCCGCCCCCGCCGTTGGGAGGGACTGAGGCCAAACCCCACCCCTAAAAGGGCAAAGACCACGGCCAAAAAAGGCTGAGCATAGGACTGAGCCAAATGAACCTTAAGGGCACGCACCAATTCTGGCTCTCGATCGGGATCGAGACGTTGCAGGGCACGGCGGGCTTGGGTGATCGAAAGCTCATTCACATCTGTCGGCCGCAGGGGTTGGGATTGGGCAGGCCGAGGCAAGCGGATCTCCTGCTGGTCAAATTGCAAGAGATTGCGGCTGACCCCCGTGTGGCTAATGAGATAGGCTATCCCCTGAGAGAGTAACCAGCGACTCTCACGTACATTCCACTCAGCGGATTCAGCACTAATGACCTGAGTCACCTGGGGTTGCGAAAAATCCAAAACCGTAATCCCCTGGATGCGGCTGCCATCAAAGCGATGGCCATAATACAGTCGCCGCACATTCCCATGGCGATCGTACTCAGGGTAAAAAATATCGGTGCCTGAGCCAAGGCTGCGCTCTTGCTGCAGTAACTCGCCCATGAGTTTTTTTGATTCATACTTGGCGATCGGTACCGCTGTTTCATTCAGCGCGAGGGTCAACCCACTCACCAATAGAGCAAAAACCACCACAGGTATGAGGACACGGCCCAGACAAATGCCCACACTGCGCAGGGCAATCCACTCCCCTTCCTCCGAGAGCCGACTCATCGCCCCCACAACCGCCAGCAGCACCGCCATGGGAAAGACCAAGACCAAGACGGCAGGCAGTTGATAACCAATCAATTGCAGCAAAATCGTTAGGGGCAGTTGTGCATCGGCGATTTGCCGCACCAGATCAAAAATCGTGCCAACGGTCAACGCCAAGGTGGTGAAGACAGTGAGGCCAAGAACAAACCCCGGCAGCAGTAGCGAGAGAAGATACTGATCTAGCTTGGGAAGGGTCGGCAGCTCGATCTGCCGCAGTGCTCTAATCATGCCTAGAAACGAAAATCCTCACCCAGGTAGTATTGCCGCACCTTGGCATCCTGTGCCAATTCCCAGCTATTCCCGGCAGCTAAAATCTGCCCTTCCCGTAAAATGTAGGCGCGGTCAATAATTTCCAGTGTTTCCCGCACATTGTGATCGGTAATGAGAATGCCCATTTGGCGATCGCGCAGCTGCGCAATCATCTCCTGGAGGTCATGCACCGCAATGGGATCCACGCCCGCAAAGGGTTCATCGAGCAGTAAAAAACTGGGTCCTTGGGTACCTGCTGCCAAGGCACGGGCTAGTTCGGTGCGCCGCCGCTCTCCCCCTGAGACTCGCCGACCAAGGGTGTGGGCAATATGGGTCAGCCGAAATTCAGTCAGCAGTTGATCCAAGCGATCGCGCCACTGCCGCCGAGGCACCCCTGTTTCCTCTAAAACCAAGAGAATATTTTCAGCAACCGTCAACTGGCGAAAGATACTGGGTTCTTGGGGCAGATAGCCAATGCCCCGCCGTGCCCGCTGATGCAGGGGAGCAGAGGTAATATCCTCATCATCCAGCCATACTCGACCCTGATCCGGTCGTTCAATCCCCGTGGCTATGTAAAAGGTCGTCGTTTTCCCTGCACCATTGGGCCCCAGCAGACCCACCACTTCTCCCCGTGCCACCGAGAGACTGACATGATCCACCACCCAACGACTGCCATACCGTTTACAGACTCCCTCGAGGCGAAGCGTAGTCGGCAACGCAAACCGCCCACTAGGGCTGCACAGGTGTAAGAATTTGTTGGTTAGGGTCATCTGGGATCATTAAAATAGATTCGACTTGGCGGCTAGGGGCAGGCAAAGCGACAAATTTTGCTTCCCTAATGAGATAAGTGATGGTATCGGCCCGAAGACTGTTCCCCTGTTGCAAAACATACACATTCCCACTGAGAACAATGCGCCCCTCCCGGCTAAAGTATTGTGCCTGTGCCGCCGTGGCTTGAATTTGGCGGGCAGGATAACGCAGTTGCACATTGCCCCGAGCCGTAATAACCCCTGTGATTGCATTTGCTTGCTGTACATCAGCTATGATGGTGAGGGCTTGGGAAGGGGGTTCTTGGGAATCGGCCGGCCGCCAAAACAGGGGAGCCATTGCTAACCCTACCCCCAGTGTACCCAGTACCAAAAGGCGGGATGGCCATCGGGAACAAGATTGCAACATGTCCTAAATTCTTCGCCACAATGTCTTTATCCTAGTGGATGAGGGAAAATTTCTGCATCATGCCCGTTTACTTCTACTGGGGGGAGGATCAATTCCAACTTGAGCAGGCCGTCAAAAACCTACGGCAACAGGTCGTTGATCCCCTTTGGGAGAGTTTTAACTTCGAGAAATTTGCTGGGGAGGATGCCGTAGCCGTTCAAGCCGCCTTAGCGCAGGCGATGACGCCGCCCTTGGGTGGGGGCGATCGCTTGGTGTGGCTGATGAATACAACGCTGGGTCAACGCTGTAGTGCGGAGCTACTTGCAGATTTAGAACTGACCTTGCCGCAAATTCCCCCTAACTGTCATTTGCTCCTCACCAGTACCCAAAAACCCGACAGCCGTAGTAAAGCGGTCAAGCTGCTGCAACAGCATGGCAACATTCAGGAATTTAATCCAATTGCCCCTTGGAAAACCGCGGAGATCGAACAGCAGATCCGTGAGGCAGCTCAACGCTATCAGCTGCACCTACCCCCGGAAGGGCTACAACTGCTGGCAGAGGCTGTGGGTAATGACAGCCGCCAACTCCGCAACGAACTAGAGAAATTGGCTTTGTTTGCGGGCGATCGCCCCCTTACCGCTGAAGACATCACAACCCTTGTTCATGCCACCCAACAAAACAGCCTCACCCTTGCCAGTACCCTGCTGCGGGGAGATACAGCCGCTGCCCTAACCCAGCTGGAGGACTTGCTTCTACAAAATGAACCCCCGCTGCGCCTGTTGGCTACCCTGACGAAACAATTTCGCACCTGGTTGTGGGTCAAGTTGCTCAGCCATGAGCGGGACAATCAACGGATTGCCAAGCTCGCTGAGGTAGGAAATCCAAAACGGGTCTATTTCTTGCAGAAAGAGGTGAACGCTGTGGCTCTGCCGAGCCTTCAGGCCTGCTTACAGATTCTCTTGGCCACGGAGTATCAACTAAAGGTAGGGGCTGAGCCAGTGGCTACCCTCCGCCAAGGGATGATTCAGCTTTCCTTGACCTGCTCACGGCGGTCTTGGGGCGATCGCTCTGGTGGCGGTGACAATTGACTCGGGGGCAGGCGCGAAGGTTTGCGACTGGGACGATTCCACGTTTGCCATGCAGCTTTTACCCCAGCAAAGACACTACGGGTCGTCACTTTCACCTCTTGGACCTGACGTTTTGCCACTGCAATCCCTTCATCCACCTGCTTGACCACGTTTCCAGCACTTTCTACTCCTTGGCTAATGTCGTCAGTGAGATCGCTAATCTCGAGACCCGTCAAGCGAATTGCTTCTAGGGTAGGGGGAAGTTCACGCCCCAAAGTATCAAAGAGCTTTTCAGCACTGCGCGCCGCCCGCGCCAACTCCATAAATGCCGGAATCGCAGCAACCAGAACGGCTGCCAAGCATACGGCCACCAATACCAGTGACACCGCCAACCAAAAAACTGGTTCTGTCACGTTGCTTCGTCCACTGAGTCCTGTGGGGGATGTGTCCCGATACTATCACGACTTCCCTAGGAGCAACAGTTACGGAAGTGAAGCCCAAGGCAGAGGCCCACTGAAAACCTGAGAAATAAGCCGTAATATTCCTGCCCAAAACCAAGCGCCGCTAGCAAGTTTGCTACAATTGCTGTGCAGCCATTGGTTGCTGTTCCGTGCGAGGAATGATCAATGTCTTTACGCCAGCCGTTGCTCTGGGGAGGTGCCACGATCGTTATCTCTTCAATCAGTTTAGGGGCGGCTGCTGCTCCCTTGTCCCAATGGATGGAGTGCTTCAACCTGAGATCTCAGCAAGCCCGGCCAATGCAATCAATCAACGAACGGTATAGGCAAAAAGTGCAACCGGCAACATTGAACACGGCTAAAGAACACATAGAGAAATGCTTGGTCGCGGGTGCCCTAGCTGCTCAACTCCAGCAACGATTTGACTGGGTGATAAGCTTACAGCAGATGCTGCAACGGAGACGTTTTGTGGCTGCTTTAGAAATGCAGCCAGTTCTCACCCCCAGTTGGCGCCAACAACCGGCAGCTATGAATGGCCAAGGGTTGGTGAATTTACCCAATCCCCAGGGGGCAACCATGCCCTAGTTGGTCGGCTTCTTGAGGTATCTGCTGATCGTTGGACTGATTGTTTAGGACGGTTTGCCGTGAGCACTGAATCCCATTCCCATTTTTCCCCTTCTGTGCATTCCCATCCCCATCATCACAGTGAAGAATCCCTGCGGGCAATTGTCAATCGGCTTTCGCGCATTGAGGGACATGTGCGCGGCATCAAAACAATGGTGCAGGATAGTCGTCCTTGCCCCGAGGTGCTGATTCAAATCGCCGCGGTGCGGGGAGCATTGGATCGGGTGGCACGATTGATTCTAGATGAACACTTAGACGAGTGTGTTACCCGTGCGGCTCAAGAGGGGCGCATTGATCAGGAACTCGCTGAACTTAAGGCTGCCCTTGATCATTTTTTGGGATAATAGGTTGGGATAGGGTAAGCAATGCCAATGCCTGCTGTTGTTGTGGTCAATTGGGTACTGGGAATCATCCTTGCCATTTTTACCCTGATCTTTTTGGTGCGGATTGTCCTGACGTGGTACCCACAGATTAACCTCACCCAAGGGCCATTGAAAGTGATTTACTGGCTCTCAGAACCTGTGCTGGCACCCACCCGCCGCATCGTGCCGCCTCTCGGGGGAGTCGATATTAGCCCGATTATTTGGGTGGGTATTGTCACACTCCTTCGGGAATTACTCGTGGGGCAGCAGGGGCTGTTGTTCATCCTGTTTCCACCGGCCTAGTGGCGACAGCAACGATCCTCAAGCCGCGGCCATTTCTCAAGTGGGCGGGGGGTAAGTCCCAATTACTGAGTCAAATGGCCCCCTACTTACCCCGTCAATGTCGCTGTTATGCTGAGCCATTTTGTGGCAGTGCAGCCCTCTATTGGTATCTCTTTGGTCAAGCCCAGCAAGGGCAGTTTCAATTTCAGCAGGCGTGGTTGAGCGATCGCAATCCCGAGCTGATTAACTGCTACCAAATCGTGCGCGATCGTGTTGAGGACTTGATTCAACAACTCACAGAATATCGACAACAGCACAGTGAAGCCTTTTACTACCACATTCGGAGTTGGGATCAACGGCAACTTGATCCCCTGACCCGTGCCGCTCGCTTGATCTATCTAAACAAAACCTGTTTTAACGGCCTCTATCGCGTTAATCGTGCGGGGCAGTTCAACGTTCCTATGGGGCGTTATCGCAATCCCCAGATTTTTGATCCAGAGGCTCTGCGCCAGGCGAGTATTGCCCTCCAAGATGTGATACTGAGCGTGGCCGATTTTCAAGAGGTCTTAACTTGGGCAACGGCGGGAGACTTTATCTACTTTGATCCGCCTTATTATCCTCTTTCCAAAACAGCCAGCTTCACCAGTTACACCGATCAGCCCTTTGGCGAGGCAGAGCAGATTGCCCTAGCTAACGTTGTCGCTGAATTGGCTCAACGGGGATGCTACGTCATGCTTAGCAATGCCTGGGTTGAACCCATGCTGCAACTCTATCGCTCTTGGCGCTGCATTGAACTTAAGGCCAGCCGTGTCATCAACTCCAATCGCCATAAACGCGGCAAGGTTAGTGAACTGTTGGTTGTCACCTATCGTTGCTAAATCCAGCAATTCTGAAAAGGCTCATTCTGGGAAGTATTTACCCCGTGTCGTGATCATGACGGCACCCCGTTCTCGAATTAAATCCTTGGCGGCCCGTTCCAAGCGATAGCCAAAAAAGAGGGGACGAATCTCCTCAGTTGCCTCTACCTGAGCCATAAGGTTCAAGAATCGCTCCACTTCTGCTTCTGTAATGTTGCTTTTCACCTCCCCTAGCACCAATACAGGACGCCCCTCCACCTGAGCGCGAATCACTAAATCAAACTCATACTCACGATTATTGCGCAGGGGCAGGGTGTCGCGATCGCAAAACTCAATCTCCATCCCCCAGCGATACTCTAGAATTTCTGGCACCACTTCTAAAGCCAAGTCTTCCAGGGAGCCACCGAGGGCTTCACTGAGACCTCCCACCTGTCGCGCCAGTTGTTTCACTGCCCTTTCTGTGCGCTCTTGGGCAGCAGACAGCCGATCTACAGCAACAGCTAGCTGATCCACCCGTTCCTCAGTACGTTTTTGCGCTTGGGCAAGTTCCTCTACCCGTTCCTCAGTCCGCTTTTGTGCCTCAGCTAATTCTTCTAACCGTTCTTCAGTGCGTTTTTGGGCTTGGGCAAGTTCCTCCACCCGCTCCTCAGTCCGCTTTTGTGCTTCAGCTAATTCCTCTACCCGTTCTTCAGTACGTTTTTGGGCTTGGGCAAGTTCCTCTACCCGTTCCTCAGTGCGTTTTTGGGCTTGGGCCAGCTCTCCTACTCGCTCTTCAGTACGTTTTTGTGCTTGACCCAGATCAGAAACGATTGACTTCAGTTCATTGAAGTCTTTCGCCCTTACAACATCATCATAGGCTTCACGGATCACTTCCACCAATAGATGTGCCTGTTCCGGTGTAAAAGCAGTCCGTAGTTTTTCTTCCAGCGTAGAGGCCATTACCTTTGGAATTTGTTCGGTACTTTATATTCTAACGACAACCCAATTCAGCGGTTACTAGTGATTAAATGTCAGGTCCCGCATCATTATATTCCCAGAAGTCGTGCTAAACTCTTCGAAGCGTACCGGCTCCTTGAGTGCTTGTTCCAAGGTCGGAAAGCGTTCAACGATGGAGTATCACCATGCCACGTATTCATGCCAACGCCCGAACGACACCCCGAATTCGCCGTGAAATCCAACAAGCACCGGCTTCGATCAGTCATCGCGAGCTTGCCAGACGTTACGGGATCCACCGGCACACGGTAGCGAAATGGCGTAAGCGCGCAACCGTTGAAGACAAAAGCACCCGCCCGCACCGCCTGCAAACGACGCTTACGGAAGCGCAAGAGCTTGTGATCGTTGAGGTGCGTAAGCTCCTTTTGCTGCCTCTTGATGACCTTCTCGTTCTTGCCCGGACGTTCCTCAACCCCAATCTGAGCCGCTCAGCGCTGGATCGCTGCCTGCGTCGCCACGGAGTCTCGAACCTCAGGATACTGCAAAAGGAACGCGAAAGCCTCGAAGGCAGTCCCAAAAGCACCACGCGGCAGTTCAAAGCGTACGCACCTGGGTTCATCCACATCGACGTCAAATACCTGCCACAAATGCCGGATGAGGAGCAGCGCCGCTACCTCTTTGTCGCGATTGATCGGGCAACGCGCTGGGTCTATTTGGCAATCCACGAGGAGAAGAGCGCAGAATCGGCAACGCGCTTTCTTGCAAATGTCCTTGCCAACGCTCCTTTCGTGGTGCGTACGGTGCTGACTGATAACGGCAAGGAGTTTACCGACCGTTTCTCCTCCGCAGGCGAACGCCAACCCACGGGACACCATCCGTTTGATCAGCTCTGTCGTGAAAAGCGCATCACCCATCGGCTCATCCAACCCCGCCATCCGCAAACCAACGGGATGGTGGAACGCTTCAACGGCCGCATTGCGGAGATTCTGCGCGCTGAACGCTTTGTCTCGGCAGCCGACTTGCAAGAGACGCTCACGCGATACCTTTGGGCGTACAATCACCGCATTCCCCAACGCGTTTTGGGCCACATGACTCCCATTGAGAAACTGCGATGGTGGCAAACTGAGCGACCAGACCTCTTCGTTTCAAGGGTAGATAATGTCACGGGTCTTGACAGCTAATGATGCCATCCTCAGGAAACCAAGCACGAAATTTCTGACTCAGCAGCCGATCCAAGAAGCGATCAATACTGGTGGCAAAGTCTTGGCGTCCCTTTTCAATGACATCAAAGGGTTGCTGTGCCAGTTGCCGGGCCCGTTGCCCCGCTTGGCGCAGGAGTTGATTGATCTGCCAGACTTGGCTAGAAGTCAGGGGGGGAGAAGTCGTCATTTGAGATCCAGCCGTCCACTTTCCTTTAGTTTGGCGTTAAAGACCAGCGGCTCCTGTAGCGATCGCTGCCGTAGCTGTTCGAGAATCGCTGCTTCAACTCGCCGCGCCACCTGTTTCAGCAGTTTTGGTTGAGTGAGTGAGTCGGCACTGGCCCATGCACTGCGTTCGGCTTCGGTCATTTGCTCCTTGACATCAATGGCATTTTCCCACTGGCGGCGATCGCGATCGTTGCCTAGGGGCACAGTTCCCAATTCCGCTAGCCACTGCTGTTTCACGGTTTCTAGCCACGGGCGATCAGGGCGTTCAATGGCGATCGCCTTATAGCCACTACACCCTTGGGGACAGCGCACCAGGTGTTGTAGCAAACTCAGTCGCATATCCCGAGAATAGCCAATATACTGCACGCTGCCAGCCGCATCAAAAATGGCATAGAGACCGATCGCTCCCTTGAGATCAGGTGCCACACGACCTGAACCATCAATATAGGGATGGAGGGGCAATTCGGCCAAAGTCGGCGCCGGGAGGCTCATGTCGGCAGTGGTGGCTCGTTTTCGCGTGCTTCACCCTCAGTATGCCCTATCTCTGGATATGTGGTAGTGGGGGGATGGGGTGTGGGCCCG
The DNA here is from genome assembly GCF_000011345.1 of Thermosynechococcus vestitus BP-1. Classification (NCBI taxonomy): domain Bacteria; kingdom Bacillati; phylum Cyanobacteriota; class Cyanophyceae; order Acaryochloridales; family Thermosynechococcaceae; genus Thermosynechococcus; species Thermosynechococcus vestitus. Next base: position 1,644,257 of record NC_004113.1, read on the forward strand.
TTGGTGCAGCTCTTGGCAATAGTTAGTGCTGGTAATTGCAGCAACAGATTTTTGTCGCTTTTCCTGGTCCATTTCGATTTTTAGTTGACTGAGTTCCTTCTCCCGTTGATCTTGACGCTGTGTTACTGCCTGTGCCATCGCCAAAAAAACTTAGTCAAGGTCTGCCATGTTATCACTCTCGTCAAACGGGTCATCCTTGAGGGCGTGGGCGGCAAAGCATAGTGCCACTCAGGCTAAAATGGGAGTCTTGATCAAACCACCACTGTTCCAGCCTAGTGGGAACGAAGGATATTTGGCGATGTTTTGGACAACTCGGCTATGGCAACGCCGCTGGTCTGCTTGGCTCTATCCTTGGCGGGGGATGGATTGGCTACTTTTAATTGCAGTATGGTTGATTACGCTGTTGGGAGCAGTGGCCATTCACAGTGCTGAGCTGCACATTGGCGAAAAGGATGGCTTCCAACATCTGGCTATCGCGGGCCTGGGTACTATTTTGCTTTTCCTCCTGGCACGGGTGCCGACTTCGGTTCTTATCTCAGTCCACTGGTGGGTCTATGGCATTAGTTGTTTCCTCCTACTGGCTGTGAGCCTATTTGGCGTTGAAGCGAACGGTGCCCAGAGTTGGCTGCCCATTGCTGGCTTTAACCTCCAACCTTCTGAATTTGCCAAAATCTCGATCATTCTCACCCAGGCTGCCCTCCTCCAGCGGGTTCCTGCCCATGGCCTCAGCGGCATTCTACGGGTGTTTGCGGCCACAGCCTTGCCCCTCGGGTTGATTTTATCGGAACCCGATCTGGGTACTTCCCTGGTCTTTGCTGCCATCACCTTAGGAATGCTCTACTGGGCCAACGCCCGTTTGGGTTGGATTGTGCTGATGCTCTCCCCTTTGGTGGCAGCCATTCTCTTTGCCCTACCGCTGCCCTATGAACTAAACCTGGTGCTGTGGTTCCTGTGGACATTAGGGATGGGGGTTGTGGCATGGCAAAGCCTTCCGCTCGGTTGGATTGGGGCGATCGGTGGCATTGTTCTGAATCTTTCGGGGGCAGGGCTGGGGCAATTGCTGTGGAGCGTTCTCAAGGACTACCAAAAAGACCGCCTCTTGATGTTTTTAGACCCCGATAAGGATCCCTTAGGGGCAGGCTATCACCTCATCCAATCCCGCATTGCCATTGGGGCGGGTGGACTGTGGGGGCGAGGGCTATTTCACGGAACGCAGACGCAATTGGGGTTTATCCCTGAGCAGCACACGGACTTTATTTTTTCCGCAATCGGTGAGGAATTGGGTTTTTGGGGTGGCTTGCTGGTTTTAGGGCTGTTTTGGTTAATTGGGCTGCGGCTTCTACAAATTGCCAATAGTGCCCGTGATGATTTCGGCTCACTGCTGGCGATCGGCCTTTTTGCCATGTTGATGTTCCAAGCGGTGGTCAATATCGGCATGACCATCAACCTATTTCCGGTGACAGGCATTCCCTTGCCCTTCCTCAGCTATGGCCGTTCTGCCCTTTTGGCAACCTATATTGGGTTGGGGCTGGTACAAGCGGTGGCCAATCATCGCCCGCGATCGCGCTACTGAACTCAAGCACCCTTTGTTAAAATTCATGAAGATTGCCAATAGCCGTGAAATCCCATGAGCGAGTCCCCCGAATCCACGTCTTCCCCTACTGAGCAGCCCAGTTATGTCAAACTGGCCATGCGGAACATGGTGCGTAAGGGACGTAAATCCCTGACCCATTTTGCCCTCACCACTATCGGTCTGCTGGCGCTGTTGGTGGGCTTGTCTTACCTCACCCGTTAAGCAGAACCCACGGCTCCCATGACGGTCACCGTCTATCTAGAAGTCCATGATCCTGCCCTACCAGCCGAAGTAACAGCGCTTCCCTGGGAAAGGTGGTTTAGGACGTGGATGGCCATGGTTGAACCGACCCAAGGCAAGGTCTATGAGCTGACACTGCGCCTGACAACCGATGCCGCAATTCAGGCTCTGAATCAGCAGTATCGCGATCGCGACACCCCTACCGATGTGCTTGCCTTTGCCACTCGCGATGGGGCGTTGCCCCTTCCCCTTGGGGAACCCGAATACCTTGGGGACATCATTATTTCTGGCGACACTGCTCGTCGGCAAGCCGCAGAAAGTGGGCATACTCTCTCTATAGAGATAGCCTGGCTGGCCTGCCATGGCCTCCTCCACCTCCTGGGCTGGGATCACCCCGATGAAGCGGAACTGGCACGCATGCTTACACAGCAGGCTCAGTGTCTTGAGGCAGTGGGTCTTACGCCTCCTGCTGCCCTGCAATGATCCATTAGATACATAAGGAAAAGTTAAGAGGTGTGCTTAAATGGGAGCGTTAACAACTGCTGAAATTTTTCCTTTGAAGTGGATAAAATCTGGCGTCAATGCTTAGATACGCATGTTTGGTGTGATGGGTAACCTTATGACACAAAAAGTTCTTGCTACCTATGTTGAGAAAGCATCAGGGATAACCCTACTGCGACAGCGCTCCTACCGTGTGGCCTCCTCCCTGCTGAATAGTTTCCGTTATGCGTGGGCGGGAGTGGTCTATGCTTTCCAAACTCAGCGCAATTTTCGGGTTCACACAGCAGTTGGCCTTAGTGCGATCGCCCTCAGTGGCCTGTTGAAACTTCCCCCTGTTGAAGTGGCGGTGATTGTTCTAACCATTGCCGTGGTGATGGGGCTAGAGTTAGTGAATACGGCCTTGGAAGCCGTTGTGGATCTCACGGTGGGCAGAGAATACCACGAGCTTGCTCGCATTGCTAAAGATTGTGCCGCTGGTGCGGTTCTTCTCAGTGCGATCGCGGCGGTGGGGGTGGCGATGGCCTTAATTGTGCCCCCCTTGGTTTATCCGATTGTCGGAACACTGTTATAAGCTATCGGCCTGTGATCCAATGAGGAGGGGCTAAACATTAAAGCGGAAGAGCATCACATCTCCCTCCTGCACAACGTAGTCTTTGCCTTCGCTGCGTACTAGGCCTTTTTCCTTAGCCACCGTCATGGATTGACAGGCCACTAGATCGTCATAGCTCACCGTTTCGGCGCGAATAAAGCCCCGCTCAAAGTCACTATGAATGACACCCGCCGCTTGGGGCGCCTTGGCACCCGCTGGAATCGTCCACGCCCGGGTTTCCTTAGGCCCTGTGGTAAAGAAGGTTTGCAGACCAAGAAGCTTATAGGTTGAGCGAATGAGCGATCGCAGGCCCCCCTCGCGAACCCCAAGACTAGCGAGATACTCGGCGCGATCGCCCTCAGGCAAATCCACGAGTTCGGCCTCCACTTGAGCAGAGACAATCACCACCTCTGCCCCCTCCTGCTTTGCAATCTCCTGAACTGCCGCTGTCCATTCATTGCCAGTGGCCAAATCCTCCTCGGCAACGTTAGCGGCATAGATCACAGGCTTACGGGTCAGCAATCCAAGAAAGCGAATGGCTGCTTCTTCCTCCTCCGTCAGTTGACACAGACGGGCAGGCTGCCCCTCATTGAGTACCCCCAGGAGCTTTTCAAGCGCCGTGAGTTCAATCTGTGCCTCCTTTTGCGATCGCGCTGCCTTACGGGTGCGTTCAATGCGCTTTTCTATTTGAGCTAAATCCGCCAGTGCCAACTCTAAGTTGATGACCGCAATATCCTCCACAGGATTCACACGACCTGCAACGTGGACAATATCGTCATCTTCAAAGCAGCGCACCACGTGAACAATGGCATCCACCTCGCGAATATTTGCCAAGAACTGGTTGCCCAGTCCTTCCCCTTTACTGGCTCCCTTCACCAAGCCGGCAATATCCACAAACTCGATCCGCGTCGGCACAATCTGGGCTGATTGGGAAATTTTTGCCAGTACCTCCAGCCGCTCATCGGGGACTGCCACCACCCCAACATTGGGTTCAATCGTACAGAAAGGGAAGTTGGCTGCCTCGGCCTTAGCATTGGCCACAAGGGCATTAAACAGCGTTGATTTGCCCACATTCGGTAGGCCGACAATTCCAGCGCGTAGCATAAGACCCTACAACCTAATTCTGAGGGAAAAATATTCCCCATCAATGACATTGAAGAACGGGAATGTTAATTTTTAGTAACATCTCAACTTATCAGAAATTCCGGTCCTAGGCAACCGAGAGCGCACTCAAAACCTGTATCAGGGAAGAATCGGCAGCAAAAATAAAAAAGGCACCCCTTGATGAGTGCCTTGAAGTGCTATGTCGCTAAATGCAGGTCCCTAGCAGTTTATTTCCCTAGGCATCAAAGTAGAGGGCAAATTCATAGGGGTGAGGACGCAGTGACATGGGAATGACTTCTGTGTCCAGCTTGTACTGAATCCAGTTGAGGATAAAGTCTTCGCTAAAGACACCCCCCGCTGTGAGGAAGCTATGATCCTTTTGCAGGTTTTCCAAAGCCGCCATCAGCGAACCAGGAGTCGAGGGAATCTTGGCCAGTTCTTCAGGGCTGAGGTCGTAAATATCGACATCAAGGGGGCTACCGGGATCAATTTGATTCTTAATGCCATCAATGCCAGCGCACAGCATCGCCGCAAAGGCAAGGTAGGGGTTACTGGTGGCATCGGGACAGCGGAACTCTAGGCGCTTCGCTTTGGGATTGGGACCCGTGAGGGGAATCCGCACAGAGGCGGAGCGGTTGCCTTGGGAATAGGCAAGGTTCACGGGGGCCTCAAAGCCGGGAACCAGTCGTTTGTAGGAGTTCGTTGTTGGGTTGGTAAACGCCAATAGCGCTGGAGCGTGCTTGAGGATACCACCTATATACCAGAGGGCAATCTGGCTCAAATTGGCGTAGCCGTCTCCCCAGAACAGGGGCTGGCCATCTTTCCAAATCGACTGGTGGGTGTGCATCCCTGAACCGTTGTCGTTGAAAACCGGCTTGGGCATAAAGGTGGCCACTTTACCGTGCTTGCGGGCAACATTCTTGACGCAGTACTTATAGGTCATTAGCCAGTCAGCAGCTTGAACGAGGGTGCCAAAGCGGAAACCCAACTCGCACTGACCGGCGGTGGCCACTTCGTGGTGATGCTTTTCAATGGGCACGCCGCACTTGGCCATCGTCAAGAGCATTTCTGTGCGCAGGTCTTGCAGCGTGTCTGTGGGGGCAACGGGGAAGTAACCCTCTTTACCACGGATTTTGTAGCCAAGGTTGCCCCCTTCTTCTTCGCGGCCACTGTTCCAAACACCTTCAATACTATCAATGTAGTAGTAGCCAGACTTTTGGTTTTGGTCGTAGCGAACGTCATCGAAAACAAAGAACTCAGCTTCGGGGCCAAAGTAAGCTGTATCGCCAATGCCTGTTGCTTTTAGGTACTCAATGGCACGGGTGGCAATGGAGCGCGGGCAGCGATCGTAGAGTTCGCCGGTGCGTGGATCTTTGATGGTGCAAATCAGGCTAAGGGTGGGTTCTTTCATGAAGGGGTCTTCCCACGCGGTATTTGGATCCGGCACCATTACCATGTCGGATTCGTTGATGGCTTTCCAACCACGAATACTTGAGCCGTCGAAGGGCACACCCTCAGTAAATGAGCTTTCACTGATTTGGCTTTTGTGAACCGTGAGGTGTTGCCACGTACCGGGCATGTCAGTAAATTTCAAGTCGATGAGCTCGTACTTGCTGTCGATCAAATTCAAGATTTCTTGGGGTGTTGCCATGTATAGGTTACTCCTTCTGTATTGGGCGCACCGCAGCGACAATCTATGGTAGAAAGTGACCCCAAGAGTTTTTTGTATCAAGGACTACAAAACCTTGTTATTGCTGTTGTAGCTGGAGGGAATGGAGGGAATAAGGTCCTGTTTGGGATACAGCAGGGGCATGATCAGGAGTCCTAAGCCCAATCCAGCGATCGCCCCAAAGGGAAAGACAATCCAATTGGAATAGCCCCAAATGCCGTAGTGTTGTAGTGCCCACTCTAGGGGGTAAAACAGCATGAACACCACCGCCACGAAAAAGCCCCCCAGACCATATTGCGGTAGCCAGTACCACTCCCGACCAGTCCTAGAACGCTGAATCCACCAGCGCGTTAGGAGAACTCCAGCAAGGGTGCCGTAGCAGCGCATACACACGGCCATTTTCCAAGGGGGGGCCACCATTAACCCCATTTCCGGTTGCGGACACACATGATCCCCCATGGTGTAGATGATCTGAGCAATTTTAGGCAAAAAAAGAAAATTGCTGGCGGTCAAGAAAGGGGCAAATAGGGGGCCTAGAATGAGTGCCGCCAGAATAACATCAGGCCATAGAGGAGAAAGCGATCGCCACCGCACCATTGGATTTCAGAAATGATACAAAACGATAAACAATCCCCTAAAATTTAACAAATTCTTCACCGCAAGGGCAATTAACAGTCGGGCAGAGCGCACAGATAGACGCGACCGTTCCCGCGGATATGCTGCTTGATCTTGTCTTTAGACACTCTGCCCCTGAGTTTAAGCTCCTTAGGAGGCTAGGGCCGCTTTGGTCACCGCTGCCAGTGAGGCGGTGTTCTTAACCATCTCTAAGCGAGGGGAGTTCCCCATGAGGGAGGCAGCAAAGAGTTGACGGTAGAGTTGCCCCATCTGAAGGGCGATCGCCTCCCAGTTGAAAAGGGCTTGCACCCGCTCGCGACCATTTTTGCCAAGGGTACGCGCCCACGCTGGATCAGCCAAGATGCGTTGAATGGCATTGGCCAAGGCGTTGGCATCCTGAGGCGGCACCAGTAAGCCTGTTTCCTCGGGAATGACTGTGAATTGCAGCCCCCCCACAGCGGAAGCAATCACCGGCGTTCCACAGGCCATCGCTTCAATGGCCACCAAGCCAAAGGGTTCATAGTAGCTGGGCACAACGCAGACATTGGCTGCACTGTAGTACACCGCCAGGTACTCGTGGTCAATTTGGCCCACAAAGGTCACGCGATCGCCCAAGTTGTACTCCTGAACTAATCCTTCAATGCGCCGCCGTTCAGCACCATCGCTGCGCTGCGGATCACTACCTCCCACCAGCAGGAGCTGACCTTGGGGGATTTGAGCCATGGCCGCCACGAGGGTTTCGATCCCTTTGCGGCGATCAAAGCGACCCACATAGAGAACAATCGGCTCATCGGCCGGTAAATTCAGTTGGGCACGGGCATCGGCCACTGGGTAAAAGAGCTTCAAATTTGTTCCACAGGGAATCAGGCGTGTTTGCCCTGCCTTGGAGACCCAGCGCCGCAGATAGGCTTCCTCTTGGGGGCTAGTCACAATCACACAGTCGGCATTTTCAAGGATTGCTTTTTCGACCATGAGGCGGGTTTCATCCCGTTGGGCTTGCTCTGAAGCCACTTGATATTTGACAACCCCCAAGGAGTGGTAGGTGTGCAGCCATTGGAAATTGAACTGCTGACGCAACTGCCAACCCACCCAGCCGGAGAGCCAGTAATTGGTGTGGATCAGCGGATAGCCGTACTTGGCATGGTAGGCCTTAAAGGCTTCGACAAACTTGGGTAGGGTCTCAAAGAGCTTTTCCCGAGGAATATAGGTCAGCGGGCCTGCTTGTAGGCGAATGGTGCGACAGTGGGGGCTGTGCTCAATCACATCGGGGTCATTGGGATCAGTTTTGCGGGTAAACATATCCACGTGCCAGCCAGCTGCCGCTAGGGCTTCCCCCAATTGTCGGACATAGATATTTTGACCACCGGCGGATTCATGGCCGACATCAGCGGCGGGATCCCCATGAACAGAAATCAAGGCAATGGGTTGACGGGCAGGCACCTGGGGCTGGGGCATGGCAAAGGCCCGGGGAAGTGTATTTTTTGCTGTACGGGTTGATAATGCTTGCATAAATACACCTTTTGAATAACGGTCAAAGAAAGACTTTTGCAAAGGGGTTAGGGGTACACCTAACTGGCCATTAGTTCAATTGTTCCCCTACGATGTCCATTATGAACAAAGGTATTGGCGAGAACGGTATCATAGACTGCTTCATACTCGCTCACCATCCGCTCGACACTGAAGCGCTGCCAAACGTAGTCTCGACAGGCCATGCGATCCAGTTGCGGCACTTGGGCAACGGCAGCAACACAGTCTTCGACGGAGTGACAGAGGAAACCGGTTTTACCATGCTCAATGACTTCGGGGGCTGCTCCCTTGGCGATCGCCACCACTGGCGTACCGGCTGCCATGGATTCAATCATGACTAGGCCAAAGGGTTCTTGCCACGTAATCGGAAAGAGCATGGCGATCGCCCCCCCCAGGAGGGCATTCTTCGTCGGATGATCCGCCTCGCCAATGAACTGGATAAATTCACCATCAATGTGGGGTTCAATTAATTCCTTGAAGTAGTCGCGATCGACCCGGTCCACTTTACCTGCCATCCGCAGCGGAATACCCACCCGCTTAGCAATTTCAATGGCATGGTGAGGGCCTTTTTCGGGGGAGAGCCGTCCCAAGAAGGCCAGATAGGGGGGATCGCTGGGCTGGGGATAGAAGTGATGGGTTTCCACGGCAATGGCGTTATAAACCGTGGCAATGTAGTTCAACTCCCGCAGTTGCCGCTGGGAATGGGAAATACTGACGTAGTTTTGATTGCGATATTGGCTGAAAATGCGCTCGTTGTCCGCCGTAAAGCGACCATGGAGGGTGTGAACAACGGGTGTTTTCACTAGACTGGTGTAGGGTAAAGCCGTATAGCCCACATGGGAATGGATGACATCAAATTCATTGGCGCGACTAAAGACTTCTCCCAGTTGAAGAGCCTCATAGACGGCATATTCCTGCACATTAGGATCAAGGCGAATGGCGTGGGGATAGGTAGAAACTAATTTGGCTTGGGTCATTGAATCACCACTGGCAAACAGTGTGACCTCGTGCCCCCGCTTGACTAATTCTTCCGTGAGCAGACTCACCACCAACTCCACACCCCCGTAGGCTGGCGGCGGTACCCGTTCCCACAGGGGGGCGACTTGAGCAATGCGCATATAAGCCTCCTCGAACAATACGGTTGGTCACCGATGCCTTGATGCTAATCGCGCGATTGACTCAGCAGCATGGCTGCCTCAACGGTACGCAATCTCACTGAAAAAGACCAAGGGGGTAAATCCCTACCTGAAACTTCGGGAATCCGTACTATTATTTGTTATTATCGCTACATTTTGTCAATTTAAGACGTGATAAAATTTATTGCTTAACTTTTGAATTTTCTGAGGCAAGAGCACTTTTGTTAATCAGAGAAAAAAGGATCGTGAAAACGTTCCTCCGATCGCTATTCTATGAACAGGCGCTGTCCATTTCGCACTTCCTAAAATTTTAGTCGCAATTGTTCATGGATATTCAACTGATTCAACTTTTCGTTAATGGCTTGGCGGTGGGGAGTATTATTGCCCTTGCAGCCGTGGGTTTAACGCTCACCTTTGGCATTTTGCGCCTGCCCAACTTTGCCCATGGTGATTTCATGACGGCGGGAGCCTACCTGACGTTGGTGGCCAATGCAACAGGACTGAATATTTGGCTCTCAATGGCGATTGGGGGCTTGGGGACGGCCGGGTTGATGCTCCTAAGTGAGAAGCTCCTGTGGCAGCCGATGCGCGATCGCCGCGCAACCTCAACAACTCTGATTATTATTTCCATCGGTCTGTCATTCCTGCTGCGCAATGCTGTGATCCTCATTTGGGGCAGTGAAAACCAAACCTATCGGCTACCCGTCATCCCTGCCCTTGATGTTGGCGGGGTGAAAATTATTTACTCGAAGGTGATTGTAATGATTTTGGCGGTGGTAGCGATCGCCACTGTGCATTTGATCCTCCAACGCACCAAGGTAGGCAAGGCCATGCGAGCCGTAGCTGATGATCTCGACTTGGCGCGGGTTTCCGGGATTGATGTCGAGTGGGTGGTGCTGTGCACTTGGCTTTTGGCAGGGGTACTCACAGGGGTGGCGGGGGGTCTCTATGGCCTGATTACCGCTGTGCGGCCAACGATGGGTTGGTTTTTGATCTTGCCCCTCTTTGCCAGTGTGATTCTGGGTGGCATTGGTAACCCCTACGGGGCGATCGCCGGCGCCCTGATCATTGGTGTTGCCCAAGAGATGAGTACACGGATGATCCCTGCTGAATACAAGCTGGCTGTTGCCCTAGGGATGATGATGGCAGTGCTTTTAGTGCGCCCCCAAGGGCTATTTCGTGGCACCCTCAGCTAGTGTTCCTAGGAGAAGGAGAAGTCCCCTGAACCTTTACACCCTTGAAACCCTTGTTGCTGCCATCAATGCTGCGCCTCAAGATTGGCGCCCTTTGGTATTGACCAATGGCTGTTTTGACCTGATCCACGCTGGTCATGTGCGCTATCTAGGGGCAGCCCGTGCCCTGGGCAAACGCTTGGTGGTGGGCTTAAATAGCGATCGCTCGGTGGCCGCCCTCAAGCCAAAACGGCCAATTATTCCCGAAGGGCAGCGGGCAGAGGTGCTGGCTAGTTTACGATCAGTAGATGCGGTGGTGCTATTTAGCGATCGCACTGCCACGACCCTGATCGAGGTTCTCCAACCGGAGATCTACGTCAAGGGGGGCGATTACCAACTGGAGACCCTACCAGAAGCAGCGGCTGTACAGCGCTATGGTGGCCGCATTGAATTCATTCAAGTAGAGGTTCCCAGTTCAACAACGGCGATCGTCCAACGCATTCTAGAGTTGCATGGGGAGGAGTCACCGGGCGCATGGTCACCACAGAACCAGCCTTAGCCGATTTACAGGAGCAGTTGTACAACGGCAACGAAAAATCCCAACTGGCCGCCATGAGCACCCTCAGTACGGCAGGCACTGAAGGTTATCACCTCCTACAGGAGTTCCTCAAAGACAGTGCCACCTTTTCCCCCCCACCCGCCCCTTGGATTCGTGGTCAAGCCTATCGTCTCCTATTCCACAGCCCAGAAGCCTCTGTTCAAGCCTTTTTACAACAACACTATCCCCAAGGGGTGATTCCGCTGCGCTCCGATCGCGGGGTGGACTATCAAGAACTGGCTAAACTTCTGGTGGCCGAAAAATTTGAAGCGGCTGATCGCCTGACGACGCAAAAACTCTGTGAACTAGCCGGGCCCCTAGCTCAAAAACGCCGCTGGCTTTACTTCACGGAGGTGGAGCAGTTGCCGATCCCGGATTTGCAAACCATTGATCAGTTGTGGCTGGCCTTTTCCCTAGGCCGCTTTGGTTATTCAGTACAGCGGCAACTGTGGCTGGGTTGTGGTCAAAACTGGGATCGGCTTTGGGAGAAAATTGGCTGGCGGCAGGGTAAGCGTTGGCCGCGCTATCCCAATGAATTTATCTGGGATTTGAGTGCTCCCCGCGGACATTTACCCCTGACCAATCAGCTGCGGGGCGTACAGGTGCTCAATGCTCTCCTTAATCATCCTGCCTGGACCGCCTAGAATAGGGGTAGCAATCGTCGCAGTAGTGGCAAGGTGGCAAGCATGAAAAAGAATATTCAGCGATTGATGGTGGCGATCGCCCTTGCGGTAGGCATCAGTGGCGCAACCCTTCCCCCCCAAGTTGTGGCTCAAACCAGTGGCGGACTACTGACCGCTGAGCAAATGAAAAAACTCAATCTCAGTGTTGAGCAAAAACAGGCGGTACTACGGTTGACACTGCGCACCAACGATCGCATCCTCCAGATCCTGGATCGCAACCAACAGCGCATCTTTCGCAATGCCATCAAACAGGGGAAATCCACCGGTGAAGCGATGAACTTGGTTGCCCTGCGCCCCGATCAAAAAACACAGTTGTCGAAAGTAATGCAGGATACCCGTGTTGAAATGCTGACAATTCTCACCCCCGAACAGGTAAAGCAACTGCAAGCATCCCAGTGAATGCCAGGGAATGAGAGGGCGTTAAGTGCATCGACGAGGGCTGCGGATGGGCGATAACCAACTCAAAGCAGAAAATCCTCAGGTGGCTGGTGAGGAACACCAATGGGCAGGACCTGTTCCAGATTGCCATCGGGACGGGCAATAATCTGGTAAGAGATCACCGCTTGGCCACTCAGCGATCGCGCTGCTCCGACCGCCGCCTTCACGTCCGCCACCTCTCCCCGGATCACCACTGTCCAGTAGCCTGCACCAATCCCCTCACAACTGACAAGGGTGACCTGAGCGGCTTTCACCAATGTATCGGCTACAGCAAGGGCTGCCGGGTACCCTAAGACCTGCACCATGCCCACCGCTTCTACTGCCATCGCCATTCCCCCTTCCACGTTTCCCATATTTTAGAAAAGGACTGTGATTAAGCTACAAAAATGGTGCCCTAGTTTGCCAAAGCTGGAGGCTGTCCCATGCAGACCATAGCGGCGATCGCCAAGCTAGAGGAGATTTTGACCAACAATGGTATTTCTGCCCAACAAGCCTTAGCCCTTTTGACCACCGCCCTTCCCTTAGCGACAACCAGCGATCCTCAAGAGCCATTGCCCCCACTACTCAGGGCACTGCAAACTGCGAGCGATCGCCTGCGCCAGCAACAGGTGGGAGACACTGTCACCTACGTCATTAACCGCAACATCAACTTCACGAATATCTGTGAGCAACACTGCGCCTTTTGTGCCTTTCGTCGCGATGCCACCGCTAGCGATGCCTACTGGCTCAACATTGAAACGATACTGAGCAAGGTGGCTGAGGCAGTTGCCCAAGGGGCTACAGAAATCTGTATGCAGGGGGGACTCAATCCGGCCGCCAAGGAAGGCGGCTCCAGTTTGCGCTACTACCAATTCCTAGTGCGGGAAATTAAAACAGCCTTTCCCCAGATCCATCTCCATGCCTTTTCGCCCCAAGAAATTCAATTCATTGCCCGTGAGGATGGCTGCTCCTATGCCCAAGTGATTGCCGCCCTCCATGAAGTTGGGGTAGACTCCATGCCCGGCACCGCTGCGGAAGTGTTGGTGGATGCCGTGCGTTCAAAAATCTGCCCTGAAAAAATTCGCACCGCCACTTGGCTTGAGATTGTGGAGACGGCCCATCGTTTGGGGGTGTGGACGACCAGTACGATGCTCTGCGGCCATATTGAAACCCCAGCGGATCAGATGGCTCACCTGCAACACCTACAGCAACTTCAACAAAAGGCTTTGGAACATGACTATCCCGCCCGTATCACCGAGTTTATCCTGCTGCCCTATGTTGGGGAACTTGCCCCCAAAGCAATGCGACAATGGGTAGGACACCACCAACCACGGTTATTACCCACGTTGGTGCTAACGGCAGTGGCGCGGCTCTTTTTGGGGCAGTGGATTGTCAACCATCAGCCCAGTTGGGTCAAACTAGGCCTTAGGGGGGCAACAATGGCTCTCAACTGGGGGTGCAATGATCTAGGGGGGACCTTGATGGAAGAACACATTACATCAGTGGCTGGAGCACAGGGGGGTACAGGGGTTAGCCCAGAGGATCTTGTGGCAGCCATTCACTCCTTGGGTCGAACGCCGCAGCAGCGGACAACTCTTTACAATCCCGTTGGAGAAAGGCAATGACGACCCAATCGCAGCCTTCTGTGGGCTCTCGCCCTCAAGTTCGCCCTTGGTTGGTGGGTGGTGTCGCCCTGGTCATTGTAGGGACCGCCACTGCTGCCGGGGTTTTCCTATGGCAACGCTTCAGTCAACGTCCGATCGCCCCCGGAATGGCGATCGCCCCCAATAATGCCCTATTGACCCTTACCTTACCCACGGATCCCCAACCTTGGGAAGCCCTTGCCCAAACTGGCCTGTTACGCGCCCAACCATGGTTGAACCCCACCTATGATCCTCTCTCGCCCGAGGGAGTGAATCTGGCCCAACTGGATTACCTCAAAGACGTGCGTCCCTTTATTGGCGATCGCGCCACCCTTGTGCTGCTGCCCATTACTCCGGAATCGGTAAAGGAATCGCCCGTGCCGCCCTACATTTGGGTTGTGCCAACGCTGAATGTACCGATGGGGGAGCAACTTCTGCAAAGTGTGATTGGCGACCCGATCACAGAAATCAAGGAGGTGAAAATTTTTAGGGCCAAGGGGATTCTCCCTGACCCCCATAGTGGCGCGATCGCCCTCCTCAAGCATCAAGACCAAGCCTACATCCTCTGGAGTCAGCACCAGAGCGCCCTGCAACAAGTCATTGCCACCGCCCAAGCCAACAACGGCATTGCCAGTCAGCCCACCTATCAACGGGCAATCAAAGGCTTATCCGATCACCGCCCCCTGGTGGAACTCTACGTGAACTTGCCCACCTTTTTAGCCAGTCAGATGGCTGCTCCTGAGGGAAGTCTACCTGAGCCGCCACGGGAACTGCAAGGGATCGTGCTCACCGCCGATATGACTCCTGAGCAAATTGAAGTGGAGGCGGTGACTTGGCGCCCTGAGCAGAATCAAGCCTTGGTCCGTGAAGGTCAAAGCCGTGAACTCAGCCGTCTTGTCCCTGAAACAACCCTTGCCTTTTACGCTACAGGCTCCTTCAAGAATTTATGGCAGAATACCCCCGCCTCCGTCAAAGAAACGATCGCCAGCACCGTTAAAGATCTCACTGGCCTCGATTGGCAACAGGCTTTTGTGCCTTGGATGGATGGCGAATTTGCGGCTGCCTTTGTGCCCCTTCCCGCCTTGGGAAATGTCCCTAGCTTACTCTTTCTCGCTCAGACCAGCGATCGCCCCCAAGCCAGCCAAACCCTTAGCCAACTCGATACCCAAATTCGCGATCGCCTGCGGTGGCAAGTGCAACAAACCGCAACAGACCCCCAACCCCTCACGACTTGGCGCCTTCCCCCAGGTTTGCCTGTGGGGCAGCATGGCTGGCTCAATGACCAGATCCTCTTTTTGGGACTCGGTCCTCTGATGGATATGAGTCGCCGACCTGAACGCTCCCTTGCCGACTCTCCCCTTTACCGTGCGGTACTTCCCCAGCCCAAGGACACACAGTTTTACCTGAATTTGAGTAACCTGCAGTCATTGCAAAATAACTTACTCTTGCCCGAACTGGCCCCTCAAGTGGCGCGATCGCTCCAACCCTTTGCTGCCTTAGGCATCACCAGTCATGTGCGAGATAATCAGTTTACCCACTACATTGCTCGAATTCGCCTCAAACCCACTTCCATCCCCGTAAGTTCAGCGAAAAGGGGGGAAACGCTAAACTAGACCGACTAGACCCAGAGCTGCTACTTAAGGACGCGACTCAACTACTGTGGAGCCTGATGTCTTACTGAAACGATATAGCGTCGGCGATCGCGACTTTGCCGGCATACACTTGCGCCGTGCTCATCTGAGTCGATGTATTCTAACGGGCATTGATCTTTCCCGTGCCGACCTCACCGATGCTGCCCTCCAGAGCACAAATCTGCAAAGGGCCGATTTGCGGGGAGCCATTCTGACTGGCGCCAATCTCAGTCAAGCGGATTTACGGGGGGCTGATCTGCGGGGTGTGATTTTAGTGAGTGCCGATCTACGTTGGGTATCGCTGCGCAAAGCCAACCTGACAGGGGCGGATCTGACCCGTGCCAACCTTGCCAATGCCGATCTCAGTGAGGCCAATCTCACCGGTGCCCAACTGAGTGAAGCAATTGTGCGGGATGCCAACTTGACGCTCACAGATCTGACCCTTGCCGAACTTGAACGTGCCAACCTCACCCGTGCCAACTTAACTGAAGCCTACCTGCGAGGGGCTGATCTCACGGATGCCGTCTTGCGGGAAAGTCAACTGCTACAGGCCAATTTACGGGGTGCCAATCTCAGTGCCACCAATTTGCAGCAGGCCAATCTAGAGCGGGCGATTTTGATCGGAGCGAATTTGCGTCGGGCTCGCCTTGAGGAAGCCAATCTCCGCGAAGTGGCCTTCAAAGAAGCCAATTTACGCCATGCCTGTTTGGATAAAGCCAATCTTGTTGGAGCGGATTTGCGGGGGGTGAGCCTGGCTCAAGCACTGCTGCGGGGAGCTAATCTCAGCTCTGCCATTCTCATTGGCGCCAACTTGATGGGTGCCAATCTCAGCGGTGCTGATCTGCGGGGAGCCAATCTCATTGAGGCGATTCTCACCGGTGCCAGCCTCAATGGTGTTGATCTGAGCGCCGTGGATATGAGCGAGGCAATCTTACCGGATGGCTATCTCTCCCCATAGCCCCAAGGGAAGACCACTGCTGGTGTAGATTAGAAGATCGGTGATTTTGAGACAGGCATGGCAACCACGTATCGCATTGCTGTTTTGGCGGGGGATGGTATTGGCCCAGAAATTACGGCCGTTGCCCTTGATGTATTGCGGGCGATCGCCCCTCGCTTTGGGTTGGACTTTGACTTTGTTCCCGCCCTTGTGGGGGGCTGCGCCATTGATGCTGTGGGGGAACCCTTGCCAGCAGCAACGCTAGCCACCTGTCGTCAGAGTGATGCCGTGCTCCTAGCTGCCATTGGCGGAACGCAGTGGGATAGCCTACCCCGTCATCTGCGCCCGGAAACCGGATTACTTGCCCTGCGGTCTGGTCTAGGTTTATTTGCCAACCTACGCCCCGCCAAAATCTTTCCCCAGCTTCTCCATGCCTCCTCCCTCAAGCCGGAAGTGATTGCCGGTGTGGATCTCATGGTGGTGCGCGAACTGACGGGTGGCATTTACTTTGGTCAACCGCGCGGTATTTTCACCACTGAAACGGGTGAGCAGCGGGGGGTGAATACGATGGCCTATACCGCCACGGAAATTGATCGCATTGGCCGTGTTGCCTTTGAAACCGCTCGCAAACGGCAGGGCAAACTCTGCTCCGTGGATAAGGCCAATGTCCTTGAAGTCTCCCAACTGTGGCGCGATCGCCTGACCGCCCTCAGTGCTGAGTACCCGGATGTGGAACTGACGCACCTTTATGTGGACAATGCAGCAATGCAACTGGTGCGCGCCCCGAAACAGTTTGACACGATTGTGACCAGTAACCTCTTTGGTGATATCCTCTCCGATATTGCCGCCATGCTCACCGGTAGTATTGGCATGCTTCCCTCCGCCAGCCTAGGGGAATCGGGGCCAGCTCTGTTTGAACCGGTTCATGGCTCTGCCCCCGACATTGCCGGCCAAGACAAGGCCAACCCCCTCGCCATGGTGCTCAGTGCGGCAATGATGCTGCGTTATGGTCTGAACCAACCAGCGGCAGCGCAAGCGATCGAAGAGGCCATTACTGCCGTTTTAGATCAGGGCTACCGCACCGGCGATTTAATGTCTGAGGGCTGCACGCTTGTGGGCTGTCGCGAAATGGGCAACCTCCTAATCAAGGAATTGTCCCGATAAACTAGTTTTGATCCAGTTTGAAACTCGCCATTAGACTAGATAACATTTCACCACAGGGAGCATCGGTGTGTCTCTGCTCGGCTTTTAGGAGCCTTTAGCTCTCGGTGACCTGAATGTGAAATTGTCAAAGCTGGAGAGACCGGTCTTTTTAGGCTATTTCCGTCTTTTGTGATTATTCCATTTATAGTCATTCCAATAAAGAATGAGACACTACCCAGCACAATAATTGCGAATCACCTGATCAGTAGAACCGTTTGGCCCTACATACATCCGCCCTGACTTCAGCCCACTCAAGTCCTGCTCAATCTGTTCAAATTAGGAGAGTAAATTAGGAGAGTAACACCTCATGACCCGCTGCTTTGATACTGTCTGAATCACCCCTTTCGGATGAATCGGTGTATGATCCGTCCTCCACGGCAAAGGTTTCTCTAACGCTGGCAAACAATACTCCCTCAGCCAGCTCACAAACGCGAACGCATTCAAATACCCGGAAAACAGCATCGGCTGTTTTGATCTCTATTACCTGCCAAGACCTAGGCCACGACTTTGCCCCGGAACACCAAATAATTGTAGAGATTGTAGGCCAGCATAATCGGAATTAAGAAAGCCACAAAAATCAACATAAAGACTTGGGCACTAGGAGATGCTGAAGCTTCGTAAATGGTGACACTGGGAGGAATAATGTTGGGAAAAATCACAAACCCCAAACCAATAAATGAGAGGAGAAACAGGAGAAACGTCCAGACGAGGGGCATGACTTCTTCCCGTTTTTGTAAACTACGCAGCAATAGAAAGATAAGCAACACCCCCAGCAGTGGAATAGCCGCAAAAATGTAGAACAGAGGGGGCTGAAACAGTTGAGCACGCAGTTGCTCATGGAAGATGGGGGCAGTAATCGTGATTAAAACGGCACCGATAAACGTCGTCCAAGCAGCAATTGTGGCGGTGCGATAGTGGGTTTGCTGCAACTCACCTGTGGTTTTGTAAATCAGATAGGTTGACCCAATCAGCACATAGCCCTGAATCAGCGTCAGTGCCACCAACAGGGAGTGCCATGTCAACCAATCCCATATGCCGCCGGCAAAGTGACCCGCAGCATCCACTTTGATGCCCTCAAACACGGTGCCCACCGCAAAACCCTGCCCCAAGGCCGCTAGGAAACTGCCAATGCCAAAGGCAAGGTTCCACACCCGTTTATTATTGGCATTTTCGCGAAACTCAAAGGAGACTGCCCGCAAAATCAACCCCACGACCATAATCACTGCCGGCAGGTAAAGCGCGTTGAGGATGGTGGCATAGGCCAAGGGGAAGGCGCCAAATAGGGATCCGCCCATCAGCACTAGCCATGTCTCATTGGCATCCCAGACATTGCCAAGGCTAGTCATGAGGATATTGCGGCGCCGTTCATTGCTACTGGTGAGGGAGAGAATGCCAATACCAAGGTCAAAGCCATCCAGCAGAATGTAGAGAAAGAGGAATAGACCAAGGATAAAAAACCACACCTGAGGCAGAAAGTGCTCTAGGGGGGCAAGGGGACTGGGTTCCATGGGTATTGCTATTTCCTTATTGCTAAATGTCTAGGGGACGGCGATCGGGTTGGTGTTGGGCCAATTTGATGCGAATTTCCAGTTCTTCCGCATTGGCTTGGCCGGGTATTGGTAAAGCAACGTTGGGGCCTTTTTGGATGATGCGACTGCCAAAGAAAAGAGCTGCAAAGAAGAAAATTGTGTAGAGGGCAACCAAGCCGCTGAGGGAAAAGAGCACCACTTGGGGGGGTAAATCGGAAGCGGCTTCAGCCGTTCGCAACTGACCATAGACAATCCAGGGTTGACGCCCGACACAGCGCACAATCCAGCCCGCTTCAACTGCAAGGTACCCCAAGGGCCCCGCAAAAATCCAGCCCCACCAGAGCCACTGGTAATTGCGCAGGCGATCGCCCTCAAGACCCGTGCGCCACCAAACAAAAATCGTGACAATTGCCAGGGCAGCGAGGTACAGACCAATGGCCACCATCAGTCGAAAGGAATAGTAAATCAGGCCAACCAGATGGGGGCGATCGCTGGGTGCCCACTCCTTCAAGCCAAGAATGGGGGTGTCTAGCTTGGGCCGCAGTGCCAGTAGGTAGCTCAACAGAGCAGGGATTTTCACTTCAAAGGTATTGGTTTCTGCCGCCTCGTTGGGTAAGGCAATTACACTCCAGTCTGCGGGGGTACCCGCTGGCACAGTTTCCCAGAGGGCTTCCATGGCGGCTAGCTTGGCCGGTTGGTAGTGATAGACCTGCTCAGCACTCAGGTGGCCGACAAAGACCTGTAGGGGGGCAATCACCAAGGCCATGACCAACACCACCTTTAGGGATTTGGTAAAGAAATTGGGTAGGCGGTTTTGCAGCAAATACCAAGCACTAATGCCACCAATCACAAAAAGGGACGTTTCAAGGGTGGCAAAGAACATGTGGGCAAAGCTCTTGACCATGAAGGGGTTGGCGATCGCCTGGAAGTAGTCTTGAACGCGGAATTTACCCTCGACAAACACGCCCCCTGTAGGAGTCTGGAGCCATGAGTTGGCCGAGAGAATCCAGAAGGTGGAGAGGTTGGCACCAAAGGCAACACAAATGGTCGAAATCCAGTGCATCACCGGCGGTACCCGTTGCCAGCCAAAAATCATAATGCCCAAGAAGCTGGCTTCTAGCATGAAGGCCATGGTGGCCTCAAAGCCCAAAAGGGTACCAAAGAAATCCCCCACGGATTCAGAGAAGGGAGCCCAGTTTAGGCCAAACTGAAAGGCCATTGGTAACCCCGAAGCCACGCCAATGCCAAAGTTGAGGATATATAGCTTTGACCAAAAGCGAGCATGGTGATAGTAGGTCAGGTTCTTGGTTTTCAGCCACAGCCCCTCGATGACTACGAGGTAAATACTCATGCCCGTCGTCAAGACCGGCCAAAGCATATGGAAAATGGCCGTGAGGGCAAACTGCCAACGGGAAAGTACAACGGTGTCGAGGCTCTCCAATGCCATAGAACCACCCAGAGGTTGACCTGCCTTACTTTTAGCAATTCCTTTTTGGCTTGGACAAGGCAAATCGGCAACTTTCGCAAAAATTTTAGCTTTGCTTAAGACTCTAGGCTTTTGACTTTCTCCCCACACCTAAAGGTCGGGGATTCTTTCCACTGCCCGACGCTAAAACGCTGGACCTGACACCTAATACCTCCGTGAGAGGGTATACGTATCCCCCTGTCTGAACTCAGGGACATGTACCACCCTCTCAGGCTCTCCCTAGTTGGTCAGGGGCATTGAGCAGGTACAAACGAGGTGGCGATCGCCATAGGCATTGTCAATACGGGCTACCGCTGGCCAGAATTTGTACTCCCGCAGCCAGGGGGCAGGGTAGGCGGCCACCTCCCGCGAATAGGGGTAGGGCCATGGCTCTGTGGCCAGCATCAGTGCTGGATGGGGGGCATTTTTCAGGGGGTTTTGCTGGCGATCGCTGACCCCGGCCTCAATTTCAGCAATTTCTGAACGAATGGCAATCATCGCCTCACAGAAGCGATCCAATTCCGCCTTGGTTTCACTCTCTGTGGGTTCAATCATCAGCGTGCCGGGCACTGGCCAAGAGACAGTGGGAGCATGGAAGCCGTAGTCCATCAACCGCTTGGCAATATCCTCCACCTCAATCCCCGCTGATTTTTTCAGGGGACGCAGATCGAGAATGCACTCGTGGGCCACCAAGCCGTGGGCACCCTTGTAGAGAACGGGATAGTAGGGTTCAAGGCGTTTGGCAATGTAGTTGGCGTTGAGGATGGCGATCGCCGTGGCCCGGGTCAGCCCCACCCCCCCCATCAGGGTGATATACATCCATGAAATCGGCAAAATACTGGCACTGCCCCAAGGTGCGGCGGTCACAGGGCCAGTTTCTGACCCCTGGGGAATCACCTGCGTCGTTGGCAAAAAGGGAGCTAAATGGGCCTTGACTCCGATGGGCCCCACCCCCGGCCCACCCCCACCGTGGGGAATACAAAAGGTTTTGTGGAGGTTGAGATGGCAAACATCAGCACCAAAGTCCCCCGGACGGCACAGCCCCACTTGGGCATTCATATTCGCACCATCCATATAAACTTGCCCACCGTAGCGATGGATGATGTCGCAGATTTGGCAAATTCCCGTTTCAAAGACGCCATGGGTGGAGGGATAGGTGATCATCAAGGCCGCCAGGCGATCGCCATAGGTCTCAGCCTTGGCCGCCAGATCCGCCACATCAATGTTGCCTTGGGCATCGCAATTCACAGCCACGACTTGCATGCCAGCCATCACGGCACTGGCGGGGTTGGTGCCATGGGCAGAGGTGGGAATGAGACAGACATTGCGCTGACTTTCGCCGCGGCTGTGGTGGTACTGACGAATCACCAAGAGTCCCGCATACTCCCCTTGGGAGCCAGCATTGGGTTGCAGGGAAATGGCATCAAAGCCCGTAATTTCCGCCAGCATGGCCGCCAGTTCCCGAAAGAGCGCCTGGTATCCCTGAGCCTGTTCTTGGGGAGCAAAGGGATGGAGCTGATTGAATTCTGGCCAACTGATGGGCAGCATTTCAGCTGTGGCATTCAGCTTCATCGTGCAGGAGCCAAGGGGAATCATTGAGGTGGTGAGGGAGAGATCCTTGGCCTGAAGGCGATGAATGTAGCGCAGCAGCGCGTGTTCGCTGTGGTAGTCCTGAAAGACCGGGTGCTGGAGATAAGGGGATTGACGTTTCAGGGCGGCGGGCAGGCGATCGCCCCCCTCAACTTCAGCAGGACGGGCGCCAAAGAGGGCCAGTAAATCCGCTACATCTTTCTCAGTGGTGGTCTCATCGAGGCTGATACCCGCACTGCCATCGTCAAAGTAGCGCAGGTTGATGCGGGCTGCCGCTGCCCGCTCCTTGAGCACAGGCACGGGCAAGTTCCCCAAGCCAATGCGTAGGGTGTCAAAAAATTCAGAATAGTAGAGTTGATAGCCTGCCGCTTCTAAACCTGCTGCCAGTCTCACCGTCCGTTGATGAATGCGCTCAGCAATTTGCCGCAGCCCATCGGGCCCATGATAGACGGCATACATACTGGCTACCACTGCCAGCAGGACTTGGGCAGTGCAAATGTTACTGGTAGCCTTTTCACGACGGATGTGCTGCTCACGGGTTTGCAGGGCAAGGCGCAATGCCCTTTGCCCCAAGGCATCGTGGGAAACCCCCACTAGGCGCCCTGGCAACTGCCGCTTAAAGTCTTCACGGGTGGCAAAGAAGGCGGCATGGGGACCCCCATAGCCCAAGGGCACCCCAAAGCGCTGCGAACTACCCACGGCAATATCTGCCCCCAATTCCCCCGGCGGCCTCAACAGGGTCAAGGCCAGCAAATCCGTGGCTACGGTCACCAGAAGTCCCCGTTCATGGGCAGCGGCAATCAGGGCTTGGGGCGATCGCACCGCGCCATCGCTAGCGGGATATTGCAGGAGGAGGCCAAAGGCATTCTCCCAGGGCAATTCCCCAGCGATCGGGTCAATGGGCACAATCTGGATGCCAAGGGGTAGGGCACGGGTACGCAGAACGGCAAGGGTTTGGGGATGGCAATCCTGGGCCACCAGGAAGCGGTTGGCGCCCCTTTGACGGCAGGCATTGAAGCTCAGGGTCATGGCTTCGGCGGCAGCCGTGGCTTCATCGAGGAGGGAGGCATTGGCAATGGCCAGGCCCGTCAGATCGCTCACCAGGGTTTGAAAGTTAAGGAGGGCTTCCAGGCGTCCTTGGGCAATTTCCGCTTGGTAGGGGGTGTACTGGGTGTACCAGCCGGGGTTTTCAAGAATGTTGCGCTGAATGACGGAGGGTGTAATGCAGTTGTAGTAGCCCATGCCGATATAGCTGCGCCAAACTTGGTTTTGCTGGGCAAGGGTGCGTAATTTTTGCAGGGCTGCCGTTTCACTCAGACCCTCGCTAAGGGCAAGAGGGCGTTGCAAACGAATCTCCGGCGGAATGACGGCATTGATGAGTTCCTTGAGGCTGCCATATCCCAACAGGCTCAACATCTTCGGTAGATCGCTGGGCGTAATACCAATGTGCCGCGCTACAAATTCGGCATCGGTCTCTAAGTTGATCTCTAGTTGGGGCGGTGAACTGACCATCACTATCGCACTCGTGTTGCAAGTCGTTCATATATCTTAATCGTTTGCGCAGGGTTTGCGGCCATGGAGAACCTGTAAACTGCGTCCTAGGTGGTAAGTCTGCCGCTCCACAGTAAAGCCCTGTAGCCGTAGCTGCTCAGCTAAGTCCGTTTGCAGCAGTTGCCAAGCCGTTTCCGTTTCAAAGAGCCAGAAAAAGAGGGCAATCCCCGGCCAAAGGAGGGGCACTTGGGGACGGTGAAAATCAATGAGGGCAAACCAGCCACCGGG